>NZ_CP122537.1:3007381-3320675 GCF_029853695.1 Jannaschia sp. GRR-S6-38
TCCTCCAGCATCAGGGCGGTCCGCAAGAGCGCCTCGCCCAGCCGGTCTTCGGCCACCAGGCGCGACAGGTCTCCGGGCGGGTCGCCGGTCAGGCCGTCGGCGATGGCGGCGGGCAGGACACCCGGCGGGGGAGAGGGCATCTCGCCCCGGGCGATGGCGGCGGCGAAGGCGTCGCGCGGATCGGCGGGCGCCGCGCCGCGGGCGGCGGCTTCGTAGCTTTCCGACAGAAGCCCCGCGCGCAGCGCCAGCGCCGCCGCCTCCCGCGGCAGGTCCAGCCGGGCGAGCCGCGCGCCGTAGAGCTCGGCGAAGGCCACCAGAAGCCCCGCGTCGCGCATCCGCGCCATCGCCTCGGGCAGCGCGTCCGCGACCTTGTCCGTCTCGCCCGAGAGCAGCGCGGTATCGAGGCGCTGGATCGCCGCCGCGCGGTCCCAGACCCCGCCCGAGGCCGCGGGCCGCCGCTCGGTATAGAGCGCGAGCAGCCGATTGGGGTCGAGCGTGCCGGCGCGGACCAGCCGCTCCGCCGCCTCGATCTGCGCCTTCCAGCCGGTCGTAGGGCGCAGGTCGGCGGCTGCGAAGGCCAGCGGCAGGTCGCGCGTGGCAGGCGTCTCGCCGATCCCGTCGAGCAGGCGGAAGGCCAAGGGCGTCATCGGGCGCGGGGCGGGGGGTGGCGGTTCGCCCTCGAAAAGCTCGGGGTCGAGGAACTGCGCCAGCAGCAGGTCCTCCTCCGCCGAGATGGCGCCGATGGCGCGCCCGGTGTCCAGCGTCAGAAGCGCCGCCGGGTAGTCGCCGCCGCGCACCAGGCAGAAGATGCGCGCGGGCAGGGTCGGGGCGACGCCGGGATTGGCCGCCATCGCGTCGCAGGCGCGGGTGTCGAAGCCGGTCAGGAGCGAGGTGTCCCACCAGCGCCGGAACGCGGCCGGATCAGTGGCGCCCGCGCGTTCGAGCAGCGCCTGCGCCTGGTCCAGCGCGCCCATCTCGAGAAGCGCGTCGATGCGCGCTAGGAACAGCCGATCGGGATCGGCGGCGGCGCGCGGCCCGTCGAGCTCGGCCAAGAGCAGCATCAGGACCAGTTCGCGGATCGCGGGCAACGCGCCGCCGGGCTGGGCGCGCAGCAGCGCCTCGAGCCGGGCGGGGTCGGAGCCCGCGAAGGTTTCGCGCGGCAGGCCGGTCAGCGCGACCGGCAGCAGCCCAACGGCGTCGCGGCGCGTGCCCGCGAGCGAGGAGACGGTGACGTCGGTCTGCGTCAGCGGCGTCGCCTCCGGCTCGTCGGCGCGCGGGGCGGCGCCGCGATTCGCGAGGCTGTCGGACAGCCAGGGGATCGCCGAGGCCGGGGCCTCCTGCGCGGGAGCCGGCGCGGCGAGGATCAGCGCCAGCGCCGCGGCGCTAGCCCGCATCGATCTCGATCCGGTCGCTTCGCGGCGCGGTCTCGGGCTCCATCAGGTAGGAATAGCCCAACAGGCCGATCGCCCCGATGACAGCGAGGATCAGAAGATACTTCAGAAATCGGAACATGCCTGCCTGCCTGTTGTCGTTGCTTCCATTCTGGCGGGTCGCTCTATAGTTGGCAATCGCAGTGAGGGCAGGCCCGGGAGAGGGGGCGATCGGCATGATGGGCGAGAACATGCCAAGCGCGGCCGAGGCCGGCTTGACGCGGCCGGTCGTGCTGGTGGGCATGATGGGGTGCGGCAAGACCGCCGTGGGCACGGCGCTGGCCGAACGGCTGGGCGTGCCCTTCCGCGACACCGATGCCGCGATGGAGACCGCCGCCCGCATGTCCATCCCCGAGATCTTCGCGCGCGACGGCGAGGCCTTCTTCCGCCGCCGCGAGACCGAGGTGCTGAAACGCCTGCTGGCCGAGGGGCCAGGCGTGCTGTCCACCGGCGGCGGGGCCTTCCTGCGCCCCGAGAACCGCGCCGCCATCGCCGCGGCGGGCCTGTCGGTCTGGCTGAAGGCCGATGCGGAGCTTCTGTGGAACCGGGTGCGCCACAAGACGACGCGGCCGCTTCTGCTCACCGACGACCCGAAGGCCACCCTGATCCGCCTGCTGGCCGAGCGCGAGCCGTCCTATGCCCAAGCCGAGCTGGTGGTCGAGGCGGATCCGGCCTTCTCCATCGCGCAGATGGTGGACCGGGTCCTGCGCGCGCTGCGCCGCGCGGGCGTCGTGACATGAGCGCGCCGGTCCGGGTCGAGCTGGGCGCGCGCGCCTATGACGTGCATGTCGGCCGCGGGCTGCTGCCGCGGGCGGGCGCGATGATCGCGCCGCTGCTGTCGCGGCCGCGCGTCTTCGTACTGACCGAGAGCCGGGTGGCCGGGCTGCATCTCGACGACTTGCGCGCGGGGCTGGGCGAGATCGCGGCGCCCGCGCTTGAACTGGAGCCGGGCGAGGGCACCAAGGACTGGGCCAACCTGCAGCGCGCGGTCGAATGGCTGCTGGACCAGCGCTGCGAGCGCGGCGACGTCGTGGTGGCGCTGGGCGGTGGCGTGATCGGCGACCTGGCGGGCTTCGCCGCGGCGATACTTCGGCGCGGCGTGCGCTTCGTGCAGGTGCCGACCTCGCTTCTGGCGCAGGTCGACAGCTCGGTGGGCGGCAAGACCGGGATCAACACGCGGCACGGCAAGAACCTCGTGGGCGCGTTTCACCAGCCGAGCCTGGTGCTGGCCGATGTCGACGTGCTGGAGACGATGGCCCCGCGCGACTTCCGCGCGGGCTATGGCGAGGTGGTGAAATACGGGCTGCTGGGCGATGCCGAGTTCTTCGCCTGGCTGGAGGCGCACGGCCCGGACCTGGCCGCCGACCCGGAGCTGCGCGCCCGCGCCGTGCGCCGCTCGGTCGAGATGAAAGCGGCGATCGTCGCGCGCGACGAGACCGAGCAGGGCGACCGCGCGCTTCTGAACCTCGGCCACACCTTCTGTCATGCGCTGGAGGCGGCGACGGGCTATTCCGACCGCCTGCTGCATGGCGAGGGGGTGGCGCTGGGCTGCGCGCTGGCCTTCGATCTGTCGGCGCGGCTGGGCCTGTGCCCGCAGGAGGCGCCGAGCCGGCTGCGCGCGCATCTGCAAGCCATGGGCATGACGCGGCGGCTGTCGGACATTCCCGGCGACCTGCCGGACGCGGCCGCGCTGCTGGAGCTGATGGGGCAGGACAAGAAGGTGGTGGCTGGCAAACTGCGCTTCGTGCTGGCCCGCGACATCGGCGCGGCCTTCGTGACCTCGGACGTGCCGCCCGAGGCCGTGATCGAGACGCTGGACGCCGCGCGCTGAGGCGCAACGATCCCGGCCTTCGCTGCGTTGCAGCACCATGGAACCCGTCTACACCGCCCTGGACCGGATCGACGACGTGCTCGGCGGCCTGCCCGCCTTCGTCGAACCGCTGACGATCGTCGCGCTCGCCATCGCGCTGGCGCTGCTGATCCACGGGCTCGCCTTCCGGATCATCCTGCGCCGGCTTCGGGGCGTCGAGAGCCTCTGGGCCCGGTTCCTGACGCGCGCCCGGCGGCCCCTGCGGCTGGTCTCGATCCTCGTCGCGATCGGGCTTTCGGTGCAGGCGACGCGGCTTCCGCCGCAGGTGGTGGGTTTCCTCGAACACGGCGCCCTGATCGCGATCATCGTGCTGGTCGGCTGGTTCGTCCTGATCGCCTCGGACATCCTGGCGGCGCGCGCGATGCGGACCCACCGGCTGGACGAGGCCGACAACCTGATGGCCCGCAAGTACCTGACGCAGCTTCGGATCCTGAAGCGCGCGGTGACCATCGTCACGGTGATCCTGACGGCGGGGGCGGTGCTGATCACCTTCGAGGGGGTGCGCGAATACGGCGTGTCGCTCTTCGCCTCGGCGGGGGCGGCGGGGCTGGTGCTGGGCTTCGCGGCCCGGCCGGTGCTGGCCAACCTGATCGCGGGGATCCAGATCGCGCTGACCCAGCCGATCCGGCTGGAGGACGTGGTGATCGTCGAGGGCGAGTGGGGCTGGATCGAGGAGATCTATGCCACCTATGTTGTCGTCCGCATCTGGGACTGGCGCCGGCTGGTCGTGCCGCTGAGCTATTTCATCGAGAAGCCCTTCCAGAACTGGACGCGGGAGAGCGCGTCGATCATGGGCTCGGTCTTCTGGTATGTCGATTACACGATGCCGGTCGAGGAGATGCGGCAGGTCGTCGAGCGCACCATCGCCGACAGCCCGCATTGGGACGGCCAAGTGAAGGTCTTGCAGGTTGTGGACACCGACAAGGACACGATGCACCTGCGCGCGCTGATGTCGTCGAAGGATTCGCCCACCAACTGGAACCTGCGCTGCGAGGTGCGCGAGAAGGTGCTCGCCTGGCTTCAGGAGGCGCATCCCGAGAGCCTGCCGCGTCTGCGCGGGGAGGTGGCGATGCGCGACCCCTGGGCGATGGATGGCGGACCGGACCCGGCGGCGCGCTAGGGGATACGGCGACCCCCGGCCGCCGGGCCCGGGTCAGTCCCTCGACAGCGATTGCGCGTGGCGCAGCACCGCCACCCGGATCGCCGAGGCCAGCCCGGCCGAGACGCCGCGCTCGCGGTCGATGCGGGCGGCCAGCGCGTTGATCGACAGGCCCTCGGCGCGGGCCATCTCGACGAAGGCGGTCCAGAAGGCCTCCTCCATCGAGACGGAGGTGCGATGGCCGTGCAGCGTCAGCGAGCGTTTGCGGGGCCGGGCATCGGTCATTCGCGCTTGTGGCCTTCGTGGTCGCGCGCCGCCTTGTCCTCCTCCGCCGCCGCGCGAAGGCGCTCGGCCTTGCTGCGCCCGTGCCGCGCGGCATTGGCGTCGGCCGCGGCGCGGGCCTCGTCGCGGGCGCGGGCCTTCCGGGCGGCCTTCAGGTTGACGACCTTCCCGGTCATTTCCGGGCCAATCATGTCCTCGGGGCGGACGACGCGGTCGAAGGTCTCGGCATCCACCAGCCCCAGATTGATCGCCTCTTCGCGCAGGGTCGTGCCGTTCTTATGCGCGGTCTTGGCGACCTTGGTGGCGTTGTCATAGCCGATGGTGGGGGCGAGCGCGGTGACCAGCATCAGGCTCTCCTTCATCAGCTTATCGATGCGTTCCACGTTGGCTTGCGTGCCGCGCACCATGTTGTCGGTGAAGCTGCCGGCCGCGTCGCCCAGAAGCTGCATGCTCTGCAGGACGTTGTAGCTCATCATCGGGTTGTAGACGTTCAGCTCGAAATGGCCCTGGCTGCCGGCGAAGCCCACGGCGGCGTCGTTGCCCATGACATGGGCGCAGACCATGGTCAGCGCCTCGGCCTGGGTCGGGTTCACCTTGCCCGGCATGATCGACGAGCCGGGCTCGTTCTCCGGCAGGATCAATTCGCCCAGGCCCGAGCGCGGCCCCGAGCCTAGGAGCCGCATGTCGTTGGCGATCTTGAAGAGGCTCGCCGCCACGGTCTTCAGCGCGCCCGAGAACATGACCATCGCGTCATGCGCGGCCAGCGCCTCGAACTTGTTGGGCGCGGTAACGAAGGGCAGGTCGGTGATGGTCGCGATCTCGGCGGCGACCTTCTCAGCGAAGCCCTTGCGGGTGTTGAGCCCGGTGCCCACCGCCGTGCCGCCCTGCGCAAGCTCGTAGATGTCGGGTAGGCAGGCCTCGACCCGCTCGATCCCCTTGGCGACCTGGTGGGCATAGCCGCCGAATTCCTGGCCCAGCGTCAGCGGCGTCGCGTCCTGCGTATGCGTGCGGCCGATCTTGATGATGTCCTTGAATTCGTCGGACTTGGCCGCCAGCGCCTGGTGCAGCTTGCGCAGCCCGGGCAGGAGCGTGTCGCGGGCCACCATGCCGATGGCCACGTGCATCGCGGTCGGGAAGGTGTCGTTCGAGGACTGGCCCATATTGCAGTGATCGTTGGGATGGACCGGGTCCTTCGATCCCAGCGTGCCGCCCATGATCTCGATCGCGCGATTGGCGATGACCTCGTTGGCGTTCATGTTCGATTGCGTGCCCGAGCCCGTCTGCCAGACGACCAGCGGAAAATTGTCGTCGAACTTGCCCTCGATCACCTCGGAGGCCGCCTGCGCGATGGCCTTGGCGCGCGGGCTGTCCAGGTCGCCGAAGCCCTCGTTGACGGCGGCAGCGGCCTTCTTGACCACGCCGAGCGCGCGGATGATCGGCACCGGCTGGCGTTCCCAGCCGATGGGGAAATTCAGGATCGAGCGCTGGGTCTGAGCGCCCCAGTACTTGTCGGCGGGGACCTCGAGCGGGCCGAAGCTGTCGGTCTCGGTACGGGTCTCGGTCATGCGGCGCTCCAAAGGCTCGGGCAGGGGTCGGCAGCGGTGTAGCGAAGGTGCGCGGCTGCGTCCATCCGGGCCCCGCGCCGTCAACATGATGCCATCTTTGGGTGTCATCCAGACGCCCGTGCACATGACCGATTCCCGCCCATATCTCGCGCGCGTCTTGCGCCTGTTCGTCGCCTGCGTCGTGCTGGCCGCCGTCGCGCTGCCCGCGCAGGCGGCGCTTCTGAACCCGTGGGACGGGCAAATCGACGTTCCGGAGCGCGGCCAGGACCCGCTCGTCTACAACGTGGGCGGCAACCGGCTGGGTCTGATCACGCTGCGCGACTCCGCCTTCGGGGACCAGATCGACACCGCCCTGTTCGACAGCTTCACCGACCAGACGGTCCTGGGCATCTATGCGGGCCGGCACATCGCCGAGCTCTCGCCCCTTCTCAACGAATTCGACCGGGTCGATCCCGGCGGCGTGCCCTTCACGCTGACCAGCGGCAAGCGGACCTACCGGCAGGGCCTCTGGGTCCTGTGGGCGGGGGCGGGCGACCTGATCTTCGACAAGGCCGGACAGAACGCGGTGATCGGCGGGCTGGTCACGCGGCCGGGCAATCCGCTGATCGCGGTGCCGCTTCCGGCGGGCGTCTGGATGCTGCTGGCTGCGTTGGGCGGCCTCGGCGGGCTGGGCTGGCGCCAGCGCCGGCGCGCCGCCACCGCCTGAAACCTATTTCCGGAACCGGTCCAAGCTGACGATTTCGGCCTCTCGGCGTTCGCCCTTGCCGTCCTTGGCGTCATCGTCGCCATCGGGATCGATCTCGGCGAAGGGGGCCTCCGCCTCGCCGTCCAGCGCATCCGCATCGATCTCGGACAGGTCGTCATCGTCGCGCCGCTCGAAGCGCAGCCCGAACTCGACCGAGGGGTCGACGAAGGTGCGAAGCGCGTCGAAGGGAATGATCAGCGGCTCGGGATGGTCGCCGAAATTCAGCGTGACGGAGAAATCGTCCTCGCGCACCTCCAGCCCCTCGTACCAGTGCTGCAGCACGATGGTCATGTCCTCGGGGTAACGCTCGCGCAGCCAGTCGGCCACCTGCACGCCCGGATGGTTGGTGTCGAAGGAGATGAAGAAATGATGCTCGCCCGGAAGCCCATCGCGCGCGACGCGCCGCAGGACCCGCGCGATCAGCCCGCGCATCGCGTCGTGCATCATCGTGCCGTAGTCGATCGTGTCGGGCGTGTCGGACATCCGCGTCCTCCGGGCCTAAGCTATCTCGATGATAGACCAGAGGCCGGGGCAGGGAACAAGTCCGCAATTGGCGCAGGGCACCGCGTCGCCGGGAGGGAGGGGAAATGCAGGCTTCTGTTGCCAGGTGCCTGCGAACCCCGCCTTACGCTGCTAGGCGCAAGGGCTTAAAGTTTCGGTAGTTCCGACCGCTTACGCGGCCATCGCCACCGGAGCACGGTTGTCGTTGGCAACTGTACATTGTGAACCGATAACGGTGGTATCTCACCGAGCGAAAGCTATCCCCTTTAGACGTCCGTCGATCCTGTTTCGGCCCCATGGTCCCCCAACGAGGGTGTCTGGTGGAGCCGCCGGGTACCGCCCCCGGGTCCGATCCGCTTATTACGGGCGCGTTTATCGCCATAGTCCGGTTGCCCGAACAGGATGAAAGGTAGGCGCTGCGGCCCTCGGGATCAAGATGCGACGGAGGCTGGGGCGTCTCCATGTTTTCGCCGCATCCGGTCGGCAGGTTTCGGATCGAAACGATCCGGAGCCTTCGCATGAACCGTCTCGCCGCCCTTGTTCTCTGCCTCTGCGCCACGACCGCTCACGCCGGGGGCGACGCCCTTCCGCTCGATCCCGAACAGCCCGACGGGACCATCACGCTGTCGCAGGGGACGATCCTCGCGCGGGCGGACAGCCGCGCGCTGCAGCGCCTCGAATACGGGCCGGCCTGCCAGCATGTGGCGATCGAACGGCGGTGGAACAGCTGCGACGGGATCGAGGTCTTCCTGACCGGTCTGAGCGATCAGATCGAGCTGATGGCCATCCTGCAGCCGCAACGGACGGGCTGGATCGGGGACTTGACCTGGGATCCGGTCTGGGCGGCCGAACTGAAGACGATGAGCGAGATCCAGCAGGTCCGTCACGCGATCTCGATGTCCGCGCGGCACGCGGATCTCGAGATGTCGCTCGACAAGATGCTGCTGCCCTTCACCGTCGATTTCTTCAAGCCAGCCGTCTATTTCGCGATGGAGCGGACGATCAACGGCGAGGTCGAGCGCGACGCGCAGCTCTACCTGTTCGACCGCAGGGGGACCGTGCTCTTCGGGATCCGCTTCGGCCCTGCCGTGCAGACCCCGCAGGACGCCTTCGCGGCCATCAACCATGTGCTGGGCCAATACAGTTCGGCCGAGGGCGAGGACTGGTCCGATTTCAGGCCCGGCGAGCCGGTCATGGGGCTGGGCGCGCTCGGCTTCGCCTTCAACCAGGCGGACCTGGGCTACGATCCGTCGCCGATCGACGCGGGCGGGCCCTCCGAGGAAGGGCTCGCCGCCGCCATCCTGCGGTTGGGGATGGCCATCGCGGACGGGCTCTTCGCCGGGCCTTAGGCCGGGCGCGCCCGCTCAGATGTTGATCGCGATGCCCAGCCCGCCGATCACCGCCTCGGCGGCGAAGAATTTCCACTTCAGCGGCGTCTGCCCGTCCACGATCAGCGACGTGAGCCGGCCCACACCGCCGCCCGCCCAGATGAAGCCCAGCATGGCGTAGCCCGCGGGGCTTCCCAGCAGCATCGCGCCGATCCCCGCCGACACGAAGAGCGCACCCGAGGCGGCGCGCGTCTCGGACGTCCCCATGGTCGAGCCGCCATCCGCCAGGTCGAGCGTCTTCATCGTGTAGCCGGGCGCCAGCCAGCCCGCCGCGCCGAAGCCGATCGAGAGCGCGGCGATGAGGATGTTGAGGATCGTGACGAGGTCCATGGCGGTGTCTCCGGACTGTTTCGATTTCGCGTCCAGTTAGACCGATCGGCGGGGCCGGCGACGCCGCAAAGCCGCGATTGCCCAAATGATGTCGCCTTTGCGCTCCGGACTGCGACGCATTGCCGGGCGAATTTAGCTTCGTCGATGAGTCGCAAGAGTGGGCAGATGAAACAATTCTTCAGCAGATGGGCACGGGACGAGACGGGCGCGATGTCCGTCGAATACTCCATCTGGATGATCGCCATGACGCTGATGCTCATGGTGTCGGCGGACACCTCCGTCCTTCTCTACAAGCACGCGCAGCTCTACGACGTGTCCCGCGACGTGGCGCGCGCGGTGGCGACCGGGTCGCTGACCGAGGCCGAGACGCCCGCGCTTCTGGGCCGCTTCACGAGCCCCGGCGACTACACGCTCGATGTCGTCAATGACGGGACCTACGTCACTGCGACGGTCTCGGTCGAATTCTCCGACGTTCTGATCTTCGGGCGCGCCTTCCTGACGGGGCGCACCATGGAAGGCCGCGTCGTCATGGCCAGCGAGGTTTGAAACCATGCCCCATTCCATCCTCACCCGTTTCCTGAGCCGCGACGACGGCGCCGCGACAATCCACGGCCTCTACTGGCTGCTGGGCATGTTGGTAATCGGCGGGATCGCAGTGGACGGGGCCAATAGCTGGCGCGTCAAGAACCAGGTCCGTTCGGCCACCGATGCCGCCGCGCTGGCGGCGGCGCAGCGCCTCGACGACGTGCCTGCGGCACGTGCGGCCGCGGTGCAGATCGGCGGGATGAACCTCGACTCCGGCATGCACGGCTCGGTCATCAACGCGACCGACGTGTCCTTCGGCCATTTCGACTCCGACAGCGGCTTCTTCGTCATCGACGAGGTCAGCCCGACTGCCGTGAAGGTGGACGGTCAGCGAAGCGTGGCGCGGGGCAACCCGATCCGCATGGCGCTGCTGGGCATGGTCGGCCAGGACGACATGGATCTGAACACCTTCTCCATCGCCGAGGCGATCGCGCCGCCCACGGCCGTGCCCTCGCCCCTGCACACCTGCGGCAACATCACGGTGATCTCGGAAGGCTTTTCCGAGCTGGTCGGAAACGCCGAGCTGGTGGGCCCGGTCTGCCTGCACGGCACCACCGGCGCCTCGGCCAGCAACAACAACCTGATCGCGAGCGGGGCGAAGGTCTCGGCCCCGAGCCTCGACAGCATTTCGATCACGACGCTGCGCGGCGGCTCCGACCCGCTGGAGGAGATCAAGGTCGAGGCGCATATGGACACCGAGATCCTGCCGGTCATCGCGCAGACCTTCGTGGACACCTGGTCGACCCTCTGGGCGATGCCGGACGGCGCGACCTACCAGGGCCCGCTGATCCCGGCGAGCATCTCGTCGACGGGCGGGCCGATGACGATCCGCAAGGTCGACGATTGGTGGTGGCAGGTGAAGAAGCAAAGCGAGATCGCGCCGAACACCATCTACCTCGTCAATCACGGCATGAAGGTGAAGAACGGCATCGACCTGAGCAACGTCGCCTTCATCGTCCGCGGCACGATGCAGATGGGCGGCAGCAATTCCGACATCCGGACGATCTACGCGCTGGCCGAACAGGCCGTGGACGTGATGGGCAGCTCGACCATCGGTGCGCCGGGCTTCTGCAGCACGGGCGCCTTCGACAGCTACATCCTCTCGCCAGTCTCGGTGAAATGGCGCGGCAGCGCCAATCTCAACGGCGTGGTCACCGCCTCGCCGGTGATGGACACGACAGGCGATCTGCAGGTCGATGGCGGGCTCTATCTGGAGGCCGGAAACGACATCAAGATCCGCGGATCGAACAATATGACCGTCTGCCCCGACCCGCTGCAGACCCACTTTCCGATCCCCCAGCCCTACGAGCTGACCGAGGATCCCTCGGGCCCGGTCGCGGGGCTGACGCCGGCGCGCCTGCTTCGCTGACGCGGCGCGACGCGCAAAGTAAGGCCCCCGCCGGTTCGCGCCGGCGGGGGCTTTGCGTTTCATCAGTTGCGCCCCGGCGGGCGCGGGTCAGAAGCCGGCCTTGATGCGCTCGAACTCTTCGGCCTGCTTCTGGCGCAGCTCGCCATCCATCGGCAATTGCGCGAGGACCGGCGCGTCGATCTGGCCGAGCCCCGAGGCGGTCAGCGCCTCCTCGCCCTGGTCGGCCATCGCCACCGCGTTCGCCTGGCCGTAGCCCGAGTCGAGTAGCGGCTGCGTCGCGCTCGCGTCGAGCATGGCGTTCACGTAGTCATAGGCGGCATCCTCGGAGCCCGGACCCTCGGCCATGTTCACGTAGCCGCAGAGCCACAGCGACGAGCCTTCCGCCGCCTCGCGCTGGAAGCCGATGGGGAAGCCCTCCTCGACCATGGTCGGCAGCGTCTCGTTCCACGCCCAGCTCACCAGCACCTCGCCCGAGGCCAGAAGCTGCGACAGCTCGCCCGGATCGACCCAATAGGTCCGCAGGTTCGGATGCACCTGCCGCAGCCAGTCCGAGGCGGCCTGGAACTGCGCCTCGGTGGCGTCCTGCCAGTTGGTCGTGCCGGTCGCGAGATAGGCCAGCGCGTAGGCGTCGTCCACGTTGTCCGGGATCGCCATGCGGCCCTGGTATTTCGGGTCCAGGAACACGTCGAGCGAGGCCACGTCCTCGGCGGGCACCTCCTCGGAATTGTAGGCGATGGCGGTGGAGCCGTAATCGATGGGCAGGAAATAGACCTCGCCTTCGCCCGCGACCTGCTGGCCGGTCAGGTCGGTGTTGAGGTTTTCCCAATTCGCGATGCGCGCGGTGTCCCAGGGCTCCAGCAGGCCGGATTCGACGAATTTCGGCACGCTGCCCGCGCAGATATGGGTCACGTCCGACCGGAAGCCGGAGGAGAGCTTCTGGAAGGCCTCCTCCTCGTCGCCGAAGAAGGCGAATTCCGGCGAGCCGCCGCGCGCCGCGACATAGGTGGAATGGAAGGCGGGATCCTCGAATCCCGCGTAGTCGAAGACGGTCAGGTCCTGCGCGGCGGCAGGCAGCGCGAACAGCGCTGCGGTGCCGGCCCAGAGGGCGGTCTTGATGGTCATGGTGAACTCCCGTGTTGGATCGTTTCTTGGCGCGGAAGCTAGGAGCAGTCGCGTCGGGCGGCAAGCGGGGTCGCGCGCGGCCGGAACTCGTCGTCCGAGGGCCCGCGATCCGGGGCCGCGGCATGGCGTCCGGACGGATTGCCCCGCGCGCGAAATCCTGACAGTGCTGTTTTCCGGATCGACCGGGAGCCTGGGGAGGTGCGGTGAGGCATCTGTCACGCATGACCGCGCCGCATTGGCTGGCGCTCTATGCCGGGCTGATCGCGGCCTGGACGGGCGTCTGGGCGATCTCGACCCCGGTGGATTGGGGCCACGCCCTGCGCGACCTCTGCCTGACCGCGCCCGAGGCGGCGGGGCTGCCGGGCCTCGCGGCGATGTGGCTGCTGATGTCGGCGGCGATGATGCTGCCCACCGCGCTTCCGGCCTTCGCCACCCATGACGAGGTCGCCGATGCCCACGGCACCGGGGGCGGCGTCGCGCTTGTCGCGGGCTACGCCGCGGTTTGGGTCGGCTTCGCGCTGGCCGCGGCCGCGCTGCAGCTGGCGCTCGCGCGGGCGGGCGGTCTGGCGCATCCGGCGTTGGCGCCGGCGCTCCTGGTGCTGGCGGCGGGCTACCAAGTCTCGACGCTCAAGGAAGCCTGCCTCAGCAAGTGCCGCCGGCCGCTGACCTTCTTCATGTCGCATTGGGCCGAGGGGCCTTGGCGCATGGGCCTGCGCCTGGGCGCGACCTGCCTGGGCTGCTGCTGGGCGCTGATGGCGCTGGGGCTGATCGGCGGCGCGATGTCGCTGGGCTTCATGGCGCTGGCCACGCTGCTGATGACGGCCGAAAAATTGTCCCGCGGGGTCCTCGTGCCCCGCGCCATCGCGCTCGGCTGTCTGGCCGGGGCGGGTTACCTGACCGGAGGAATCCTATGAACGTGAAGATCCCCGCCCCCGTGGTGTCCAGCCGCATGTCGCCCGCCGCCGGCGGGGGGCGCACGCCCTGGGCCATCAAGGGCGAGCTGATCCTGAACTGCAACTGCACGGTCTTCTGCCCCTGCGTGGTCTCACTGGGCAAGCACGCGCCGACCGAGGGCTATTGCCAGGCCTGGTCGGGGATCCGCATCGACGAGGGGCATTACGGCGACAGCGACCTGTCGGGGCTGAACGTGGGCCTTCTGCTCGAGATCCCGGGCCTGATGGCGCGTGGCAACTGGAAGGCCGCGGCCTTCATCGACGACCGCGCCGACCAGGCCGGATATCTGGGCCTGATCGAGATCTTCTCGGGCCGCGCCAAGGGCACGACGGGGCTGTTCAAGCTGCTCGTCTCGGAGTTCCTGGGTGCCGAGCGCGCCAAGATCACCTACGAGAACGAGGGCAAGACCCGCCGCCTGATGGTCGGCAAGAAGATCCAGGGCGAGATCGTGCCGGTGCAGGGCAAGGACCCCGAGAAGGACATCGTGGCCACCAATACCGAATACTGGATGGGCGCCGATATCACCGTCGCCACCGCCACCAAGGGCCGCGTCCGCGCCTTCGGCCGGGTCTGGGATTTCGAGGGCCGATCCGCCGAGATCTGCCAGATCGACTGGTCCGGGCCCGAGGTGCCGAAATGAGCGCAGCGCCGATCACGCCCGACTGGGTGCGGATGATGGCGGGCTACAACGCCTGGCAGAACGGCTGGATGGCCGAGGCGATGGCGGGCCTGCCCGAGGGCGAGGCCAAGCGTGACCGGGGCGCGTTCTTCGGCTCGATCCTCGGGACGGCGAACCATGTGCTCTGGGGCGACCGGGTCTGGATGTCGCGGCTCTCGGACGGTGCCATGCCCGAGATTTACACGGACGGCGGGACCGGGATGACCGCGAATGTGGGCGAATGGGCGTCCGCGCGGCGCGAGACGGATGCGGCGATCCGGGCCTGGGCCGAGGCGATGACCGACTGCACGGGCGAGGTCGCCTGGTGGTCGGGCGTTCTGGGCCGCGAGGTCACGAAGCCCAAGCCCGTGCTTTACACGCATTTCTTCAATCACCAGACGCATCACCGCGGGCAGAATCACGCGATGCTGACCGCGGCGGGCGCTGCGACCGAGGCCACCGACCTCATCTTCATGCCGGAGGACGCGTGACGGCGCTCGCCCGATCCAACCGTGTCCGCCGCACCTGGTGGACCGATGCCGTCGACCGGGCCGGGTGCACGGCCTACACGGTCTACAACCGGATGATGCTGCCGGCCGCCTTCGCCGGCACGGATGTGGACGCGGCGCATCTCAAGCGCGCGGTGCAGGTCTGGGACGTGGCCTGCGAACGTCAGGTCGAGATCACCGGCCCCGATGCCGACACCCTGATGCAGCGCCTGACCCCGCGCGACCTGTCGCAGCTTCAGCTGGACCAATGCGCCTACGTGCCGATCTGCAATCACGACGGGGGCATGCTGAACGACCCCGTCGCGCTGAAGCCGCGGCCCGACACCTGGTGGGTCAGCGTGGCCGATGGCGAGCTGCGCCTCTGGATCGAGGGCATGGCCGAGGCGGGCGGCTACGGCGTGCAGGTCTTCGAGGCCGACGTGCAGCCGCTGGCCGTGCAGGGCCCGCTGGCCGACGAGCTGGCGGGGCGGGTCTTCGGCGAGGCGGTGCGCAAGTTGCGCTTCTTCCGTTACGGGCGCTTCGCCTTCAACGGCACCGAGATGATCGTCAGCCGCACGGGCTATTCCAAGCAGGGCGGGTTCGAGATCTATGTCGAGCGGCAGGCCGACGCCATGCCGCTCTGGGATGCGCTGTTCGAGGCGGGGCGCGACCTCGACGTGCGCGCGGGCTGTCCGAACCTGGTCGAGCGCATCGAGGGCGGCATGCTCAGCTACGGCAACGACATGACCGATCTGGACACGCCCTTCGAGGTGGGTTTGGACAAATACGTGCAGGTGTATGATTGCATCGGCGGACCCGCCTTGCGCGACCACGTGTCGAACCGGCGCCTGATGGCGGTCGAGATGGCCGGCCCGGTGCCGTCTTGCGACCGGCTCTGGCCGATCATGCTGGGCGACACGCGGATCGGGGTCGTCACCTCGGCGGCCTGGTCGCTGGAGTTCGGCTGCGGCGTGGCCATCGGCATGGTGGACCGCCGCTGGAACGCGGGCGAGACCGTTGAGGTGCGCACGCAGGACGGCCCGCGCAAGGCGGTGTTGCGAGAGAAATTCTGGAGATGAGGGGGATTGCGAGATGATGTTCAAGGCACTGGTGGTCGAGAAGGACGATGACGGCACCCACGCGGCGGTCAAGGATCTGACGCTGGACGACCTGCCCGAGACCGAGGTCACGGTCGCGGTCGAATATTCGACGGTGAACTACAAGGACGGGCTCTGCATCGGGCCGGGCGGCGGGCTGGTCCGCAAGTATCCGCATGTGCCGGGCATCGATTTCGCCGGCACGGTCGAGACCTCCTCGGACGATCGCTACGCGCCCGGCGACAAGGTCGTGCTGACCGGCTGGCGCGTGGGCGAGGCGCATTGGGGCGGCTACAGTCAGAAGGCCCGGGTGCGCGCCGACTGGCTGGTGCCGCTGCCCGACGGGCTGACCACGCGGCAGGCGATGGCGGTGGGCACGGCGGGCTTCACCGCGATGCTGGCCGTGCAGGCGCTGGAGGATCACGGGATCAAGGCCGGCCCCGCGCTGGTCACCGGGGCCGCGGGCGGCGTGGGTTCGGTGGCCGTGGCGCTCCTCGCCGCACTGGGCAAGGAGGTCGCCGCGGTGACCGGCCGGCCCGAGCAGGAGGAGTATCTGCGCGGGCTCGGCGCCACGCAGATCGTGCCCCGCGCCGAGCTGGCCGAGACGGTCAAGCGTCCGCTGGAAAGCGAGACCTGGGGCGGCTGCGTCGACGCCGTCGGCGGCCCGATGCTGGCCCGGCTGCTGGGGCAGATGGAATACGGCGCCTCGGTCGCGGCGGTCGGGCTTGCGGGCGGGGCGAACCTGCCCGCGACGGTCATCCCCTTCCTGCTGCGCGGCGTGAACCTTCTCGGCATCGACAGCGTGATGCAGCCCTACGACAACCGCGTCCGCGCCTGGAAGCGGCTGGCGGAGCTTCTGCCGATGGACAAGCTCGAAGGCATGGTGACCGAGGCGACGCTCGCCGATCTGCCCAAGCTGGGCGCGGACATCCTGAAGGGCCGGGTGCGCGGCCGCGTCGTCGTCGACGTCAACGCCTGACCCTGCTTCCGCGCCCCGGGCCGCCGCGTGAAACCGGCGGCCCGGGGTCGAAATCCGGCCCCCGTCCTTCCCGAACCGTTCGTTTTGCCCTCGGTGATGACCGTGTTAGGCTTGCCGGGCGCAGGCCTGGCCCCGCAGCCGCGGCGCGGCTTTCGCATGCGACCGAACGAGAAAAGAACGAGGGGGCAACGATGTTCAAACGGATCATGACACCGGTCGACCTGGGACATGTCGACAAGCTGGGGAAGTCCATCGACGTGGCGGCGGCGCTGGCGCGGATGGCCGGGGGGACCGTCACCTTCGTCTCGGTCACCGCCAACACGCCCGGCAAGCTGGCGCATACGCCCAAGGAATTCGAGGCCAAGCTCAAGGCCTTCGCCGAGGCGCAGGCGAAGAGCCACGGGATCGAGGCCGATGCCCATATGATCGTCGTCCCGGACCCCACCGCCGAGGTCGATGACGGGCTCTTGCACGCCGCCGAGGAGCTGCAGGCCGACGTCGTGGTCATGGCATCCCACCCGCCGGGGCTGGCCGAGTATTTCTGGCCCTCGAACGGCGGCAAGGTCGCCGCGCATTCGAAAGCATCGGTCTTCGTCGTCCGCGATCACTGACGGGATGAGACGGAAGACCGAATACGAACGACCGACAGGAGAGACAGAGATGGCAGACGCAACCCAGCAACACGGGATACCCGAGCCGGAGGGCACCGTCGCCGGCATCGAGACCGATTACGAGATCGGCCAGGACAATGTCGAAGGCTCGCTCCTGCGCGCCAAGTTCGACATCCACAACCCGGTCTTCCCGATCTCGGCCGCCGCGATCGTGGCCTTCGTCTTCTACACGCTGGCGCTGCCCGAACAGGCGGCGTCGGTCTTCTCGGCCATGTTCAGCTTCACCACGAAGAATTTCGACTGGTTCCTGATCGGATCGGCCGACCTGGTCGTGATCTTCGCGCTCCTGCTGATCGTGACGCCCTTCGGCTCGGTTCGCCTGGGCGGCTCGGACGCGGTGCCGGACTACACCTATCTCGGCTGGTTCGCGATGCTGTTCGCGGCGGGCATGGGCATCGGGCTGATGTTCTACGGCGTGTCCGAGCCGTTGAGCCATTTTTCGACCGCCTTCGGCGGCACCACGGCGGAAGGCGACCTGCGCACCGACTGGGCGCCGTTGACCGGCGCGCTGGACGACCAGCAAGGCTCGATCCGGCTCGGCATGGCCGCAACGATCTACCACTGGGGCCTGCACCCCTGGGCGATCTACGCCACCGTCGCGCTGGCGCTGGCGCTGTTTACCTTCAACAAGGGCCTTCCGCTGACCATTCGCTCGGCCTTCTACCCGCTCTTGGGCGAGCGCATCTGGGGCTGGCCGGGCCACGTGATCGACATCATCGCGGTCTTCGCGACGCTGTTCGGTCTCGCCACCTCGCTGGGCTTCGGCGCCACGCAGGCCAATGCTGGCCTCAACGAGCTGTTCGGCGTGCCCATCGGCAACACGACCGAAGTGGTCCTGATCACCGTCATCACCGCCGTGGCGCTGGTCTCGGTCATGCGGGGCCTCGACGGCGGCGTGAAGGTGCTGTCCGAGATCAACATGGGGCTCGCCGGTCTGCTGGCGCTTTTCGTGCTGGTCGTCGGGCCGACCGCCTTCCTGCTGTCCTTCTTCTGGGACAGCCTGCTGGCATATTTCCAGTTCATGCCCGCGCTGGCCAATCCCTTCGGCCGCGAGGACGTGAACTTCAGCCAGGGCTGGACGGCCTTCTACTGGGCGTGGTGGATCAGCTGGTCCCCCTTCGTGGGCATGTTCATCGCCCGCGTCAGCCGAGGCCGCACGGTGCGCGAATTCGTCATCTGCGTGCTGCTGATCCCCTCGCTGGTCTGCGTGATGTGGATGTCGATCTTCGGCGGCACGGCGATCAACCAGGTGCTGACCGAGGGCTACACGGGCGCGCAGGACGCGGACCTGCCGCTGCAGCTCTTCCGGATGCTGGATCCGCTGCCGCTGGCCTCGATCACCTCCTTCATCGGGATCATCCTGGTGATCGTGTTCTTCGTGACCTCGTCGGACTCGGGCTCGCTGGTGATCGACACCATCACCGCCGGCGGCAAGGTCGACGCGCCGATGCCCCAGCGGGTGTTCTGGTGCATCTTCGAGGGCGCGGTGGCCGTCGCGCTGCTGATCGGCGGGGGCCTCGCGGCGCTGCAGTCGATGGTGATCTCGACGGGCCTTCTGTTCACGCTGGTGCTGCTGGTGATGTGCTGGTGCATCTTCCGCGGGCTGCAGGACGAGCGCGCCAAGGCGTGATGCGACCGCCGCGCGCGCCACGGATCGGGGGCCTTCGGGCCCCCGATCGCGTTCCGGGCCGTTGCCCCGGGCCGGCCCCCGCTTAGGTTGCGCACCATGGCACCGATCATTCTCTGGATGCGCCGGGATTTCCGGCTGAGCGACAACCCGGCCCTGGCATGGGCGGCCGAACAGGGCCGGCCCGTGATCCCCGTCTTCATCCGCGACGAGGTGGTCGAGGGCTGGGGCGCCGCGCCGACCTGGCGGCTGGGCCTGGGCCTCGAGGCGCTGGCCGAGCGGCTGGAGGGGATCGGCAGCCGGCTGATCCTGCGGCAGGGCCGCGCGCTGGAGGTGCTGCGCGCGCTGGTTCAGGAGACCGGCGCCGAGACGGTGACCTGGAACCGCCTCTACGTGCCCGACGAGCGCGCCCGCGACACCGAGGTGAAGGAAGCGCTGCGCGAGGACGGGCTGGAGGCGCGGTCGCATCACGGCCACGTCCTTTTCGAGCCTTGGACCGTCGAGACCGGATCGGGCGGGTTCTACAAGGTCTACACGCCGTTCTGGAAGAACGTCCGCGGCCGCGAGGTGGGCGACACGCTCTCCGCCCCGTCGGCGCTCGCCACGCCGTCATCCTGGCCCGAGAGCGACGTTCTGGCCGATTGGGAGCTGGGCCGCGCGATGCGGCGCGGGGCCGAGATCGTCGCCAAGCATGTCGTGGTGGGCGAAACCTCGGCCCGCTCGCGCCTGTCGGCCTTCGTGGCCGACCGGATCGACGCCTATGACAGCGCCCGTGACAAGCTGGCCGTCAACGGCACCTCGGGGCTGTCGGAAAACCTGACTTGGGGCGAGATCTCGGCCCGGTCCTGCTGGCACGCGGGCCAGCGCGCCCTGCAGGACGGCTCGAAGGGCGCGGAGACCTTCCTGTCGGAACTGGTCTGGCGCGATTTCGCCCACCATCTCGCCTATCACACGCCGCGCCTGACGACCGAGAACTGGCGCGAGGAGTGGGACGGCTTCCCCTGGCGCGACGACAATCCGGACGCCGAGGCCTGGCGGCGCGGGCAGACCGGCATCGACGTGGTCGATGCCGCCATGCGCGAGCTCTACGTCACCGGACGGATGCATAACCGTGCCCGGATGCTCGTCGCCTCGCTGCTCACGAAGCACCTGATGACGCATTGGCGCGTCGGCTGCGACTGGTTCGCGGACACGCTGGTCGACTGGGATCCGGCCTCGAACGCGATGGGCTGGCAGTGGAGCGCGGGCTCGGGCCCCGACGCCACGCCCTTCTTCCGCGTCTTCAATCCCGAGACGCAGGGCGAGAAATTCGACCCCAGGCACGAATACCGCGATCGCTGGCTGCAATCCGACGACTTCTATGCCGCGATCCCGGAGAGCTGGGGCCTGTCGCCGGACGACCCGCGGCCCGCGCCCATCGTCGGGCTGAAGGAAGGCCGCGAGCGGGCGCTCGACGCCTATCGCGACTTCAAGGACTGAAACCGAACCGGGCTGCGGCCCGTATCTTGCTGCGAGGCGCGGGGGATGGTCTTGTCCCGCGCGAAATCCGGGGGACTCGATGACTGCACTCACGACGACACAGGGACAGCGCAACCTGCCCCGCTTCTTCCGCATGGCCTTCGCCATCGCCGGGGGCGCGCAGAGCGGGCGGCTGGACGTCATCCTGCCCGACGGGCGGCGGTTCCGTCAGCAAGGCGCGGCGCCGGGCCCGATGGCCGAGATCGAGATCCGCGATCCGGCGGTGTTCGGGCGGCTTCTGCGCGACGGCGACGTGGGCTTCATGGAAAGCTACATGGACGGGCAATGGGACACGCCCGACCTGCAGGCCGTGTTCGACTGGATCAGCAAGGAAGGCGACCGGATCATCCAGGGCTTCACCGGCGCGAAGCTCGTGCAGTTCGTCGAGAAGCTACGCTTCTGGCTGCGGCGCAACTCGCGGCAGCAGGCCCGGCGCAACATCGCCGCGCATTACGACCTGGGGAACGCCTTCTACGGCGCGTGGCTGGACGAGACGATGACCTATTCGGCGGGGCTGTATCCGACCGGCCAGGAAAGCCTCGAAAACGCCCAAATCGCCAAATATGCCTCGATTGTCGACCGTATGGACGTGAAGGAAGGCGACCACGTGCTGGAGATCGGATGCGGATGGGGGGGCTTCGCGGAATATGCCGCGGGCACGCGCGGGCTGCGCGTGACGGGCCTGACCCTGAGCCGCGAGCAGCTGGCCTATGCGCGCGCGCGCATCGAGAAGGCGGGCCTGTCCGACCGCGTCGAGCTGAAGCTGCAGGATTACCGCGACGAGACCGGTACCTATGACGGCATCGCCTCGATCGAGATGTTCGAGGCGGTGGGCCAGAAATACTGGCCCACCTATTTCGCCACGCTGCGCGACCGGCTGCGGCCCGGGCGATCCGCCTCGTTGCAGATCATCACCGTGCCCGACCGCCGCTGGGAGAGCTATTCGACCTCGATCGACTTCATCCAGAAATACATCTTCCCGGGCGGCATGCTGCCCGCGCCGAAGAAGCTGTCCGAGGAGGTCGCGCGCGCCGGGCTGGAGGAGGGCGACAGCCTGAGCCTCGCCGAAGGCTACTCGATCACGCTGCGCCGCTGGTTCGACCGGTTCAACGCGCGCTGGTCCGAGATCGCGCCGATGGGCTTCGACGACCGCTTCCGCCGGATGTGGAACCTCTACCTGACCAGCACCGCGGGCGCCTTCGAATACGGGCTCTGCGACGTGGTGCAGATGACCGTGAGAAAGCCCGCCTGAGGAGACGGACCCATGCCCACCCCCGCGAAACTCGTCAGTGCCATCCTGTTCGCCGCCCTGTGCTGGTGGGTGGGCGAGATGGTCGTGCGCCATTCGTTGCCCGAGGGGCAAACCGTCGGCCGGATGCGCGAGGTTCTGGCGCTGGGCGGGCTGATCGTGGGCTGGAAATACATCGGCAAGGCCGCGACCGGGCAGACCGGGCGCGGCAACCGCATCGCCTATGTCATCACGGCGGGCGTGGGCGCGGCCGTCATCATGCTGATCCTCACGCTGGCGCTGCATTCGGCGGCCGCCACGCTGGAGGAGTCGCTGAGCTCGAAATACACCGAGGTCGGGCTCGCCGCCGAGGCGTGGATGGAATACGCGCTGAAGGATTTCCAGCTCGCCGCCCATCCGATCGTGCTGGCCACGCTCTTCGCGGGCAGCGCGGTGGTCGGCCTCCTGGCGGGGATCGTCGGCCGCGTGACGCGGTGAGCCGCTACTTCCTGTTCGGCACATTGCGCTGGCAGACCCTGCTGACCGAGGTGGCGGGGCGGCCCGTCGCCTGCACCCCCGCGACCCTGACCGGCTGGTCCGTCGAGCGCGCGGCGCGCGGCGACTGGCCGGTGCTGGTGGAGGGCGGGTCCTGCACGGGGCTTCTGACCGAGCCGCTGGACGCGGGGCCGCGGGCCCGCCTCGATTGGTATGAAACCGCCTTCGACTACGCCCCCGAGGCCGTGACCGTGGGGGCCGAGCCCGCGCTGGTCTACCGCGCCGATGACGCGGGGGCGGGCGAGGGCTGGGATCTCGACGCGTGGATCGCCGCGCATGGCGCGCGCACCCGGCTCGCCGCGGCGGAGGTGATGCGCGGCCTCGGTCGTGTCAGCCAGACCGACCTGGCCGCCCGACGCGGCATGATCCACGCTCGCGCCGACGGCACGCTGCGGGTGCGCGGCACGCGCCGCCCGGTGACGACCGGCCCGAGCTTCACCGTCGATGACATCGAGGTGCTGGGCCGCCGCCATCCCCATGACGGCTTCACCGGGATCGAGGAATGGCGCATCGACCATCCGCGCTTCGACGGCAGCCGCTCGGGGCCGCTGACGCGGACGGTGGCGACGACCACGGACGCGGCGACGGTCCTGCCCTACGACCCGGTCCGCGACCGCGTTCTGGTGGTCGAGCAGGTGCGCATGGGGGCGCTCGCCAACGGCGATCCGCAACCCTGGATGATCGAGCCGGTCGCCGGGATGATCGACGCCGGCGAGGGGCCCGAGGCCTGCGCGCTGCGCGAGCTGGAGGAGGAGGCAGGCCTGCGCGCCCCGCCCGAGGCGCTGCATTTCGTGGCCCGCTACTACCCCAGCCCCGGCGTGCTGGCGCAGCTCCTGCACAGCTACGTCGTGACCTGCGACCTGCCCGACGGCGCGGCGGGGCTGGGCGGGCTCGACGCGGAGCACGAGGACCTGCGCCTGCATCTCCTGGCGCTGGACGATCTGCTGGCGATGATCCCCTCGGGCGAGGCGGCGAACGCGCCGCTGGTCGCCAGCGCGCAATGGCTCGCGCTGAACCGCGAGCGGCTGCGCGCCGGTTGAAGCCGGGCGGGCCGGGCACTAGACCAAGGCGGAACATGCCGAAGGGGGCGCCGCCGTGACCATCCACCAGAACCTCGTCGACGCCATCGGCAACACGCCCTTGATCCGGCTCAACGCCGTCTCGGAGGAGACCGGCTGCGAGATCCTCGGCAAGGCGGAGTTCATGAACCCTGGCCAGTCGGTGAAGGACCGCGCCGCGCTCTGGATCATCCGCGACGCGATCAAGCGCGGCACGCTCAAGCCCGGCGGCACCATCGTCGAGGGCACCGCGGGCAATACCGGGATCGGGCTGTCGCTGGTCGGCGCGGCGCTGGGCTTTCGCACCGTCATCGTCATCCCCGAGACCCAGTCCGAGGAGAAGAAGGACATGCTGCGCCTCGCCGGCGCCACGCTGGTGCAGGTGCCCGCCAAGCCCTACCGCGATCCCAACAACTACGTGCGCTATTCCGGCCGGCTGGCCGAGGCGCTGAACCGGACCGAGCCCAACGGCGCGATCTGGGCCAACCAGTTCGACAACGTGGCTAACCGGCAGGCCCATGTCGAAAGCACCGCGCCAGAGATCTGGACCGACACGGACGGCAAGGTCGACGGCTTCATCTGCGCCGTCGGATCGGGCGGGACGGCCGCGGGCGTGGCGCAGGTGCTGCAGCCCAAGGGCGTGAAATGCGGCATCGCCGATCCGATGGGGTCGGCGCTCTACAATTTCTACGCCGAGGGCGCGCTGAAAGCCGAGGGCGACTCGGTCTCCGAGGGCATCGGCCAGGGGCGCATCACCGCCAATCTCGAAGGGTTCACGCCCGATTTCGCCTGCCAGGTCACCGACCAGGAGGCGCTGCCCATCGTCTTCGACCTGCTGAAGGCGGAAGGGCTCTGCATGGGCGGCTCGACCGGCGTCAATATCGGCGGCGCGGTCAAGATGGCCCGGCATCTCGGGCCCGGCCACACGATCGTGACGATCCTGTGCGACTACGGCACGCGCTACCAGTCCAAGATCTACAACCCCGAGTTCCTGCGTTCGAAGAACCTGCCCGTGCCCGACTGGCTGGACGGGCCCGGGCGCGAGGTCCCCTCGGTCTTCGAATGACCCGCGCCCTCGCCGCGCTCCTGCTGGTCCTGGCGCTGGCCCTGCCGGGGTTGGCGCAGGAGGCCGCGGCCCCGGACCCGGGCCCGGGCGAGACTGCGCTCGCGGACGAATGGGCCGCGCTCAACGCCCGCGCCGTCGAGGTGCTGGAGGCGGCGCGCGCCTCGCCCGAGGCGCTGGAGTCGCTGCGCGCCGAGCTGGTCCGGGCCCGCGCGCGTTTCGCCGAGGCACAGCAGGTCAATTCCGCGCGCATCGAAACGCTGCGCGGGCAGTTGGCCTCGCTGGGCGAGCCGCCGCCCGAGGGCGAGACCGAGGCGCCCGAGCTCGCCGCGCAACGCGAGGACCTGACCGCGCAGCTCGACGAGCTGCTCATCCCGGTGCGCGAGGCGCAGGCCAATTTCACCGCGGCCGACGGGTTGATCGCAGAGACCGACGCGCTGATCTCCGAGGCCCGGACCGAAGACCTGTTGCGCCAGGATGCGCCGCCCATCAACCCGGTGCTCTGGCCGCCCGCCCTGCGCCGGGGCGGCGAGGTGCTGACCGACCTGGGCACCGACCTGGCCGAGCCCTTCGCGACGCCGACCGAACGCGCCGCCTGGATGGGCCGGGGCGTGCAGCTGGGCATTCTGGTCTTCGCCGCCGTGCTGCTGCTCTGGCGCTCGCGCGTCTGGCTGGGCCATCTGCGCGATCGCGTGGCTCGCCACGAGCAGGAGAGCCCGCCGGCCCGGCTGGGCCTCCTCGCCATCTCGCTGGCGCGGGCGATCCTTCCGGTCGTGGGCCTGGGCGTGGTGGCCCAGATCCTGCGCCTTCTGGGCACCGGCGGGCTGTGGCTGGAAACGGCGGAATGGCTGTTGCCCGCGGCGGGCCTTCTGATCTTCGGCGCCCATTGGCTGTCGCTGCAGGCTTTCCCCGAACGCGACGCCTCGGTCACGCTCCTGCCGATCCCCGCCCGCCGCCGCCGCGAGGGGCGCGTCCACGCCGTCACGCTGGGCATCGTTCTGGCGCTCTCGCTCGCGGTCTACGCCAGCGATCTTCTGGCGGATGTCGCGGGCGTGCTGCAATTCGCGCTGATGGTCGCAGCGGGGCTGACGCTGCTGCGACTGGGCCAGTTGATCCTCGCCGAAAGCCGCCAGCTCGCCGCCGGCCCCGAGGATGACAGCTTCTGGCTGGGCCCGCTGCAACTGCTCGCCCGGCTGATGCTGCTGGTGGGTCTCGTCGCGCCGGTCGCGACGGGGCTGGGCTTCGTCAATCTGGGCACGGTTCTGATGTGGTCCACGCTTCTGACGCTGGCCCTGCTGGCGCTGATCGGCACGTTGCAGACCGCGATCTTCGACGCCTGGGCCGTGCTGACCCGCCGCCGCGAGGCCGCGACCGACGCCCTGGCGCCCACGCTGGTGGGCTTCGCGCTGGCCGTGGCCGCGGTGCCGGTCCTGGCCCTGATCTGGGGCGTGCGGCCCTCCACGCTGGGCGAATGGTGGGAGACCTTCCTGCGCGGCTTCCGGCTGGGCGAGACGCAGATCTCGCCCGGCAGCTTCCTGACCTTCATCATCGTCTTCGTGATCGGCTACCTGATCACGCGGATGGTGAAGGGCGTGCTGCGCCGCTCGGTCCTGCCCAAGACGCGGCTCGACACCGGCGGAACCAACGCGATCCTGTCGGGCACTGGCTATCTCGGCATCACGCTGGCCGCGCTCCTCGCGATCACGACCGCGGGCATCAACCTCGGCGGGCTGGCCATCGTCGCGGGCGCCCTGTCGGTCGGCGTGGGCTTCGGCCTGCAGACCGTGGTGCAGAACTTCGTCTCGGGGATCATCCTGCTGATCGAGCGCCCCATCAAGCTGGGCGACTGGATAAACGTGAACGGAATGAACGGCTTCGTGCGTCAGATCTCGGTCCGCTCGACCCGGATCGAGACCTTCGACCGCCAGGACGTGATCATCCCGAATGCCGACCTGATCTCGGGCGTGGTGACGAATTACACGCTGGGCAATTCCTCGGGGCGGCTGATCATCCCCGTGGGTGTGGCCTACGGCACCGACACACGCCGAGTCGAGGCCGTCCTGCGGGAGATCGCCGAGGCGCATCCGATGGTGGTGCTGAACCCGCCGCCGGTCATCAGCTTCGAGGGGTTTGGCGCCGACAGCCTGGATTTCCAGATGCGCGTGGTGCTGCGCGACATCCTGTTCATCGTCGCGACCCGGACCGAGCTGAACCACGCCATCGCCGAGCGCTTCCGCGAGGAGGGCATCGAGATCCCCTTCGCGCAGCGCGACGTCTGGCTGCGCAACCCCGAGACCCTGCGACCCGCCCCGGAGGCCTGATGACCGAAGCGCTGTTCCGCACCGACCCCTATCTCAAGACCGCCGAGGCCGTGGTGACCGCCGTCACGCCCGAAGGCGGCGTGGTCTGCGACCGGACGATCTTCTACGCCAAGGGCGGCGGGCAGCCGGGCGACAGCGGCGTGATCCGCTGGGCCGGCGGGCGCGCCGAGATCGCGGGCGCCGTGAAGGGCGAGGGCGATGCCATCGTGCTGGTCCCCGCCGAGGCCGCGCCCCTGCCGCCGGTCGGCGCGACGCTCGAGACACGGCTCGACTGGGACCGCCGCCACCGCTTCATGCGGATGCACACCGCGCTGCACCTTCTGTCGGTCGTCGTGCCCCTGCCGGTCACCGGCGGGCAGATCGGCGCGGAGAAGTCGCGGCTGGATTTCGACATGCCCGAAATCGTCCACGACCGGGAATACATCCAGGCCCGACTGAACAGCCTGATCGCCGCGGATCACCCCGTCACCGAAAGCTGGATCACCGAGGCTGAGCTCGACGCCAATCCGGGCCTCGTGAAGACGCTGTCGGTCCAGCCGCCCCGGGGCGCGGGCCGGATCCGGCTGGTGCGCATCGGCGCGGACGAGACGCCAGTCGACCTGCAGCCCTGCGGCGGCACGCATGTCCGCTCGACCGCGGAAATCGGCGCGGTGCGGGTGGGCAAGATCGAGAACAAGGGCAAATCCAACCGCCGCATCTCGCTGGTGCTGGGCGGGTAGGGCGCGGCGCGCACCCGGCGTTCCTTGGCCGATTTCGGCCCTTCGCTATGATGGCCCCATGCATCGACCCCGAGGGAGGGAGGCGATGGAGCGGATCGCACCCGACGGCACGGCCCTGGGGGCCGTCCTCGTCATCCACTCCTGGTGGGGGCTGACGGATTCGTTTCGCGACTACGGGGCGGCGCTGGCGCGGCAGGGCTTCGTGGTCGGGCTGGCCGATCTCTTCGATGGCCGGACTGCGCGGACGCAGGCGGCGGCCCGGGCCTTGCGGGCGGCCCCGCGCCGGGTGCCGATCTACCGCCGGCTGGAGGCCTGTCTGACGGATCTGCGCCATGCGGCACCGGGCGCCGGGCTGGCGGTCGCCGGCTTCTCGATGGGCGGGCATTGGGCGGTCTGGCTGGCGCAGCGGGCGGAATACGACCTGTCTGCCGCGATCCTCTACTACGCCGCGCGGGGCGGGGATTTCGGGCGCTCGACGGCGCGCTTCCTCGCACATTTCGCGGCCGAGGACCCCTGGGTCCGCCCGGCGGCGCGGCAGCGGATGGAGCGGGCGATCGCGGCGGCGGGCCGCCCTTACCGCGCTTTCGACTATCCCGACACCGGCCATTGGTTCGCCGAAAGCGCCCGCCCCGCGGACTATCGGTCCGAGGCGGCGCGGCTGGCCTTGCGACGCGACGCGGCGTTTCTGCGCGCCGCACTCGGGCCGGGAGCTGGAGCCTGATCTAACGCCCTGGCGCCGCCGCCCTGCGACGACCGGGCGGGTGCCTCACCCCGTCCCCGTCTGGCTGAACCGCGCATGGAGCGTCGATTGCGCGGGGTGAATCTCGGCCACGGCGCGGGCCAACCCGTCATGCAGGGCGCGGAACGCGTGCGGATCGGACCCGAAGGGCGCCGCCGCAACCGCGTCGCGCAGCGCGTGCTCGTAGCGGGCCGCCCGCGCCGAGATCTCCGCGAAGCCCAGCGTCCCGCTGCTGCCCTTGATCTTGTGCGTGGCGGCGACCAGCCGGTCCAACGCCCCCGTCTCCGCGCCGCGCCCGAGCTCCGCGAAGGCGTCCTCGACCGCCGCGAATTCGACGCGCAGGGTGTCGCAATGACGCTCCACCAATTCGATGATCTGTCGGTTCACGGCGCGCCTTCCCGGCATCGGATCGCACCTCGTAGACCAGCCCGCCGTTAAGCTTCGGTGAAGGCGCGGCTTCACCCGACCTTAACGCCTGGCCCCTAGAGCCCCGCCTGAGGCTGGGTGACGGGGAATGGACGGAAACGCCGACGCGATAACACCGGACGAGGCGTCGCTGCCGGGCCCGAAGGCCCGGCGCGTCCTCCTCGTCGAGGACAGCTCGGTCACGACGGAGCTCGTGACCCTCGTGCTCAGCCAGGCCGGGCACCGGGTCAGCTGCGCCGCGGACGGGCTCTCCGCGCTCGAGGCGCTGCAGGACGAGGATTTCGACGTCGTCCTGTCCGATTTCCACCTGCCCGACATCACCGGGATCGAGGTGGTGCGACGCTACCGCGAAAACCATCCCGGCGGGCCGTCGCCGGCTTTCATCGCGATCACCGGCGATGTCCGCGGCCTGCTCAACGATGCGAGCGATTGCGAGGTCTTCGACCGGGTCGTGCCGAAGCCGCTGGATATCGACGCGGTCTGCAAGCTGGTCGAAAGCCCGATCCCCCGTCTGGACCTGCCGGCCCCCGCCGCCGTCCGCGCCACCCCGCGACGGGACGAGATCGCCGATCTGCCCTTCGCCCTCCTGCATTGGCCGCTGCGCGCGCGCGGCGCGCTGACGCCGGGCCTGGCCGGGATCGACGCCGTGTTGGTCGAGACGGCGCAGGACCTCGAAGGCCTGTGGGCGATCCCGGGGGCGCATCTGCTGCCCGTCCTCGACGACACCGGAGAGCTGGGCGCCGCCGCCGATCTCGACCTGACCCGGGCGGGCCCCAAGGCCGTCGAGGCGATGCACGAACTGGTCGAGGCGTTTCATGCCCGCCGCGGCGCGCTGCATCCCGATTTCCTGCTGGCCGAGGATCCGGGCGACCGGCTTTTAGCGCGGATGCACGTGGCGGGCGGCAGCCTGGTGCCGAAGCGGGACGGCGCGCGCCCGTCGCTCGTCGCCTGGAACGCGCTGATGCCGGATGCGTCCGTCGATGCCGCGCTCGCCCGGCTGGAGGGTGACGAGCTGGTGCGTCGATCCTTCTTCGAGCGCATCCACCAGTGCCAGGCCTGCGGTTCGGCCCGCCTCATCGCGCGCGAGGAATGCCCGTCCTGCGGCTCCGCGCATCTGGGCGAGGAAAGCTACCTGCACCATTTCCGCTGCGCCCATCAGGGCGTCGAGCGCGAATTCGCCCAGGGCTCGGAACTGATCTGCCCGAAATGCCGCCGCCGGCTCGCGCATTTCGGACAGGATTACGACCGGCCGGGCCAGCTGGTCATCTGCCACGCCTGCGACGGCGCGACTTCGGAGCCCGAGGTCGGCTTCGTCTGCGCCGATTGCGACGCCCGGTGCCGCACCGACGCGGCGCGGGTGCGCGACGTGACCGCGGCGCAGATCACCGATCGCGGCGCCGGTTATCTCCGCTCCGGCCATGCCGGGCTCGGCCGCCAGCGCGCGATGTTCCGCTTCTCGGACCTGCCCCTCGACATGATCGTGGCCCTGAACCGCGCGGCCAGCGCCTGGAACGAGCACCGGACCCCCTTCGCGCTCGCCCGGATCGCGCATGACCGCCTCTTCGAGCTGCAGGAGACGCAGGGCGCGCGGCAAGTGGCCGAGGCGCGGCGCCTGTGGCTCTCCTCGCTCCGCGAGGCGCTGGGCGAGGGCAGCGTCTGCGCGACGGGGCGCAACGACGACTATGCGCTGCTGGCGGGAAAGGACACCGATGCGGCGGAGCGCCGGCTGGAGGCGGCCCGCGCGCGCGCCGATCGCGACATCCGTTTCGATCTGGGCAGCACCGTCCGGGTCTTCGGCCCCGAGGATCTGGCCCGATGAGCGAGCTCGGCCTGGCGATCGACTTCCTCGGCGCGCAGAGCGGCGAGACGCTCTTCGCGCTCTTCTGGTTCGTCGTGGTCATCGAGATGCCGCGCTACCTGCTGCTCTTCGCCACCATCACGATCCTGCCCCGGCCGCGCCCCCATCCCGAATTCGAGGGCGCACTCAGCGTGATGATCGCCGGCCATTGCGAGGCGGAGACGATCGAGCGCTGCGTGGCCGCGCTGCGCGAACAGAGCCGCCCGCCCGACCAGATCGTCGTCGTCAGCGACGGCTCCAGCGACGCGATGCAGGGTGTCATGCGCGACATGCTGCGGCGCGGTCTCATCGACGAGGCGCACGCCACGGACCTGCGCTCGGGCAAGTCGGCGGGCGTCAACATGGCCGCGCGCAGCTGCACCGGCGACATCCTGGTGAATGTCGACAGCGACTGCAGCTTCGACCGCCACGCCCTGCGCGAACTGGTCCGCCCCTTCAACGACCCGGCCGTGGGCGCGGTCTGCGGCTGCATTCGCCCGCGCAACCGGACCCACGGCCTCGTCACCCGGTTCCAGGCCATCGAGTACCTGACCTCGATCTCGCTGGGCCGGCAGGCCGCCGACCGGATCGGGCAGGTCTCCTGCGTGTCGGGGGCGTTCGGTGCGTTCCGGCGCGACGCCTACCTGGCGGCCGGGGGGCTCGATGCCGGCGGCGGCGAGGATCTGGACCTGACGCTGCGGCTTCGGCAGCGCGGCTGGGCCATCCGCTTCGCGGCCGCGGCGATCTGCTACACCGACGTGCCCGCCACGCTGCGGGCGCTGGTGCGCCAGCGCTTCCGCTGGGAGCGCGACGCGATCAGGCTGCGCTATCGCAAGCATCGGGGCCTCATGAACCCGTTCTCGAACCGCTTCCGGCTGAGCGGGCTCTTCAACGAGGTCGAGTTCCTGCTCTTCAACGTCGTCGCCGCGATCGCGTTGCCGGTCTACTTGGCCTGGCTCGTCTCGATCTACGGGACGGGGGCCTGGACCATCCTGCTGGCAGCACAGATCGGACTGCTGGGCCTCGATGCCGCGGTGCTGGCGATGGCCGCGGCGCTCAGCCCGGGCAGCGGGGCCTGGCGGCTCTTCGCGGATTTGCCGGGCTACAGCCTGTTCAACGGCCTGTTCATGCGCTTCGTCCGCCTCGCCGCCTATGCGGAAGAGTGGATTTTTCACGCCTCCTATGCGGACAGCTACGTGCCCGACAAGGTCCACCGGGTGCGGGAGTGAGCGCATGATCGCCAAGCTCAAGCGGCGCCCGCGCCCCGACAGCCATCGCACCGAGACGCGCGTCCAACGCCGCGCCTGGGACCGCGCGATCTATCTCGTTCTGCTGGCCGGCTTCGCGCTGCTTCTTCTCGACTATGCCCTGGGCGACCGCGTGGTCCTGCGCGCCGATGGGCTGGTGCTGCGCGACCGCAGCATGATCGCGGCGACCTCCACCGTGCGCGTCACCGATATCCGCGTCCGCCCCGGCCAGCGGGTCGCGGCGGGCGATGTCCTTTTGCGGGCCGAGTCGACCTCGGTGCTGGACCGGCTGGCCGATCTGGCCGTCCGCGGCGCCGAGCTGGACCGCCGCCGCGCCGCCCTGGCGCGCGAGATGCGCGTCGCCGACCGGCTGCTGCCCATCGCGCGCGACCGCCTGACCCGTCTCGACGCGGCCGCCGACCGTCTGGAGGGACCGGCACGCGAGGGCCTGATCACCGCCACCCAGCGCGAGGAGGTCGACACCCGCCGCGACGAGGCCCGCATGGAGTTCGGGCGCCTGGCCGCGATCTCGGCCGGGCTCGAGGAGGAGATCGCCGCGGTGAGCCGCGCCTCCGGAATGGCCCATGCCGCCGTGACGCGGCTGCGCAGCCATTACGACGAGGGGCTGCAGCGGGCGCCCCGGGCCGGCATCATCGACGAGGTCATCCCCTCGGCGGGGCAGGTCTTCAGCCCGGGCGAGCCCATCGCCGCCGTCCTCTCGGGGTCGCAATACGTCCTGGCCTATCTGCCGCGCGTCTATCTGTTCGACCTCAAGCCGGGGCAGGCGGTCCGGGTCGCGGCGGGCAAGACCACGGTCGCGGGGACGATCGAGGCGATCCTGCCGGTCTCCGCCTCGGTCCCCGACGAATTCCACAACAGCTTCCGCGCCCGCGAACGCCGGCAGCTGGCCCGGATCTCCATCCCCGACGGCGTCTTCCCGACCCGCTCGACCGTTCGCATCCGCTCCGACGGCCGCATCGCGGCCTGGCTGGACCGGCGCGGCTCCGAGCCGCCCGGCAGCCCGGAAACCCCTTCCTGATCCGGCGGCCAGCCCGCCACGCCGAAAGGACCGACGATGTTCTCGCTGTTTCTCGACCTGATCCAGACCGGATCGGTGATGCTGCTTCCCGTTCTGCTCATCACCGCGATCCGCGGACAGTTCGAACGTCGCCGCGTCCTGCGCGACGCGCTCCTGGGGGCGGTCTTCGCGACGGTCGGCCTCGTCGTGATGGCGGGCGGGGTGGAGCTGGTGCCCGGAATACGCACCGATCCGCGCGCCGCCGTCGTCACGCTATCGGGGCTCTTCGGCGGCCCGATCAGCCTGATCATCACCTCCGCTGCGCTGGCGGGGTTCCGACTGGCGCAGGGCGGGATGGGGGCCGTTCCGGGGGCGATCTACATCTTCGGGACGGGGGCCGCGACGCTGGCGCTCTGGCTCTGGGTCCATCGCGGCGGCCGCAGGCGCATCACCAACCGGCATGTCAGGCTGGCGGCGGCGGTGGCGAGCGTGACGCCCGTGGTCGTCCTTCTCTTCGTGTCGAAGGCCTCATGGTCGGTCTTCCTGATGTCGAATGCGCTGTCGATGCCGACGAATTTCCTGGTGGTGATGCTGGTCGGGGCGCTTCTGGTCCGTGACCGCGAACGCGAGATCGCGATCCTGCACCGCAGCGAGAAACAGGCGCAGATCAACGCCATCGCGAAGAACGCGCCGGCGGTGTTCTTCCAGCTCGTGCAGGACGCGTCGGGCCTTCCGCGCTTCACCTATCTGTCGGCGGCGGCCGAACGAATCCTCGGCCGCCCGCCGGAGACGATGATGGGCGAGGGGCGGACGCTCTTCACCCTGTTCCCCGAGCTCGACCAGGCCGATCTGCGGGCCCGGCTGGCCGATCCCGACGCGGAGGCGAATTGGCCTCTGGACCTTGCCTATGCGCATCCCGACGGGCCGCGCTGGCTGCGCCTCGACGCCGGGGGGCGTCGCGATGTCCACGACGCGCTGGTCTGGGACGGCACCATCATCGACATCACCGCGCAGCGCGAAGCCGATCAGATGAAGGACGATTTCGTCTCCGTCGTCAGCCACGAATTGCGCACGCCGCTGACCTCGATCCGCGGCGCGCTCGGACTGGCGCTCAACAGCAAGGACCCGCCTCTGCCCGGGCCCGTCGAGAACATGCTGCGCATCGCGAACCGCAACGCCGAACGGCTGGTCGATCTGGTGAACGAGATCCTCGATTCGCAGAAGATCCAGGCCGGGCAGATGGAGCTGGTCCTGGAAACCGGGCCGATCCGCCCGGTCGTCGAGGCCGCGATCACCGCGGTGTCGGAATTCGCGCCCGGCAAGCGGATCGCCGTCCATTTCGAGGACGAGGCCCCGCAGGCCGCGGCCCTGATCGACGACACCCGGCTGGCGCTGGTCTTCGAGAACCTGCTTTCCAACGCGCTGAAATTCGCGCCGCCCGACAGCCGCGTGACGGTCACGAGTCGGGTCGTCGGGTCCGAGATCCGCATCTCCGTCGCCGATGCCGGCCCGGGCATCCCGGCCGATTTCCACGAGCACGTGTTCGACCGGTTCCGGCAGGCGCAATCGGCGCATAATCGCAGCACCGGGGGGACCGGCCTGGGGTTGAGCATCGCGCGGAGCCTGGTCGAGGCCATGTCGGGCCGCATATGGTTCGACACGGTCGAGGGGGCGGGGACGACCTTCCACGTCGCGCTGCCCTGCGCCGCCGCCCCGCCGGCGGCCGATGATGCGCCGCTCCGGACGCCCCGCGGCGCGACCGAGGGTTGGGTGCCGCATCTGCTCTATGTCGAGGATGACGACTCCCTGCAACAGATCATCCGCTCGCGGATCGACAGCACCGTGCGGATCAGCGCCGCCCGCACGCTGGAGGAGGCCGAGGCCGTCTTCCGCCGCGAATGCGTGGACGTGCTGCTCCTGGATCTCGACCTGCCCGACGGGATGGCGACGAATTTCCTCAACCGGATCCCCGCCCGGATCCCGGTGATCGTCTTCTCGGCCTTCGAGGTGGATGCCGAGGCGACGACGCGGCGGGCGCGCGTGATGACGAAATCGCGCGTGCCGGAGGGCGAGGTCGTCGCGGCCGTGCTCGCCGCCATCGAATCCGTCCGCCCCGGCCGCGCCCGGGCGGTGGCCTGACCGGGAGAACAGGAGGCATGGCATGAACATCCTGCATGTGGACGACGAGCCCGACATCCGCGAGATCGTGAAGCTGGCGCTCGAGATGGGCGGCGACACGATCGTGGACTCCGTGCCCTCCGGCGAGGCGGCGCTGGACCGGATCGCCGCCGCCGCGCCCGACCTCGTCCTTCTCGACGTGATGATGCCGGGCATGTCGGGCCCGGAGCTGAAGACGCGGATGAACGGCTGCGCGGCGATGCGGAGCATCCCCGTGATCTTCATGACCGCCGCCGCGCGCGCCGAGACCAAGGCCGAGCTGATGGCGCTCGACGCGCGGGGCGTGCTGGAGAAACCCTTCGACCCGATGGCGCTGTCGGCGGATGTCCATGCGATGATGGGCTGACGCGGCCCCGACCGTCCGGCGCGTCGCGCGCGTCGCCGGATGGTGGCGGGAAGGCCCGGACCGGGATGGGACGATCGCGACACCGAAGACATGCGTGTGCCTCCATGTGTCGTGCAGACTCCTCGGTGCCCCCGACCGTTGAGATGGATCAAGGACGCGACGCGCCGACATGCCTTCATTCCCGCATGGAGAACCTCGCAGATTTCGAGACGAGCACCGTCCGCGAGAGGGCCGCGTCCCTGACGCGCGGCGCGGTGACGGCGCGCGAAAAGCTGGAGCGCCTGTTCCCCTTCGTTCGCGACGACATCGCCTTCGGCTTTCCGCCCGGCGGCGACCTCGTGGCGGCGTCGGAGACGCTGCGGCTGGGCTACGGGCAATGCAACACCAAGGCGACGCTGCTCCTTGCGCTCTGCAAGACTTGCGGGATCCCGGCGCGCATCCATTTCTCGCTGATCCGCAAGGACATCCAGAAAGGCTTCTTCACGGGGCTGGCCTACCGGCTCCTGCCCGAGGAGCTCTCGCATTCCTGGATCGAGGTCGAACTCGAGGGCCGCTGGCGACGGATCGACACGTTCATCAACGATCTTCCGCTCTTCCATGCGGCGAAGCGGGCGTTGCGGAGCCGCGGCTGGCAGACGGGCTACTCGCTGGCGCTGGGGGATGGCGAGGCGAGCGCCGATCTGAACCTCGATCACGAGGCGTTTCAGCAGATGGACGCCGTCACGCGCGACAATGGAACATGGGACGATCCCGCCGACTACTACGCAAGCCCACATTACCGGAACCGCCCCGGATTGCTGAGGCTCATGGCCTATCGGCTGATGATCGGACGGATCAACAAGCGGGTCCGCGCCCTTCGTCTGACTGCTCCCGCCTAGAGCCGCGGGCCCGGAGCGAAGGTCGGTCATCCGACCGCGCCCGGCGTATCGCAGGCATTCGGAGTCGGTCCCAGTCGCGTTCGATGGCGGGGGCGGTGGGATTCGAACCCACGAGACGGTTTCCCGCCTGCCGGTTTTCAAGACCGGTGCCTTCGACCGCTCGGCCACACCCCCGGGCGCGCTCGGACTACACGGGGGCAGCGCGGTTGGGAAGCGTCATGGAACGGTTACACGCGCGGCCTAGCTGGCGTGATGCGGGACACGAGGGGGCGCGGGATGAAGGTATTCCTCAACGGGCTGGGGCGGATCGGCAAGCTGGTGCTGCGCGAGCTGCTGGACCATCCGAATAGCGTCGAGATCGTGGGCCTGAACGACGTGGCGGGCGACGCCGCGCAGCATGCGCTGCTGCTGGAAGTCGACTCGGTCCACGGCCGCTGGCCGCGGGACGTGCGGGCTGAAGGCGACACGCTGGCCATCGGTGACACCAGGCTGCCGCTGACGGCCCACGCCCGGCTCGAGGATCTGCCGCTCGACCGGGTCGACCTGGTGATCGACTGCACCGGACGCTTCAAGACGGCCGCGGCGCTGGCCCCGCTGGCGGAGCGCGTGGCCCATGTCGTCGTCTCGGCGCCTGTGCCCGTCGCGGACGGGTTGAACCTGGTCTACGGGGTCAACCAGGACGCCTTCGACGGCAGCCAGCGGATCGTCACCGCCGCCTCCTGCACGACGAATTGCCTGGCGCCGGTCATCTCGGTGCTGATGTCGGAATTCGGCATGCGGCATGGCAGCTTCACGACGATCCACGACGTGACCAACACGCAGACCATCGTCGACCGCCCGCACAAGGACCCACGGCGCGCGCGCTCGGCCCTGCAGAACCTGATCCCGACCACGACGGGCTCGGCCCGGGCGATCATGGCGATCTTTCCGGAGCTCGAGGGCCGGCTGACCGGCCACGCCGTGCGCGTGCCGCTGCTCAACGCGTCGCTGACCGATTGCGCCTTCGAGATGGCGCGGCCGGTCACCGCGGACGCGGTCCACGCCGCCTTCCGCGCCGCTGAGGCCGGGCCGATGGCGGGCATCCTGGGAATCGAGGACCGCCCGCTCGTCTCGACCGATTACCGCGGCGACCGGCGCTCGGCCGTCATCGACGCGCTGTCGACGCGCGTGGTGCAGGGCACGCATCTGAAGCTCTGCGCCTGGTACGACAACGAATTCGGCTACGCCGTGCGGCTGGCCGATATCGTGCGCATGATCGCGGCGTGACGTCGTTGCGCGGATACGCGGCGGTCACCGCGGCCTACTGGGCCTTCATGCTGACCGACGGCGCGCTGCGGATGCTGGTGCTGCTGCATTTCCACGAGCTGGGCTTCACGCCGCTGCAGTTGGCCTGGCTTTTTCTGCTCTACGAGGTCGCGGGGATCGCGACGAACCTCGTGGCGGGCTGGCTGGGCACGCGGTTCGGGCTGGCGCTGACGCTGAAGGCGGGGCTTGCGCTCCAGGTCGCGGCGCTGGTCGCGCTGACGCGGCTCGACCCGGGCTGGAGCGTCAGGGCCTCGGTCCTGTTCGTGATGGCGGTGCAGGGCGCGTCGGGCGTGGCCAAGGACCTGTCCAAGACGGCCGCGAAATCCGCCGTCAAGCTGCTCGCGCCCGAGGGCCGGGGCCTGTTCCGCTGGGTGGCCGTGCTGACCGGTTCGAAAAACGCGGTGAAGGGCGCGGGCTTTTTCCTCGGGGCGGGGCTTCTGGCGACGGTGGGCTTCGGCCCCGCGCTCTGGATCATGGCCGCCGGGCTGGCCGCGATCCTGCTCGCGGTGGTGCTGGCCCTGCCGGAGGGGCTGTCGGCGAAGGTGAAGGGCGCGAAATTCGCGCAGATCTTCGCGCGGGACGGGCGGGTCAACCGGCTCAGCCTCGCGCGGCTATTCCTGTTTGCGGCGCGCGACGTCTGGTTCGTCGTGGCGCTGCCGATCTGGCTGCACGACCTGCTGTCGCGGACGATGGGGGCGGGGGACGCGTTCTTCTTAGTGGGCGGGTTCATGGCGCTCTGGATCATCGGCTACGGCGCGGTGCAGGCGCTGACCCCGCGGCTCATCCGGGATGGCAGCGCGGGCGCGGCGACGGGCTGGGTGCTGGCGCTGGCCGCGGTGCCCGCGGCGCTCGCCGCACTGGTGCTGAGCCTGCCGGAGGCCGCCTGGCCCGTCCTGGCCGGGCTGATGGTCTTCGGCGCGGCCTTCGCCGTGAACTCAGCGCTGCACAGCTTCCTCATTCTCGACTACGCCGGGGCCGGGCGGGTGACGATGGATGTGGGCTTCTACTACATGGCCAATGCCGGCGGGCGCCTGCTGGGCACGGTCCTTTCGGGGCTGACCTACATGGCGGGGGGCCTGCCGCTGGCGCTGGCGGTTTCGGCGGCGCTGCTGCTGGTCTCGGGCGGGGTCGTCGGCACGCTTCGCGGCATACGCGCGCCGGACGCGGCCTAGACCCGGGGCCGGGCTCACACCGTTGTGCCTTGCCCCCCGCGCCCTTCGCGGCAGGCAGGGCCCCAGACCCAGCCGAAGGCTCCCGATGCTCGACCCCGCCGCCCGCCGCCTGATCGATCCGCCGCTCAACCGGCTGGGCCACGCGCTCGCCGCGCGGGGGGCATCGGCCAATGCCGTGACGTTGCTGGGCCTCGCGCTGGGCCTGCTCTCGGCGCTGGTGATCGCGCTGGGCGCGCCGGGCTGGGCGCTGATCCCGCTGCTCGCCTCGCGCCTGATGGACGGGCTCGACGGGGCGGTGGCGCGCGCCACCCGCAAGACCGATTTCGGCGGATACCTGGATATCTGGGCGGATTTCATCTTCTACGGCGCCGTCCCCTTCGCCTTCGCGCTGGCCGATCCCGCCAATGCGCTGCCCGCGGCCTTCCTGCTGCTGACCTTCTACGTCAACGGCACCAGCTTCCTGGGCTTCGCCGTGATGGCGGGCAAGCGCGGGCTGGACACGACCGCGCGCGGGGCCAAGTCGCTCTATTACAGCGCGGGCCTGCTGGAGGGCACCGAGACCATCATCTTCTTCTGCCTGCTTTGCCTTCTGCCGCAGTATTTCGCGCCGCTCGCCTGGGGCTTCGGCGCGCTCTGCCTGTGGACGGCGACCGCCCGCATCCTGAACGCCCGCTTCATCCTGACCGACTGAGAGACCATGACCCGACAGCTTCTGACCGCCGCCCTGACCGCCGCGCTGGCCCTTCCCGCGGCCGCGCAGACCGATCCCTCCGACTGGGACGCCGTCACCGCCGCCGCCGACGGCCAGACCGTCTACTGGCACGCCTGGGGCGGGTCGACGACGACCAACGACTTCATCGCCTGGGTGGGCGAACAGGCGGCGGCCCAGGGCGTCACGCTCGAGCATGTGAAGCTGTCGGACACCGCCGACGCGGTGGGCGCGGTGCTGGCCGAGAAACAGGCCGGCAACGACGATGACGGCTCGGTCGATCTCATCTGGATCAACGGCGCCAATTTCGCCGCGATGAAGGAGGCCGAGCTGCTCTTCGGGCCCTGGGCCGAGGATCTGCCGAACTGGTCGCTGGTCGATGTCGAGGGCAAGACCGTCACCACCGATTTCACCGTGCCGACCGAGGGTTACGAGAGCCCCTGGGCCATGGCGCAGGTCGTCTTCATCTACGACAGCGCGCGGCTGCCCGACCCGCCCGACAGCGCGCAGGAGATCCTGAACTTCGCGACCCAGAACCCGGGCCGCTTTACCTTCCCGCAGCCGCCCGATTTCCTCGGCACGACCTTCCTCAAGCAGATGCTGATCGACCTCCTGGCCGACCCCAGCGTGCTGCAGGAGCCGGTGGGCGCGGATTACGAGATCGTCACCGCGCCCTTCTGGGCCTTCATGGACGCGCTGACGCCGACGCTCTGGCGTCAGGGGCGGGCCTATCCGCAGACCGGGCCGCGGCAACTGCAATTGATGAACGACGGCGAGATCGACCTCGCGATCAGCTTCTCGCCGGGCGAAGCCTCGACCGCGATCGCCAATTACGAATTGCCCGAGACGGCGCGCACCACGGTCCTGACGAAGGGCACGCTGGGCAATGCGAGCTTCCTGGCCATTCCCTACAACTCGGCCGCCAAGGAGGGCGCGATGGTGGTGGCCAACATCATCCTGTCGCCCGCGGCGCAGCTTCGCGCGCAGGATCCCGACGTGCTGGGTTACGGCACCGTCCTGGCCATGGACAAGCTGTCGGAGGAGGGCCGCGCGGCCTTCGCGGCGCTCGATCTCGGCCCCGCGACGCTGAGCCCGGCCGAGCTGGGCCAGGCCCAGCCCGAGCCGCATCCGAGCTGGGCCGAGCGCCTCGCCGCCGACTGGGTGGCGCGCTACGGGGTCGCGCAGTAGCGCCGCCGCCATGCTGCGCCCGCTGCCGCTCCTGACGGCGCTGGTCCTCGCCGGGCCGGTCCTCCTGGGGCTGGCGGGCACGCTGCTCCCGGCTTTCGGGCTGGGCCTGCCGGGGCCGGGTGCGTCGCTGGCGCCGTGGCGCGACGTGCTGGACTGGCCGGGCCTGCCGCGGGCGCTGGCCGTCTCGGTCCTGAGCGGCGTGCTGTCGACACTGGGCGCGCTGGGCGTCGCCGCGCTGATCTTCGCGGGCTGGCACGGGACGCGCACCTTCGGTTGGCTCGAACGCCTGCTCTCGCCGCTGCTGGCCGTGCCGCATGCCGCCGCGGCGCTCGGCCTCGCCTTCCTCATTGCGCCCTCAGGCTGGCTGATGCGCCTGCCGGCCCTCGCGCTGGGCTGGGACGTGCCGCCGGACCTGCTGATCCTGCAGGACCGCTGGGGGCTCAGCCTCACCGCCGGGCTGATCGCAAAGGAGCTGCCCTTTCTCGTCCTGATGATGCTGGCCGCGCAGGCGCAGATCCCGCCGGGCCGCCTGCGCGTCGCGCGCAGCCTCGGCGCGGGCCGGGTCGCGGGCTGGCTGAAGGCGGTCTTCCCCGGCGTCTATGCCCAGGTGCGGTTGCCAGTGCTGGTGGTGCTGGTCTACGGCATGACCAATGTCGACGTGGCGGTGATCCTCGGGCCGAACACGCCGCCCACGCTGTCGGTGCAGGTCACGCGGTGGATGCTGGACCCGGATCTGGGCCTGCGCGCTACCGCCGCCGCGGGCGCCCTGGTGCAGCTGGTCGCGACGCTTTCGGTGCTGGCCGCCTGGCGGGCGGGCGAGCGGCTGGTCGCGCGAGTCGGCCGCCGCTGGGTCTGGTCGGGGCGCGGCCTGCCGGAGGCTCCGGCCCGCGCCGCGGGCTTCGGGCTGGGCCTTCTGTCGGCGCTGGCGGTGCTGCTCGGAATGGCGGCGCTGGCGGTCTGGTCGGTGGCCGCGCGGTGGCGCTTCCCGGCCCTCGCGCCCGAGGGCCTGACCGCGCGCAGCTGGGCGCGCTTCGGGCCCGAGATGCTGGCCACGGCGGGCGACACGATGGTCATCGCGCTGACGGCGACGGGCGTCTCGCTCCTGCTGGTGATCGGCTGCCTCGAGGCCGAGCACCGCTTCGGGCTGACGGTCGGGCAGCGCGCGCTCTGGCTGCTCTACCTGCCGCTTCTGGTGCCGCAGGTGGCCTTCTTGCCCGGGCTCCAGCTGATCCCGGCGCTCGCGGGCACGGGCTGGGAATGGGCGATGGTGCTGACCGGCCATGTCGTCTTCGTGCTGCCTTACGTCTTCCTGTCGCTGTCGGGTCCGTTCCGCGCCTGGGACGGCCGGCTGGCGCGGGTCGCGGCGGGGCTGGGGGCCGGGCCCGACCGGGTTCTCTGGCGGCTGCGCCTGCCGATGCTGGCCGCGCCGCTGCTGGTGGCGGCGGCGGTCGGGATCGCGGTCTCGGTCGGGCAGTACCTGCCGACGCTGCTGCTGGGCGGCGGCCGGATCGACACGCTGGCGACCGAGGCCGTCGCCCTGGCGGCCGGCGGCGACCGCCGCGCGATCGGCGTCTGGGGCCTGGGGCAGGGGGCGGCGGCGCTTCTGCCCTTTGCCTTCGCGCTGGCCCTGCCCGCGATCTGGTTCCGCGACCGCAGGGGGATGCGGCATGGCTGAGGGGCTGACGCTGGACGAGGTGCGCATCGCCAAGGGCGGCGCGGAGCTGCTGCACGTCTCGGCCCATGTGCCGCCCGGCGAGGTGCTCACGATCATGGGCCCCTCGGGCGTCGGCAAGTCGACCCTGCTGGCCTTCGTGATGGGCGACCTGCGCGCGCCCTTCACCGCGACCGGGCGCGCGGCGCTGGACGGGCGCGACCTTGCGGGCCTGCCGCCCGAGGCGCGCCATGTCGGCCTTCTCTACCAGGACCCGCTGCTCTTTCCGCATTTCGACGTGGCCGCAAACCTCGCCTTCGGTCTGCCCCGCGGCGGCACCCGGGCCGAGCGGCGCGCGGCGGTCGAGGCGGCGCTGGCCCGCATCGGGCTGGAGGGTTACGGCCCGCGCGATCCGGCGACGCTGTCGGGCGGGCAGGCGGCGCGGGTGGCGCTGATGCGGGTGCTGCTGTCGCGGCCGCGGGCGCTCCTGCTGGACGAGCCCTTCGGCAAGCTCGATGCCGAGCTGCGCGCGCGGATGCGCAAGCTCGTCTTCGACGCGGCCCGCGCGGCGGGCGTGCCGGTCCTGCTGGTCACCCATGACGCGGCGGACGCGGCGGCGGCAGGCGGCGCGGCGGTGCGGCTGGGCTGAGCCGTCAGGCCAGCGACCGCTCCGCCGAATTGGCGAGCAGGTTGCCATGCGCGCCGTAATAGAGCCCGACCACGTGCTCGGCCTCCGCGAAGAACAGCCAGCGCGAGGTGAGGACCCCGCCCAGATGCAGCAGGATCGCCAGCGCCGCCGTGCCGTGATGCATCGGGATCACCGTCAGCGCCGCGGGGATCGCCGCCATCGCGAGGATGGCGATGACGCGCAGCTTCAGCGCGTGGCGGCGCCCGACCTGATAGACCATCTCGCGGGTCAGGTAGTTCTCGCCGGTATGCGGCTTTTCCCACAGCGAAACTTGGCCCTTCAGCCGCGTCGCCGTGCGCATCGTCGTGCCCGCCTCGGCGAAGCGCCGGTCGCCCTTCCACCAATGCCAAAGCTGCGCGGCCCCGGCAGCCAGCAGCAGGAGCCCTGCGGCATTCGGGTTGCCCGACAGAAGCGCGCCCCCCGCGAGCGCCGCCAATAGGAACAGGACCGGCGTGCCCCACTGGTTCCAGCGCGGCACGGTCCGGAGCTGGGTGTAGATCATCGAGGTTGTGAAGACCGTGACCAGCGACAGCGCCGCGCCGAGCCAGCCCAGCGGCGCCAGCGTGACCCCCGCGAAGACCTGGGCCCCCGCGTAGACCGCCATAACCAGAAGCGCCGCGACGGCCGCCCACGCCTCGCGCGAGAGCCAGGAGGAGCGCCATTCGCGGAAGCTCTTGTAGCCGTTCTTCGGGTTCTTCAGATGCGCCGCCGCCGCCAGCAGCCCGCCTACCGACAACAGATAGGCGATCGCGTAGAAGACGAAGGCGACCCAGCCGGTGACGGTCGGCAGGCCCAGCCCGAGGAATACGAGGAGGCCGAAACCCGCGCCCGAGAGCGAGGAGAAGATGATGACGGATGGCGCGGGATGCATCAGATTTTCTCCAGCGTGCGGTCGAGCCAGCCGAGAAAGCCCTGCGGCGTCTCGGCCACCGGCGCGAGGAAGGGCGCGAGAACGTCCTCGCCCTCATCCGTCATCTCGGGCGCGGCGATAGTGTCCTTGGGGCGGGGCGGCAGGTACTTGTTGACCGGGACGGTGCCCTGCTCAGGCATCAGGTCGACGCCACCGCGCGCGGCGACAAGCCGGCTCACATCGCTGTCGGGATCGGACAGGTCCCCGAAATGCCGCGCACCCGCCGGGCAGGTGCGCACGCAGGCGGGCTGACGCTCGGTCTCGGGGATGTTCTCGTTGTAGATGCGGTCGACGCAGAGCGTGCATTTCTTCATCACGCCCGCCGCCTCGTCCACTTCGCGCGCGCCGTAGGGACAGGCCCAGGCGCAGAGGCCGCAGCCCATGCAGGCATCCTCGTTCACCAGCACGATCCCGTCCTCGACGCGCTTGTAGCTGGCGCCGGTGGGGCAGACCGTGACGCAGGGCGCGTCCTCGCAATGCAGGCAGGATTTCGGGAAATGCACCGTCTGCGCCAGCCGCGGCGGCACCACGTCCGAGATGGGCTGCGCGTCGGGCGTGACCTGGAAGGAGTGGATGCGATTCAGGAACGTGCCCGAGGCGTCGCCATAGGCATCCTGGTCCGATAGCGGTGCGCCGTAATTCTGCGTGTTCCAGCCCTTGCAGGCGGTGACGCATGCGTGACAGCCGACGCAGGTGTCGAGGTCGATGACGAGGCCGAGGCTGCGCTCGGTGGATGCGGGAAGCGTGGTCATCACGTCACCTCCCAGCGCAGGTCGTCGGGGCCTTCGCCCACCGGGCTGGCCTGCCGCCCCGTATCGGGCCGGGCGCGCCCGTCGGCGGGCGGCGCGACCTTCTCGATCGCGACCTTCAGGTCGAACCAGGCTGCCTGGCCGGTGATCGGATCCGAATTCGACCATCGCATCCCGTCCGCCTTGGGCGGCAGAAGCTCGTGGATCAGGTGGTTCAGCAGGAAGCCCTTCTCGGTCTCGGGCGCATCGTCACGCAGCGCCCAGGCGCCCTTGCGCTTGCCGATGGCGTTCCAGGTCCAGACCGTGTTGGCGTTGAGCGCGGGCATATGCGCGACCGGCACCACGATCTCGCCATGGGGCGAGGTCACGCGGGCCCAGTCGTCATCGGTGAAGCCATGCGCCTCCCACAGGTTCGTCGGCAGGTAGAGCGGGTTGCGCCCGTGGATCTGGCGCAGCCAGGCGTTCTGCGAGCCCCAGCTGTGATACATCGCGGCCGGACGCTGCGTCAGCGCGGTGATCGTGTATTTGCCGTCGCCGCCATGCGCCGCGGTCGGGTCCCACCAGATCGGCAACGGATCCATCGTCGCTTTGATGCGGGCGCGCAGGTGGTCGGGCGGCTGGCGGTCGCCATGGCCCTCGGCGGCCAGCTGGAAGCGGCGCAGCGGCTCGCACCAAAGCGTGAAGATGTAGGGCGCGGCCTTGTCGTAGAGGCCGAGCTCGACGGCCCAATCCTGGTAGGCGCGGTTCCACGGCTTATAGAACTGCGCCGCGTCCGGGATGTGGGCCACGCAATAGCCGCCATTCGCGATGTAGCGGTCGAGCTGCGCGGGGTTGGGCGCGCCGCGCCCGGTCTCCTCGCCATTGCCGCGCCAGCCCATCAGCGGGCCGACCCCGGGCCGGCGCTCATGGTTGACCATGTAATCGGCGTAATCCGCGAATTTCTGGCTGCCGTCCTCGGTCACGAAGCCCGGCAGGCCCAGCTTCGCGCCCAGCTCGATCAGCGCGGTCTGGAAGCCCTTCACGTCGCGGTCGGGTTCGACCACCGGCCAGCGGATCGCATCCGCCGCCGCCTCCGCCTCGCAGATCGGGCGGTCGAGCAGCGAGATGCAGTCATGCCGCTCCAGATAGGTCGTGTCGGGCAGGACGAGGTCGGCAAAGGCGACCGTCTCGGAGGAATAGGCGTCGGAATAGATGATATGCGGGATGACGTAGGAGCCGTCGGGCTTCTTGTCGGCCAGCATCTTCATCGTGCCGGACGTGTTCATCGACGAGTTCCACGCCATGTTCGCCATGTAGAGGAGCAGCGTGTCGATCTCGTAGGGATCGCCCGCATGGGCGTTCGAGATGACCATGTGCATCATCCCGTGGGCCGACATCGGGTTTTCCCAGGTGAAGGCCTTGTCGATGCGCGCGGGGCTGCCGTCCTCGCGCAGGCACAGGTCGTCGGGGCCGTGCACGAAGCCCAGATGCGGGCCGTCCAGCGGCGCGCCGGGCGTCACCTTGCAATGCGGCTTGGGATGGGCGGTGGCGGGCTTGGGGTAGGGCGGCTTGAAGCGGAAGCCGCCCGGCGTCTCGACCGAGCCGATCAGGATCTGCAGCAGGTGCAGCGCGCGGCAGGTCTGGAAGCCGTTGGCATGGGCCGAGATGCCCCGCATCGCGTGGAAGCTGACCGGGCGGCCGGTCATCGTCTTGTGCACGCGGCCGCGGAAATCGGTCCATTCCTGCTGCAGCTCGATCGCCTCGTCGAAGGCGACGCGCGCGATCGCGGCGGCCAGGGCGTGGATCCGGCCGGCGGGGATGCCGGTGCGCTCGGCCACGGCCTCGGGCGCGTATTCGGGGGTCAGGTACTTGTGGGCGAGGTGGTGGAACACCGTGCGGTGGGTGACGCCGTCCTGCTCCCACGCGCCGTTGAGCGCGGGCTCCACGTCCTCGGCATCGTAGCAGCGGGGCCGGTTCTCCTTGCGGCACCAGACCAGCGCGTGGCCGTCATCATCCTTCAGCGGCAGGCCCTCGGTCGGGCCGGGCCGCGCGTCGATCAGCACCGGCGCGTCGGTGAACTGCGCGAGGTAGTCGAGGTCGATCTTGCCGGCCTTCAGCAGGCAATGCACCAGGCTCAGGATCAGCAGCCCGTCGGTGCCCGGCGTCACGCCGAACCAGTCGTCGGCCACCGCATTGTAGCCCGAGCGCACGGGGTTCACGCCGACGACACGGCCGCCATGGCCCTTCATCCGGCCGATGCCCATCTTGATCGGGTTGCTGTCGTGATCCTCGGCCACGCCGAACAGGATGAAGAGCTTGGTGCGCTCCCAGTCGGGCTGACCGAATTCCCAGAAGGCGCCGCCCATCGTGTAGATGCCGCCCGCCGCCATGTTGACCGAGCAGAAGCCGCCATGCGCGGCGTAATTGGGCGTCCCGAAGGCCTGCGCCCACCAGGAGGTGAAGCTCTGCGATTGGTCGCGGCCGGTGAAGAAGGCGAGCTTCGACGGATCGGTCTCGCGGATCGGCCTGAGCCAGGAGGCCGCGATCTCGTAGGCCTCGTCCCAGGAGATCTCCTCGAACTTGCCCTCGCCGCGCTCGCCCACGCGCTTGAGCGGCGCGCGCAGCCGGGCGGGGGCGTTGTGCTGCATGATGCCCGCAGAGCCCTTCGCGCAGAGCACGCCGCGATTGACCGGGTGGTCGCGATTGCCCTCGATATAGGCGACGCGGTCGCGCCCGCCATCGGTCTTGACGTGGACGTCGATCCCGCAGCGGCAGGCGCACATGTAGCAGGTCGTCTTGCGGACCTCGTCACCCACCTTCGGATGCAGGTTCACCTTCGGCTGGTTCATGGCGTCCTCCCCGGTCCCGGGATCACAGAACCAGCCCATGAAAGCGCTTGCAAGGGCCGGGGATGTCGCGGGGCCGGATTCAAGACGCCAGCAGGGCGCGCGCGTCGCGGGCGAGCGTGCGCTCCTCCTCGGCCGGGACGATCCAGGCGGCGACGGGGCTTTCGGGCGCGTGCAGCGCGGGCGGCGCGCCGCCGGGGACGAGGCCCGTCCAGCGCAGCCCGTCGAGGATCGCGCGGCGCAGCCCGGCATCGTTCTCGCCGATGCCCCCGGTGAAGGCCACGGCGTCCAGCCCGCCCATCGCCGCGATAAGCGCGCCGGCGTGGCGGATGCAGGCATGGGTGAAATGCGCGCGGGCCAGCCGGGCCGCGGGGTCCTTGCGGGCGGCCAGCGCGCGCATGTCCGACGCGCCGCCCAGCGACAGGAGGCCCGCGCCGCGATTGAGCCGCGCGGCCGCGCCGTCGATGCCGTGGACGCGCGCCAGTTCGAGCACCGCCATCGGGTCGATATCGCCCGAGCGCGTGCCCATCGTCAGGCCCGAGGTCGGCGAATAGCCCATCGTCGTCGCCACCGACGCCCCGTCGCGGATCGCGCAAGCCGAGGCGCCGTTGCCCAGATGCAGCGCCAGGAGGCGCCGGGGCAGGCGGCCCGCCGCACGCAGGCTGTCGACCAGCCCGGCATAGCTGATCCCGTGGAAGCCGTAGCGGCGCAGCCCGCGCGCGCGATCCTCCGCGGGAATGGCGTAGATCCGCTCGACCTCGGGCTGGGTGGCGTGGAAGGCCGTGTCGAAGCCCGCGACCTGCGGCAGATCGGGGGCTAGCGACCCGAGCGCGCGGATCGCGGCCAAGTTGTGCGGGTTGTGGAGCGGCGCCAACGGGATGCAGGCCGCGATGCCGTCGATGATCTCGGGCGTGACGCGGACCGTGCCGGTGAAGCGGTCGCCGCCATGCACGACGCGATGCGCGGCGGCGGTCAGGCGGTCGGGGCCATGGCCGCGCACCGCCAGCACGTCGAGGATCAGGGCGATCGCGCCGTCATGGTCCGGCGCCGCCGCGGCGGCCTCCTCCGGGCCGACCCGCAGCCGGGCCGCGCCGCCGATCTCCGTGACGCTGCCGGAGAGGATGTCTTTCAGATCAGCATCGTAGAGCGCGAACTTCACGCTGCTGGAGCCGGCATTGACGACCAGCATCATGGCGCAAGTCCCGCGGCCTCCGGGATCACTCCGCCGCCATGTCCGCCGCCGCCACGCCGGCCACGCGCACCGGCTTCTTCATCGCGTCGCGGCGGAAGGGCTCGCCCAGCTCCTGGTTGAGCATGACCTCGATCAGCGTGGTCGTGTTGTCCTGCATCTGCGCGCGGATCGCCTCGCGCAGCGCCTCGGTCGTCTCCTCCATGGTGCGGACCTGCACGCCCTTCAGGCCGCAGGCCTGCGCGATGCCGGCATAGCTCACCTTGGTGTCGAGCTCGGTGCCCACGAAATTGTCGTCGAACCAGAGCGTCGAGTTCCGCTTCTCGGCGCCCCATTGGTAGTTGCGGAACACGACCTGCGTGATCGCGGGCCATTCCTCGCGGCCGATCGCGGTCAGTTCGGTCACCGCGATGCCGAAGGCGCCGTCGCCCGCGAAGCCCACGACCGGCACGTCCGGCTGCCCGATCTTGGCGCCCACGATCGAGGGCAGGCCGTAGCCGCAGGGCCCGAAGAGGCCGGGGGCAAGATATTTCCGGCCCGCGTCGAAATCGGGATAGGCGTTCCCGATGGCGCAGTTGTTGCCGATGTCGCTGGAGATGATCGCCTCGCGCGGCAGGGCGGACTGGATCGCGCGCCACGCCATGCGCGGGCTCATCCAGTCGGGCTTGGCGGCGCGGGCGCGCTCGTTCCAGGTAGTGCCGGGATCGTCCTCCTCGTGATCCATTGAGGCGAGCTGCTGCTTCCAGGCCGATTTCACCTGCCCGATCCGGTCGCGGCGCGCCTGGCGCTCGTGGTCGCCGGCATGGTCGGACAGGTTCGCGAGGATGCCATGCGCGACCTTGGCCGCGTCGCCGACGATGCCGACGGTGACCTTCTTCGTCAGCCCGATCCGGTCGGGGTTGATGTCGACCTGGATGATCTTCGCATCCGCCGGCCAGTAATCCATCCCGTAGCCCGGCAAGGTCGAGAAGGGGTTCAGCCGGGTCCCGAGCGCCAGGACGACATCGGCGTCGCGGATCAGCTCCATCGCCGCCTTCGAGCCGTTATAGCCCAGCGGGCCGGCAAAAAGCGGGTGGGTGCCGGGGAAGGCGTCGTTGTGCTGATAGCCGACGCAGACCGGCGCATCGAGCCGCTCGGCCAGCGCCATCGAGGCGGCGATCCCGCTCTCGGACAGCACCACGCCCGCACCGTTCAGGATGACTGGGTTCTTCGCACTATCAATCAGTTGCGCGGCGGTCTTCACGCTGTTTTCGCCGCCGGGCGAGACCTCGAATTCGATCGGGTCGGGGATCTCGATATCGACGACCTGGGTCCAGAAATCGCGCGGCACGTTGATCTGCGCGGGCCCCGAAAGGCGCTTGGCCTTCGAGATCACGCGCGCCAGCACCTCGGCGATGCGGGACGGGTCGCGCACCTCCTCCTGGTAGGCGACCATGTCCTCGAACAGCTTCATCTGCTCGACCTCCTGGAAGCCGCCCTGGCCGATGGTCTTGTTGGCGGCCTGCGGCGTGACCAGCAGGAGCGGGGTGTGGTTCCAGTAGGCGGTCTTCACCGCGGTCACGAAATTGGTGATGCCGGGGCCGTTCTGGGCGATCATCATCGACATCTCGCCGGTGGCGCGGGTGTAGCCGTCGGCCATGAACCCGGCCGAGCCCTCATGCGCGGCGTCCCAGAAGGTGATGCCGGCGGAGGGGAAGATGTCGGAGATCGGCATCATGGCCGAGCCGATGATGCCGAAGGCGTGACGGATCCCGTGACGCTGCAGCGTTTTGACGAAGGCTTCCTCGGTGGTCATCTTCATGGCGCGTCCTCCCCTGGCGGCTTCGCCGCTTCGGTAGTCTTGCCGGAGATGCGCGCGTAGGGCCAGACGCAACGCGGTCTTAGGGCCAGTCCTGCCCGAGCGTCAGTCGCGGTCGGGATCGTGATTGCGGTCGCGGATCGCCAGAAGCCGCGTCGCCGCCGCCGCCGGCGTCATCACCGAGACCAGCGCGACCCACAGCACCCAGAGCGCGATCTGCCCGCCCTCTACCGTCGCGAAGAGCGAGCCCAGCCGGCCGATGTCGAACCAGACCAGCGCGCAGACTTCGGCGGTCGCGAGGATCAGGCCTGCGGCCAGCGCGTCGAGCCAGAATTGATGGGGCTTCGGTGTCATGTCGGGGAGGTAGCGGCCCGCCTCATGCCGGCAAGCGGGTCAGCGCATTTCCGCCCCGGCCTCGGCGATGCGGCGGATGCCCTCGGGAATGTCGGGGCTGGCGATGGAGGAATAGGCCAGCCGGTAATGCGTGCCCGGATCTCGCCCCGGCCCGAAGAAGGCGCCGGCCGGCTCGATCAGGACCTGCCGCTCGCGCAGCCGCGCCGCCAATTCGTCGGATCGCACGCCGTCGGGCGCGCGCATCCAGAAGGAGGAGCCGCCGAAATTGCTCGCCCCGGCGAGGCTTAGCCCGTGCTCGGCGATGGCGGCCTCGGTCACGGAACGGCGGTCGCGATAGGCGCGCGCCATCTTCTGGACCTGCGCGTCGTAATGGCCTTGCGCCAGGAAATAGGCGGCGGCGCGCTGCGTGTGCCCGGGCACGTGGCGCAGGATCAGCGACCGCAGCGTCCGCGCCTCGCGGATCAGCGGCTCGGGTGCGACCATGTAGCCCAGCCGCAGACCGGGGAAGAGCGATTTGGCAAAGCTGCCGATATAGACCACGCGCCCGCCGGTATCGAGGGATTTGAGCGCCGGCGCGGGCGAGGCGGCGAAGGCCAGCTCGAACTCGTAATCGTCCTCGACGACGATGAAATCGTCGCGCTCGGCCCGCTCCAGCAAGGCGCGCCGTCGCTCCAGCGGCATCGTCGCGGAGGTGGGGCAGTGATGCGACGGCGTCACGAACAGGACGTCGGTCCCGGCCGGCACGGCATCGGGCGGCAGGCCCTGCGCGTCGACCTCGACGGCGGCGGTGTTGCAGCGCGACAGGTGCAGCACCTCGCGCAGCGCGGGATAGCAGGGATGCTCCATCACCGCGTTGCGCCGCTGCGTCAGCAGGATCTGCGCCACGATCCAGAGCGCGTTCTGCGCCCCCATCGTAACCAAAACCTGGCCGGGCTCGGCCCGGATGCCGCGGCGCGGCAGGATCTGGCGGGTGATCTGGTCCAGAAGCTGCGGGTCGTCGCGCCCGTAGCTGTCGGCCGTCAGGACCTCGAAATCCCGCGCGCCCAGCGCCTGCAACGCGCAGCGCCGCCAGGAGGAATGATCGAAGAGCCGCGGATCGGTCTGGCCGTAGATGAACGGGTAGCGGTAGCGGCGCCAATCCTCCGGGCGCGACAGGACGGGCGCCTCGGGAAAGCGCTGGCCGATGGCGCGGGTCCAGTCGACCTGGCTCGGCACCGGCTCGGGCGGGTCGGGGAAGACCGGCGGCTGCGGCGCGGTCTCGGACACGAAATAGCCCGAGCGGCCTCGCGCCGTCAGGTAGTCGCCCGCGACGAGCTCGGTATAGGCCAGCGTCACGGTGATGCGGCTGATGCCCAGATGCCGGGCCAGCCCGCGGGTCGAGGGCATGCGGTCGCCGGGCCGCAGCCGTCCCGACAGGATGCCGGCGGTCACCAGCTCCTGCAGCTGGCGCTGCAGGGTGCCGGGATGCGCGGGATCGAGCTGGAAGGTCTCGACGGGAATGGGCATGGCTGGACCTATCGGCGGCTCAGCCTGGACTTATCCCATTCCCGCGTTGGTGCAAGGGCCGTCAGCCGAAGACGCGGCCCAGCGCGGCATCGACCGAGGCGGTGATCGCGTCGATATCGTCCGCCGTGGCGATCAGCGCCGGGCTGAACAGGAGCGTGTTGTTGAAGCCGGGGAGGGAGCGGTTCGAGGCGCCGATCACGACGCCCTGCTGCATGCAATCCGCGACGACGGCCTTCACCTTCGCCTCGTCGGCCGGCGTCTTCGCGGCCCGGTCGGAGACGAGCTCGGCGCCTGCGAAAAGCCCCTTGCCGCGCACCTGGCCGATCACCGCGTGTTTCTCGGAAAGGGCCTCGAGATTGCCCACCAGCCGTTCGCCCATCGCGGCGCAATTGGCCAGCAGGTCCTCGCGCTCGATGATCGCCATGTTCTCCAGCGCCGCCGCCGGGCCCGCGGTGCAGCCGCCGAAGGTCGAGACGTCGCGGAAATAGCCCAGGTGGTCGTCGGGCTTATCCTTGAACATCTCGAACACGGCCTCGGTCGTCACCATGCAGGAGATCGCCGCGTAGCCCGAGGCGACGCCCTTCGCCATGGTCACGAAATCGGGCTGGATGCCGTAATGCTGGTAGCCGAACCATTCGCCGGTGCGGCCCACGCCGCAGACGACCTCGTCGATATGCAGCAGCAGGTCGTATTTCTTCACGATCTCGGCCACCCGCTCCCAGTAGCCCGGGGGCGGCACGATCACGCCGCCGCCGGCCGTGATCGGCTCGAGGCAGAGCGCGCCGACGGTGTCGGGACCTTCGGCGAGGATGACCTCCTCGATGGCGTCGGCGGCGCGGCGGCCGTAATCCTCGCCCGACAGGTCCCCCCATCCCTGGTCGGAGGCACGGTATTCCAGGCAATGCGGCACCCGCACGAAGCCTGGCGTGAAGGGCCCGTATTGCGCGTTGCGCTCGTCCTGTCCGCCGGCGGAGAGGTTGGCGATGGTCGTGCCGTGATAGTCGCGCTCGCGGTAGAGGATCTTCCACTTCCGCCCGCCATGCTGCCGATGGCTGATCTGGCGGATCATCTTGAACGCCTTCTCGTTCGCCTCGGAGCCCGAATTTGCATAGAAGACGCGGCTCATGCCCGGCATCTTGGCGATCAGCCGCTCGGCGAAGCGCGAGCCGGGGATCGAGCCCAGCGTCTGCGCAAAAAAGTTCATCTTCACCAGCTGGTCGCGCACGGCGTTGGCGATGCTTTCGCGCCCGTAGCCCACGTTGACCGTCCAGACCCCGCCCGAGACGGCGTCGAGATGTTCCTTGCCGTGCTGGTCCCAGACGCGCATGCCCTTGCCCTCGACGATGATCCGGGGATCGGTCGTCTCGAGCGATTTGTGCGGCATCAGGTGGTGCCAGATATGCGCGCGGTCGGCCTCGACCACGGCGGACATGTCGTTGGGGGTCAGGTGATCCATGATGCAACCTCCGGGGCGCGGTCGCGCCGCGCGGGCGCGTGTCGTTTACGATCGCCGGATAAGCACATGGATTGCAAGGGGCGGATAGGGCCAGCGCGGGGCTGGCCCTATGGCCAGATATGGAAGGGATCAGCCTTCAGGGTAGGCCTCGTGATAGGCGGCGATGGTCGCATCAATCGTCGCGTGCTCCTCCGGGATTTCGATGCCGCGCGCGACGGCGACGTCGCGGGAGGCCGCGGCGTAGTCGATGTATTCCTGCGCCAGGGATTGATTGCCCGAGCTGAGGGCCTCGGCGGCGTCGGCCGCGCCGCTGGCGACGAAAGCCAGGACGTCCGCGTCCGAGAAGGCGTAGGCGCCGCCGACGCCATCCGCATAGGTCATCAGGCCGCTGTATTGGCCGTCGTAGTGCAGCTGGTTGAAGGCGGAGTAGGCCGAGCCCGCGGCATCGGCGATGGCGCCGAACGACGTCGCGATGATGTCGTCGGCTTCCAGCTGGCTCTGCATGTCGCCCGAGACGTCCTGCACGCCGGTCGAGACGACGCCCATCACGGCGAGGCCGAGGCCCACGAGGGCGGCGGTCAGCACGACCCAGTCGACGGTGACGGCGCCGGATTCGGCTTCGAGGAAGGAGGGCTGGATGGGATCGGGCATTTCGGCAGGCCTTTTGATGAATGGTGGCATCGCTCCTGGGAAGGGCATCGGGCGGAAGAACGGCGGGAAAGGCGGCGTTTTCTTGACGTTAAGGTTAATACGCGCCGATCCGCGCCCACGGGAATGAGGCCAGAGGCCCCCGCGTGTTAAGTCCAGAACCCCCGGTCGGTTGTCAGATCGCTTCGCCCCCGCCTAGGCTTCCCCTGCGTGATCGCGCGCCCATGGCTGCGACCGCGCCAAGGATGGCCGCATCGATGCCGTCCAAAGCCGAACACCAACCGGGAGACGTCATCATGACCCTGAAATCGAAACTGCTGGGCGCGACCGCCGCCCTGACCGCGCTGACCGGCGCCCAGAGCGCGCTGCCCGACGCGCATATGACCGAGATCACCGTCGCCTATTTCCTCGAATGGCCGATGCCGTTCCAGGCCGCAAAGGTCGCGGGCACCTACGAAGAGGAGATGGGCGTCGACATCAATTGGGTGGCCTTCGACACCGGCACCGCGATGTCCGCCGCGATGGCCTCGGGCGACGTGCAGATCGCCGTAAGTCAGGGCGTGCCGCCCTTCGTCGTCGCGACCTCTGCCGGGCAGGACCTGAAGGCCGTGGACGTGGCCGTCAGCTATTCCGACAACGACAATTGCGTCGTCGCCTCCGCGCTCGAGATCGACAAGGACACCGCGTCCGACCTCGCCGGCAAGCGCGTGGCCGTGCCGATCGGCACCGCGGCGCATTACGGCTTCCTGAGCCAGATGAACCATTTCGGCGTCGACATCTCGACCATGGAGGTCGTGGACATGGCCCCCGCCGAGGGCGCCGCGGCGCTGGCGCAGGGCTCGCTCGACATGGCCTGCGGCTGGGGCGGGGCGCTGCGCCGCATGAAGGAGCATGGCAACGTTCTGCTGACCGGCGCCGAGAAGGAAGAGCTGGGCATCCTGGTCTTCGACGTGACCTCGGCGCCGGCCGATTTCGTGGCCGAGAACCCGGACCTGCTGGCCAAATTCCTGGAAGTGACGGCCGAGGCCAACGCCACCTGGAACGCCGGCGGCCCCGAGGCCGAGGCGATGATCCCGGTGATCGCGCAGGATGCGGGCATGGACGAGCAGGCGACCCGCGACACGATGGCGACCTTCGTCTTCCCCTCGGTCGAGGAGCAGCTGACCGAGAAGTGGCTCGGCGGCGGCGCGCAGAACTTCATGAAGGGCGTCGCGGGCGTCTTCACCGAGGCCGGCTCGATCCCCGAGGCGCTGGATACCTACGAGAACGCGGTCGATACCGGCCCGCTTTCCACCGCGCAGGCCATGTGACCCGATGACCATGCCCCGGGGGCGGTGCGCCGCCCCCGGATCCCCCGGGACGGACAGACCAACGAGAAACGGAGCCCGCCCATGACGGGATTGTCGATCGAGAACATCTCGATGCGGTTCGACCTGCCCAATGGCAGTTTCGTGCAGGCGCTTCAGGACGTCTCGCTGGATCTGAAGGCGGGCGAGCTGATGAGCGTGCTGGGGCCGTCGGGCTGCGGCAAGACCACCCTTCTCAACATCGTGGCGGGCTTCCTCGCGCCGACCGAGGGGCGGATCGTGCTGAACGGGCACGAAGTGAAGGGGCCCGATGCCGAGCGTGGCATGGTGTTCCAGCAAGGCGCCCTCTTCGAATGGATGAGCGTGCGCGAGAATGTCGAGTTCGGCCCGCGCATGAAGGGCACCCCCGCCTCGGAACGGCGCGCCAATTCCGATCACCTGCTCGAGATCACGGGGCTGAAGGATTTCAAGGATAAGGCCATCTACGAGCTGTCGGGCGGGATGCAGCAGCGCGTGGCGCTGGCGCGCTGCCTCGCCAACGATCCCGACGTGATCCTGATGGACGAGCCGCTGGGCGCGCTCGACGCGCTGACGCGCGAGAAGATGCAAGGCCTGGTGCTGCGGCTCTGGAAGGAGACCGGCAAGACCGTCATCCTGATCACCCACTCCGTCGAGGAGGCGCTGCTTCTGGGCGAGCGGCTCATCGTCATGGCCCCGCGGCCCGGCCGCATCCACCGCGAATACCGCCTGCCCTTCGCCGAGGCCGGGGTCGGCGCGGATCTGCGCGAGGTGAAGAAGATGCCCGAATTCGGCCAACGCCGCGAGGAGATCCTGTCGATGATCTGGGAGATGGAAGAAGAGATCATGGGCCGGACGGAGAACGCCTGACATGACCGGACTGATCCTTCTCGCCCTCTATGTCGCGCTCTTCATCGCCTCGATGGTCGCGGTGGGCTTCGCCACGCGCAACCGCAAGCCCCGGGATTTCACGGCGCTCAAGACGGTAACTTTCGGCGACGAGACCGCCGTGCGCCCCAACCGCGCCGCCTCGATCATCTCGGTCGTGGTGATCTTCCTGCTCTGGGGGGCCTTCACGGGCTCGCGATGGGCGCCAATCCACGTGCCCGGGGCCTTCACGGGCGAGTCGAGCTTCACCTACACGGCGCAGGATGCCGGCGGCGCGACCGACGACGCGATGGTCACCTTCATCGTCCACGAGGTCGGGGCGGATGTCGAAGCGCCACAGATCCCCGAGGGCGACGGCTTCGCCAAGAACGACGCGGGCCTGATCGGGGCCTACCGGTCCGAGCTGTTCCGCGTCACGCGCAACGACGGCGAAGGCGTCGAAGTCGTGGCCGTCGAGGGCCAGCCCATCGCGCCGGGCCAGACCGTGCAGGTCGAGCGCGCCTCGGTGACGATGACACCGCGCGGCTCGCTCAACGTCGCGCCCGCGACGGGCCTGCAGATGGAGTCGATCTGGCTGCCCGCCCCCGAGGAGGTCGTCGCCGCCTTCATCGAGATCGCCTCGGACGGCTACCAGAACTTCACCCTGGCCGAGCATCTGGGCTGGTCGCTGATCCGCGTTCTGGTGGGCTTTGCCATCGGGGCCGCCGTCGGCATCCCGCTGGGCTATGCGATGGGCCTCTCGGGCTGGTTCCGCGGCTGGTTCGACCCGATCGTCGAATTCATGCGCCCGGTGCCGCCGCTGGCGCTGATCCCGCTGGTCATCATCTGGTTCGGCATCTGGGAGACGGGCAAGATCGTGCTCCTGTTCCTCGCCGCGCTCTGGATCATGGCGATCGCCGCGCGGGCGGGCGTGTCGGGGGTGAACATCACCAAGGTCCACGCGGCCTATTCGCTGGGCGCCTCCAAGTGGCAGATCCTGCGCCACGTCATCATCCCCAACTCGCTGCCCGAGATCTTCACCGGCGCGCGGGTGGCGATGGGAGTGTGCTGGGGCACGGTGGTCGCCGCCGAGCTGGTCGCCGCGCAGAAGGGGGCGGGCATGATGATCATCGCCGCGTCCAAGTTCCAGCAGACCTATATCGTGCTGATGGGCATCATCCTGATCGGCCTGATCGGCTACGGCATCGATATCCTGATGCGCAAGGCCGAGAACTGGCTGGTCCCGTGGAAGGGGCGGAGCTGAGCGGGCCGGCCTTGTAGCCTCGGCTGGGCGGCGAAGCTCCCGCCCGCCCGGTCAGGCCTCCCGCGTGCGCAGCTTCAGCGAGATGAGCGCGGCGCCGGCCAGCGTCAGGAAGGGCAGCATGGCGAGGTTCACCGCCGTCCAGCCCGACACCGCATCGCCGGCCGAGCCCATCAGCCCGCCCGAGGACAGCGAGGCCAGCGTGACCATCCCGAAGACCATCAGGTCGTTCAGGCCCTGCACGGTCCCCCGCTCCTCGGGGCGGTGATTGGCGGTCAGCATGGCGGTCGCGCCGATGAAGCCGAAATTCCAGCCGAGCCCCAGCAGGATCAGCGCGCCGTAGAAATTCACCAGCTCGACCCCCGTCAGCGCGACGCCGCCCGCCGCGGCCAGCGCCAGAAGGCCCGCGCCGATGATCCGCGTCGTGCCGAACCGCGCGATGAGGTGGCCGGTGAAGAAGCTGGGCGCGTACATCGCGATGACGTGGGCCGAGACGATATCGGCCGCGTTCGCCGTGGCGAAGCCGCAGCCCACGACGGCCAGCGGCGTCGAGGTCATCACCAGGTTCATCAGCGCGTAGCTGACCATCGCGCAGATCACCGACACGACGATCGCCGGCTCGCGCAGAAGCTCCAGCCGCGTGCGCCCGCGCGGCGCGTCATGGGCGGGCTTGGGCGGCTTCGGGATGTCGAGCAGGAAGAACAGCCACAGGCCCAGCAGATTCAGCACGATCACCGCGCCATAGGTGTAGAGGAACGGGATCACCGTGGCATCCGCGGTCCATTTGACGATCTGCGGCCCGATGAAGGCCGAGATCAGCCCGCCCGCCATCACGTAGCTGATCGCCTTGGGCCGGAACGCGTCCGAGGCCGTGTCGGTCGCCGCGAAGCGGTAGAAGCCCAGCGTCGACATGAAGATGCCGGTGAGAAAAGCGCCGGCCAGGAAGACCAGGAAGCTGGAGAACAGAAGCCCCGTCACCGACAGCGCCGCACCGCAGGCCCCCGCCAGGGCGCCCAGCACGAAGCCGAAGCGGCGGCCCTTCGCCTGCATCAGCGGGCTGATCCAGGGCGCCGTCGTCATCGAACCGAAGACGATCAGGCTGATCGGCAGCGTCGCCAGCAGCGGCGTGGGCGCGAGCGTCATGCCGGCCAGCCCGCCCACGACGAAATTCGCCGGAAGCTGCGCGCCGAGGATCGCCTGCGCGGCGACAAGTACGGCGACGTTGCGCTTGGCGCGGGTGTCCGCGAGCGGGGTGTCGGGGATGGCCGTCATGCGGATCGTCTAGCCCGCGGCGCGCGCCCGGACCAGAGCGGCTTTGTGCCGCTACATCGCCTCCGGCGCGATCAGATGCGCGAAGGACCCCATGGCCGCGCCGTCGCGCAGGCCCATCGCCGGCAGCGCCACGCCCTCGGCATCCGCGGCCTCGAAAAGCGGCGGGCCATCGGCGCGCAGCGTCGTGGCGTAATGGAATTCGTGCCCCGCCCAATGCCCCGCGAACGGGCCGTGCAACGCGTGCAGATGGCGATAGCCCAGGTGCAGCCGGCGTTCGGCGAAGCTGGTCTCCAGCCGCAGAAGCCCCGCCATCGCGTGACGGGTGCCCTCGGCATCCACCAGCCCGTCGCCCATCACCATGTAGCCGCCGCATTCGCCGAAGACGGGACGGTCCTTGAGCGAGGCGAGGAAGCGCCCGGCGGCGGCGATGCGCCCGGCATGAAGCTCGGGATAGCCGCCGGGCAGGTAGACGAGATCGGCCTCCGGGGCGGGTTCGTCCTCCAGCGGGGCGAAAGCGACGATCTCCGCCCCCGCGCGGCGCCAGCCGTCCAAGAGATGCGGATAGGCGAAGGCGAAGGCGGCGTCGCGGGCGATTGCGATGCGCTGCGCCGGCGGGGCGAAGACGGGCGGCGCCGCCTCGGGCAGGGGGGCGGCGAGCGCCGCCAGCGCTTCTAGGTCGACATCGCGCGCCATGGTGGCGCCGGCATGGGCGAGATAGGCGTTGAGATCGGGCCGCTCGCCCGCCGGGACCAGCCCCAGATGGCGCGCGGGCGCGGCGAGGCCCGGGTCGCGCGGAACGGCGCCGAGGACGGGCAGGGGGCAGGCGGCGCGCAGCATCGTTTCGTGCCGGTCGGACCCCACCCGGTTCAGGATGACGCCCGCGACCCGAACCCGCGGATCGTGCCCCGCGAACCCCGCGACCAGCGGGCCGATGGACTGGGCCATCCGAGCCGCGTCGACCACCAGCACCACCGGCAGGTCCAGCATCCGCGAGAGATCGGCCACCGACCCGCGGCCCGCGGGCGGCGCGCCGTCGAAAAGGCCCATCGCGCCCTCGATCAGCAGAAGGCCCGGCCCGGCGGCGAGGCCCGCGATGGCCTCGGGCGTCATCGCCCAGGCATCGAGATTGGGGCAGGGCGCGCCGCAGGCGGCCTCGTGAAAGCGGGGGTCGATATAGTCGGGTCCGGATTTCGCGCCCCGGACCGCTTCGCCCCGGTCCCGGAAGGCGCGCAGAAGGCCCAGCGTCACGGTCGTCTTGCCCGCGCCGGAGCTCGGGGCGGCGAGGATCAGGCCCGGCATGATCGGCCTCCGGATGCGGCGCGATGCGGCGGCGACAGGTCGCGCCGCGCGGCAGCGGATTCATGGATCGACCGGCGCGCGGGGCGCGGGCCGCGGGTCACGCGCTTTCCGCCGGACGGCGCCGATCCAGCGGGTCGGTGTCGCGCGGGCCCTCGCCGCGGGCCTGCGCCTGCCAGTCCAGCGCCTGGCGCAGCGCCACCGCGAGGCCCACGCAGATGATCGCGGGCGGCTCCAGCCCCGCCGCGGCGATATCGGCCTCGACCCGCGCGAGCGTCGTCTCGATGGTGCGCTGGCCCTCCAGCGTCGCGGTCGTGGTGACGGCGACCGGCTCGGAGGGCGCGCGCCCGGCCTCGATCAGCCGGGCGGCGATCTGGCCGATATGCTTCATGCCCATGTAGATTACGATGACCTGGCTGCCCCGCGCGATCCCCGCCCAGTCGAGCGCGGCGGGGGCGTTGCCGCTGGCATCGTGGCCCGTGACGAAGGTGACCGACTGGTTCACGTCGCGATGGGTCACCGGGATGCCCGCATAGGCCAGCCCGGCGATCCCCGCGGTGATGCCTGGCACGATGCGGATCGGCACGCCGTGCTGCACCAGGGTCTGGGCCTCCTCGCCGCCGCGGCCGAAGACGAAGGGATCGCCGCCCTTCAGGCGCAGCACCCGGCGCCCGGCCCGCGCCAGCTCGACCAGGCGCAGCGAGATGTCGCGCTGCTTGGCCGACGGCTTGCCGCCCCGCTTGCCGGCATAGATCAGCTCGGCCTGCGGCGCCCAGTCCAGCACCGCCTCGCCAACCAGCGCGTCGTAGACGATGACGTCGGCCTGCCGCAGCGCGTTGAGCGCGTGCAGCGTCAGAAGCCCCGGGTCGCCCGGACCCGCCCCGCACAGCCAGACCCAGCCGGGCTGCATCCGGGGCCAGTCATGGGAGGACGGGAGATCGGTCATGCCCCTCCATGCCACCCCGCGGCGCGCGTGGAAAGACGGCGCGCGACCATTGGCGGCGCCCGGGCGCCGTGGCATGGCTTGGCGCATGGGCGAGACACCGAAGCTCCGCCGGGGATGGACCACCGGCGCCTGCGCCACCGCCGCCTGCAAGGCGGCGCTCGAAGGGCTGTGGGGCGCGGGCGTGCCGGAGCGGGTCTCGATCACGCTGCCGAAGGGCGAGACGCCCGAATTCGCGGTCGTGGGCGGCGCGGTTGGCGACGGCTGGGCCGAGGCGGGGGTGATCAAGGACGCGGGCGACGACCCCGACGTGACCCATGGCGCGACGATCCGCGTGCGGGTCGCGGCCTCCGCTGGCGGCGTCCTGTTCCGCGCGGGCGAAGGGGTGGGGCGCGTGACCAAGCCCGGCCTGCCCATCGCGGTGGGCGAGCCCGCGATCAACCCGGTCCCGCGCGCCATGATGGACGAGATCGTGGCCGAGGTCGCCGCCCGGCACGCGCGCCGCCCCGATATCGAGATCACCGTCAGCATCCCCGGCGGGGCCGAAATCGCGGAGCGCACCTGGAATCCCCGGCTGGGCATCGCGGGCGGGCTGTCGATCCTCGGGACGACGGGGATCGTCCGGCCGTTCTCCTGCGCGGCCTGGATCGCGTCGATCCACCGGGGCGTGGACGTGGCCCGCGCGAGTGGGCTGACCCATGTCGCGGGCTGCACCGGCGCCACCTCCGAGCGGGTGGTCCAGGCGCTGCACGGGCTGCCCGACCACGCGATGCTGGACATGGGCGATTTCGCGGGCGGGATGCTGAAATACCTCGCCCGGCACCCGATCCCGCGCGTCACCGTGGGCGGCGGGATCGGCAAGCTGACGAAGCTGGCGCAGGGCGCGATGGACCTGCATTCGGCCCGCAGCCAGGTGGATTTCGCCGCGCTCTCGGACTGGGCGGGCCAGGATCTGACGGGCTGCAACACCGCGCTCGAGGCCGTTACCCGCGCGCCCGGGCTGGCCCCCATCGTGGCCGCACGCGCCCGCGCCCGCATCCGCGAGGTGATCGACGCCGAGGTCGACGTGGTCGTGATCGACCGGGCGGGCACCGTGCTGGCCCATGCCGGCTGAGCGCGGCCACGTCCTCGTGCTGGCCGGAACGCGCGAGGCGCGGGCGGTGCTGGCGCGCGCCGCCGGGCTGCCGGTTCTGGCCTCGCTGGCCGGGCGCACCGCCGCACCCGCCGATCTGGGCGTGCCCACGCGCGTCGGCGGCTTCGGCGGCGAGGACGGTTTCCGCGCGGCGCTGGGCGCGGCGCGGGCGGTGCTGGATGCGACCCATCCCTTCGCGCAGGCGATGACGGCGCGGGCCGTGCGGCTCTGCGCCGAGACCGGAACGCCCTATTTGCGGCTCTCCCGCCCGCCCTGGCCCCTTGCACCGCATTGGACCGCGCATCCCGACGCGGCGCGCTGCGCCGCCGCCCTGCCGGCCGGCGCGCGCGTGTTACTGGCCACTGGGCCGGGATCGGTCGCGCCATTCCTCGGCCGCGGGCTGCACCTGATCTGCCGGCGCGTCGATCCGGCGCCCGCGCAGCCGGGCGTGACGTGGCTCACCGGGCTGCCCGGCGCCATCGCCGCCGAGACGGCGCTCATGCGCGAGCACGCGATCACCCATCTCGTCGCCAAGAACGCGGGCGGCGACCGCGCGAAGCTGGACGCGGCCGACACGCTCGGGGTAGCCGTCCACCTGATCGACAGACCGCCCCCGCCGGGGGGAGAGGAGACGCATGACATCGACCACGCCCTCGCCTTCCTCCGCCGGCATGCGGATCGAGACCGAGGCTGACGTCGCCCGCGGGGCCGAGTGGCTGGCCGCGGCCGAGCCGCGCTTCGCCCGCGCACTCGAGGTGACGGGCCCGCTGCCGCTGCGGCGGCGCGGCGACGGCTATCCGGCGCTTCTGAACGCCATCGTCAGCCAGCAGGTCAGCGTCGCCGCCGCGCGCGCCATCCTCGCGCGCTGCGAGGCGGCGGGGCTGCACGAGCCCGAGACCGCGCTGCGGCTCGAAGACGAGGCGATGCGCGCCTGCGGGCTCAGCCGCCAGAAGGTCCGCTACCTGCGGGCGCTGGCGGAAGCGGGGATCGATTTCGACGCCCTGCGCGACGCGCCCACCGAGGAGGTCGTCGCCACGCTGGTCGAGGTGCCCGGGATCGGGCGCTGGACGGCCGAGATCTACGCCATGTTCTCGCTGGGCCATGCCGATGTCTTCGCGCCCAACGATCTGGCGCTGCAGGAATCGGCCCGTATCCTGTTCGAGCTGCCCGACCGCCCGAAGGAGCGCGCGCTGCGCGAGATGGCCGAGGCCTGGTCGCCCTGGCGTGCGGTTGCGGCGCGGCTTTTGTGGTCCTACTACCGCGTGGCCAAGGAACGGGAGGGCATCGCGTGACGCTGAGACATGAACGGCGGGGGCCGGAGGCGCCCAAGCGGCTGGTGGTGTTCCTGCACGGCTACGGCGCCAATGCCGCCGACCTGATCGGGCTCGCCGATCCGCTGATGCCGCATCTGCCCGACACGGCCTTCCTGTCGCCCGATGCGCCCGAGGCGCTGCCCGGTCTGCCCGGCGGGTTTCAGTGGTTCCCGATCCCCTGGATCGACGGCTCCTCCGAGGAGGCGGCGGAGCAGGGGATGGACCGCGCGGTCGCCGACCTGACCGCCTGGCTGGACGAGGTCATGGCGGCCGAGGGCGTCTCGCAGGCCGAGACGGTGCTCTTCGGCTTCAGCCAGGGCACGATGATGGCGCTGCATGTCGGCCCGCGCAGCACACCCGGCTATGCCGGCCTCGTCTGCTTCTCGGGGCGGTTGCTCAAGCCCGAGGAGCTGACCGAGGAGGCCGCGACCAAACCGCCCGTCCTGCTCGTGCATGGCGACCAGGACGAGGTCGTGCCGGTCCAGTCGCTGCCCCATGCCGCCGAGGCGCTGGAGGCCGCGGGGTTCGAGCAGGTCTATGCCCATGTGATGAAGGGCACCGGCCACGGCATCGCGCCCGACGGGCTGCAGGTCGCGCTGGCCTTCCTGCGCGACGTCTTCGGGATCGAGACCTGAGCGGCGCCCGGCGCGGCGGGCCGCGCCGCCACCGGCTTTCACCCGCCTTCGCCCGGCAGCATCTTGAGGCTTGCCTGCGGTCCTTCCCCATATATAGTCCGGCTTAGAGGGCCGCGCGCCCGAGGGCCGGGCGGGCCGCTCTCCGATCAGGGAAGCGACCGGATGAACGCCTTGACCGAAGCCGACCAGACCGATTTCCGGACCGAGTTCACGCGCGACCCGGCGGGGCTGAAGCATTTCCCCGCCCTGGTGCTGAACGCCGATTACCGTCCGCTCAGCTATTACCCGCTGTCGCTCTGGCCGTGGCAGGACGCGGTGAAGGCGGCCTTCCTCGACCGCGTGACCATCGTCAGCGAATACGAGGAGGTGGTGCGCTCGCCCTCGATGACGATCCGCATCCCCTCCGTCGTGGTGCTGAAGGATTACGTCGCCCCGCAGAAGCGCGTGGCCTTCACGCGGTTCAACCTGTTCCTTCGCGACGAGTTCTGCTGCCAGTATTGCGGCTCGAAGGGCGACCTGACCTTCGACCATGTCGTGCCGCGCGCGCGGGGCGGGATCACCAGCTGGGAAAACGTCGTCGCCGCCTGCGGGCGTTGCAACCTCAGGAAGGGGTCGCGCTCGCTCAAGCAGGTGGGCTTCCACCTGCGCAAGCCGCCGCGCCAGCCGGGCCCGGGCGAGCTGATGAACATGGGCCGGAAATTCCCGCCAAACTACCTGCACGAAAGCTGGATGGACTTCCTCTACTGGGATGCCGAACTGGAGGCCTGACGCCGCGCGCCCGCGCGCAGCGTGTCGAGCGCGAAGCGATCCTCGGCCCGGAATGCGATGAGCAGCAGGCAGGCCGCGAAGGTGATGCTGGTCGGATAGAAGACGTGGCTGTTGAACACGATCCGGTCCACGCCCGTCACCCACCACCGGAACGGATCGACGATCGCCCACCAGACCCCGGCGGCCGTGATGCCGTTGATGACGGCCTGCAACGGCAGCGCCACCGAACGGAACAGCCCCAGCACGCAGAGCCCGCCGATCGCGACCTCGGCCCCGCCGGTCAGCAGGCCGATCGTCGCCGCCGCGCCGTCCGAGAGCTCAAACGCGCGGCGGACGAAGAGCGGGGCGGAGCCCGACACGATCTTGTCGAGCCCGAACCAGATGAGCAGGAAGCCGGTCGTGACGCGCAACAGAACCAGGCTGAGCCGGCGCGAGAGCGGCGCCGTCGTGGCGGCGGACAGGGACATCGGCGGGGAACTCCTGCGGGGACGGGCCCGACTATTCTAGCGCCGCGCCGGGCGATCCGTCGTCACGATCCCGTGCCGTTCAACCGCGCGGCCAGCGGCGCGACCGTCAGGCCCTGCACGATGATCGAGAACAGCACGACCATATAGGTCGCGGTCAGCATCACCGGCGTCCATTCGCCCTCCGGCAGCGACAGGACCAGCGCGACCGAGATGCCGCCCTTCAGCCCGCCCCAGGTCATGATCCGCGTCAGCCCGGCCTCGAAATCGCGCCCGAAGGGACGCAGCAGCGTGACCGGCACGATCACGGCGGCGAAGCGCGCCAGCAGGTGCAGCAGGATCGCGGCGAGACCGGCCAGGAGGTAGCTCGCGTCGAAGGCCACGGCGAAGACCTCGACGCCGATCAGCAGGAAGAGGACGGCGTTTAGGATCTCGTCGATCAGCGTCCAGAACGTGTCGACATGGGCGCGGGTCGCCTTGGACATCCCGTATTTCGTGCCGACATCGCCGATCAGCAGCCCGGCCACCACCGCCATGATCGGGGCCGAGACATGCAGCCAGAGGCTGAGCTGGTAGCCGCCGAAGGCCAGGGCCAGCGTGATCAGCACCTCGATCGGCGGGTCGTCGATGCGGCGCATGACGCGGAAGGCCACGAAGCCGAGCGCCGCCCCCAGCGCGGCGCCGCCGAACGCCTCCTGCGCGAACAGGGTCGCCGCGCCCGAGAGCCCCCGGCCATGATCGTCGCCCGCGGGATAGGCCAGCCCGACCAGTACCAGGAAGACGACATAGCCCACGCCGTCGTTGAAGAGCGATTCGCCCGCGATCTTGGTCTCCAGCGTCTTGGGCAGTTTCGCCGCGCGCAGCACGCCCAGCACGGCGACCGGGTCGGTGGGCGAGATCAGCGCCCCGAAGACCAGCGCGATCAGCAGCGGCGCGCCGGTGATCCAGGAAAAGCCCACCCCGGCGATAGCGGTCGACAGCGCCACCCCGATCGTCGCCATCAGCAGGACGAGCGGCCATTCGCGCTTGAGATCGGCCAGCTTCACATGCAGCGCGCCCGCGAAGAGCAGAAGGCCCAGCATCCCCTCGAGCAGCGTCTCCGAGAATTCGAACTCCAGGACGACGGTGCGGACTTCGCCGGCGACCCCGAGGCCCGGCAGGAGAATATCAAGCACCATGATCGCGAAGGAGGCGGCCAGGGCCACGACCAGGATTCCGATGGCCGAGGGCAGGCGCAGCACCAGCGCGTTCACTGCGCCGAAGCCGGCGGCGAGCACCAGGAGGAGGGAGGCGAGGGCGAGAAGGTCCATGCGCTCAAGGCCCCGGCGGGATGTCGAAGCCCGGCGCGGCAAGCTCGAACCCGTCGAAGCGGAAGCCCGGCGCCACGGCGCAGCTGACCAGCGTCCAGGCGCCGGTCGTGCGCGCGGCCTGCCAGTGGCCCGCGGGGACGAAGCCCTGCAGCGCCTGCCGCTCGAGATCGGGGCCGAGGACGAGGGCCCGGGCCGGGCCCAGATCGTCGGGCGAGACCGACAGGACCAGCGGTGCGCCGGAATGCCAGAACCACATCTCGTCGGCATCCACGCGGTGCCAGTGGCTGGCCTCGCCCTCCTTGAGCAGGAAATGGATCGCGGTGGCGGCGGGCCGGTCGCTCCCGGGCGCGTCGGAGGCGAAGGTCTGGCGGTACCAGCCGCCCACGGGATGCGGCGCGAGCCCCAGCATGGCGATGATGTCGTCGGCGGTCATGCGGCCCTCCCGCGCCAGAGGATGTAGAGCCCGGTTGCCACGGTCACGCCGATCCCCGCCAGCGCCAGCCCGTTGGGCCAGTCGCCGAAGATCGCCAGCCCGATCAGCGCGGCCATCGGGATCTCGAGATATTGCATCGGCGCGAGCGTGGCCGAAGGGGCGAAGCGCAGCGACCAGGTCATCAGCAGATGCGCGCAGGTCCCCGCGATGCCCATCGCCAGCAGGATGGGCAGGTGGCCCGCGACGGGACGCAGCGCGAACGGCCCGGCATCGGGCAGGAGGAGGTAGACGGCCGCGAGGCCCGCCAGGGCCATCAGCCCCGAGGTCGCCTGCATCGGCATCGGCTCGGCCTCGGCCGACAGGCGGCGGGTGACCAGCATGAAGGCGGCGAAGACGAAGGCCACGGCCAGCGGGTAGAGGACGGCCCAGCCGACCTCCCGGAAGGAGGGCTGCATCACCATCAGCGTGCCGACGAAGCCCACCGCGCAAGCCGCCATCCGCCGCGGGCCCACCGTTTCGCCCAGGATCCAGTGGCCCATCAGCAGCAGGATGAAGGGCATCACGAAGGCGATGGCGATGGCATCGGCCAGCGGCAGGTAGGTCAGGCCCTTGGTCATCAGCCAGATGCCCGCGATCTGCAGAAGCGTCCGCGTCAAGGTCAGGCCCCAGCCCAACCGCGACATCCGCCAGGATTGCCCGAGCACCCAGACCAGCGGCACCAGGATCGCGGCCTGCACGACGAAGCGGATCGCGACCAGTTGCAGGATCGGGAAGTCCTGCGCGGCGATCTTGCCCATCGCGTCCGAGAAGGGCGCGGTGGCGCAAAAGCCCAGCATCAGGACCATGCCCAGCGCCGGCCGGTCCAGCCGCCCCATGCCCTCCGCCAGGGGCGCGACAGCGGGGGAGGGCGCGGCGGCCCGGCTGCGCCCGGATGCGGTCAGCGCCTCATCCCCGCAGGATCGAGCGCCCGGCATAGAGCGCCGTCTCGCCCAGCATCTCCTCGATGCGGATCAGCTGGTTGTACTTGGCCACCCGGTCCGAGCGCGCCAGCGACCCGGTCTTGATCTGCCCGCAATTCGTGGCGACCGCGAGATCGGCGATGGTCGCGTCCTCGGTCTCGCCCGAGCGATGCGACATCACGCAGGTCATGCGGTTGCGATGCGCGAGATCCACGGCCTCCAGCGTCTCGGAGAGGGTGCCGATCTGGTTGACCTTCACCAGGAGCGAGTTGGCCGCGCCCTTCTCGATCCCGTCGGCCAGGCGCGCCGGGTTGGTCACGAAAAGGTCGTCGCCCACGAGCTGGACCTGGTCGCCCAGCGCCTCGGTCAGCGCGACCCAGCCTTCCCAGTCATCCTCGGACATGCCGTCCTCGATCGACAGGATCGGATAGTCGCGCACCAGCGCGGTCAGGTAGTCCACATTCTCGTCGGAACTGAGGACCTTGCCTTCGCCTTCAAGGTGATAGGCGCCGTCCTTGAAGTATTCCGTGGCCGCGCAATCCAGCGCCAGCCAGATATCCTCGCCCGGCTGGTAGCCGGCCTTCTCGACCGCCTTCAGCACGAAATCCAGCGCGTCGCGCGTGCCCGAGAGGTTGGGCGCGAAGCCGCCCTCGTCGCCCAGGCCCGTCGACAGCCCGGCCGCTGAGAGCTCGCCCTTGAGCGTGTGGAACACCTCCGAGCCCATGCGGACCGCCTCGGCCAGGTTGTCCGCCGAGACGGGCATGATCATGAATTCCTGGATGTCGATCGGGTTGTCGGCATGCTCGCCGCCATTGACGATGTTCATCATTGGCACCGGCAACATGCGCGCCGAAGTGCCGCCCACATAGCGATAGAGCGGCAGCGCGCTGGCCTCGGCCGCGGCCTTGGCGACGGCCAGCGACACGCCGAGGATGGCATTCGCGCCCAGCCGCGACTTGTTGGGCGTGCCGTCCATCTCGATCATCACGGCGTCGATGGCCTGCTGCTCGGTGGCGTCGAAGCCGGTGATCGTGCCCATGATCTCGCCGTTGACGGCCTCGACCGCCTCGCGCACGCCCTTGCCCTTGTAGCGCCCCTTGTCGCCGTCGCGCATCTCCACCGCCTCGTAGGCGCCCGTCGAGGCCCCCGAGGGCACCGCCGCGCGGCCCATCGAGCCGTCCTCCAGCGTGACGTCCACCTCGACCGTCGGGTTGCCGCGGCTGTCGAGGATCTCGCGCGCGTGGATGTCGGTGATGGTGAACATGGCGGCCTCCGGGGAATTGATTGCGCCTCGTCTAGCGCGCGGCCTCACGCTTGGGAAGCCGCCCGCCGCAGCCGCGCCTCGCGGATCAGGGTATAGAGCCCCGAGGCGATCACGATCGTCACGCCCGCCAGCGTCGCCGCGTCCGGGCGCTCGCCGAAGAAGGTCACGCCCAGCAGCAGCGCGAAGAGCATTCGCGAATAGCGGAACGAGGAGATCACCGCGATATCGCCCATCCGCGTCGCCGCGACGATGGTCAGGTAGGCGCCCATGCCTATGGCGACGCCGATCGCGAGGATGCCGATCTCCGCGCCCGAGGGCATGACGAAGGGCGCGGCCAGCAGCAGTTGCAGCGCGAGCCCCGTGGGCACCAGCGCCGCGAAGGCGTGGAGCGACAGGCGCGGCCCCGACACCGCGCCGGGCATCGTGCGGGTCACCAGGTCGCGCGCGGCAAGGCCCAGCATGCCGCCCACCGCCAGCAGCACGCCCGGCTCGACCCCCGCGGCCCCGGGCCGGATGATCAGCATCACGCCCGCGAAGCCCACCGCGATAGCCGCCCAGCGCCGCCAGCCGACGGGCGCGCCGAGAAACAGCGCGGCCCCCATCGCGACCACGAGGGGCGTCGCCTGGATCACCGCCGAGGCCAGTGCGAGCGGGATGAGCGCGAGCGCCGAGACGAAGCAGAGCGTGCCGAACACCTCGCAGCCCGACCGCATGAGCACCGTGCGATGCAGGTATTGCGCCGACCAGACACCCCGGCCCGTCGCCGCCAGCCAGGCCGCGAAGGCCAGCGCCCCGCCGAGGCCCAGCATCCAGATGATCTGGGTCGCCGGCAGGGTCGCCGTCAGCCCCTTGATCAGCGCGTCCTCGACCGCGAAGCAAGCCATCGCCACGACCATCAGGGCCGCGCCGCGCAGCGTGTCGCTCATCGCCGGCTCACTTGCGGCGCACGCCGAACAGCTCCAGCCGGTGGCCGCGCAGCTCGTAGCCCAGCCGCTCGGCGATCCGCTCCTGCAGGGCCTCGATCTCGGGATCGACGAACTCGATCACCTCGCCGGTCTGCATGTCGATCAGGTGGTCGTGATGCTCACGCTCGGCATCCTCCCAGCGGGCGCGCCCGTCGCCGAACTCGCGCCGCTCCAGGATGCCCGCCTCCTCGAACAGGTTCACGGTGCGATAGACCGTGGCCACCGAGATCGAGGCGTCGCGCGCGGCCGCGCGGGCGTGGATCGCCTCGACATCCGGGTGATCGGGCGAATCCTCCAGCACCTGCGCCACGATCCTGCGCTGGCCGGTCAGGCGCAATCCGGCGGCCTCGCAGCGCTCGATGATGCTGGGCGTCGTCATGCGACCGGGTCTAGGACGCGCGGCAGCCGGGGGCAATCAGGTCCCGCAAAAGGTTCGCGTCACGCGCTCCGCGGGCGTGGCGGGGACGCGGTAGGGGGCGTTGGCCTCAGTCTCGTGCCAGGGATCCGCAAGCTGGGCGCCCAGCGCGTGGAACGGCGCCAGGTCGCCCGTCTCGGCGGCGGCGATGGCGGCCTCGACCTGGTGGTTGCGCGGGATCAGCGCGGGGTTGGCCTGGGCCATCGCATCGAAATCCGGCCCGCGGGCCCGCCAGCGCGCAAACCAGTCGTCGAAGCGGCCGCGGTTCAGGACCTGGTCGCGCGCCGCGCCCGGATCGACGCTGAGCGCGCGGAAGCTGTTGGTGAAATCGCCCTGTCCCTCGGCCAGGATCGCCAGCAGCTCCATCGCAAGCTCCATGTCGCGCAGCCCGATCTTCGCGGACATGACGTCCTCCCAAGCGGCGGTATAGAGGTCGCGGAACCCCTCCAGCACCTCCGTCGCCTCCGCCACGGCAGCCTCGCGCGCGCCCATCAGCGGCAGCAGCGCCGTGGCCAGCTGCGCGAGGTTCCACAGCGCGATGTCGGGCTGCTTTGACCAGGCATAGCGCCCGAACTGGTCGATCGAGCTGAAGACGGTGTCGGGGTGATAGGCCTCCATGTAGGCGCAGGGCCCGTAATCGATGGTCTCGCCCGAGATCGTCATGTTGTCGGTGTTCATCACGCCGTGCACGAAGCCCAGGCCCATCCATTGCGCGACGAGCCTCGCCTGCTTTTCCATCACCGCGCGCAACAGGCCCATCGGTCCGTCGGCGCCCGGCGCGTGGCGGGCGATGGCGTGGTCCAGCAGGGACCCCAGCGCTTCGGTGTCGTCGCGCGCGGCGAAGACCTGGAAGGTGCCCACGCGGATATGGCTGGCGGCCACGCGGGTCAGCACCGCGCCGGGCAGGGGGCCCTCCTGCCGCAGCACCGTCTCGCCCGTCGTGACGGCGGCCAGCGCGCGGGTGGTGGGCACGCCCAGCGCGTGCATCGCCTCAGAGACGAGATATTCGCGGATCACCGGCCCGATCGCCGCGCGCCCGTCGCCCATCCGGCTGTAGGGCGTGGGCCCCGAGCCCTTCAGCGCGACGTCCCAGCGCCGCCCGTCCGCCACGTGCTCGCCCAGCAGGATCGCGCGCCCGTCGCCCAGTTGCGGCGACCAGCCGCCGAACTGATGCCCGGCATAGAGCTGCGCCAGCGGCACCGCCCCCTCGGGCACGCGGTTGCCCGCGAAGACCTCCGGCGCCACGCGCAGCGCCTCGGGGTCGAGCCCCATCTCGCGCGCGAGGCCTTCGTTCAGCGCGATCCAGCCGGGCGCGGCCACGGGCGTGGGCGCCATCTTCGTGTAGAAGCGCGCGGGCAGGCGGGCGTAGCTATTGTCGAAGGCGAACATCGCGGCTCCTGTCTCTCACTATGTCATGTAAGCGCGACCGCGCGCGATGCGACCCGTCCGGGACGGCGCGCAGACCGCCGGGGACGGGACCTGAGTATTTGCAGACCCGTGATGCCCCTGGCGGCGCGTTAAGGTTAACGTGGGCCCCGTCAATCACGGGTCCGAAAATACTCACGGCGGACGCGCGCCGACGGCGCGATCTCACAACCGCGCGATCCGCTCGGTCAGCATCGCGTAGAACCCGTCGGCGTCCACATCCCCGATGAACAGCGCATTGGCGGCCCGGTCGGTCACGCGCCACCAGTCGGCGACGGTCATGCCCCGGGTCAGCGGGCTCTCGACCTCGACTTCCACATTGACCTCGCGGCCCTTGAACAGATCCGGGTTCAGCAGCCAGGCGATCACGCAGGGATCGTGCAGCGGCGCGCCCTCGGAGCCGTATTTCTCCCGGTCGAAGCGCTCGAAGAAGCCGGTCCAGCCCGCGACGACCTCGCCCACGCGGCCCGCCGCGGCGAAGCCCGCGTTGCGCGCCCGCGTCGTCAGCGCCTTGTGGGTGGCGTCGAGCGGCAGGACGGTCAGCGGCACGCCCGATCGAAATACGGCCCGCGCCGCCTCGGGGTCGACGAAGATGTTGAACTCGGCCGCGGGCGTGATGTTGCCCACCTCAAAATAGGCACCGCCCATCAGCACGATGCGGTCGATCCGGCCCGCGATGTCGGGGGCGCGGGCCAGCGCGGTCGCGATATTGGTGAGCGGGCCAAGCGGGCAGAGCGTGACCGCGCCCGGCGCCTCGGCGCGCAGCGTCTCGATGATCCAGTCGACGGCATGGGCGTCCTGCAGGGCCATCGCCGGGTCGGGCAGCTCGGCCCCGTCCAGCCCGGTCTTGCCATGCACGTGCTCGGCGGTGACCAGATCGCGCGCGATCGGCCGGTCGCAGCCCGCGAAGACCGGGATATCGCTCCGCCCGGCCAGCTCGCAGACGATTCGCGCGTTCCGGGCGGTCAGGTCGAGCGGCACATTGCCCGCGACGGCGGTCAGGCCCAGCACATCCAGCTCGGGTGAGGCCAGCGCCAGCAGGATGGCGACGGCGTCGTCCTGGCCGGGATCGGTGTCGATGATGATCTTGCGCGTCATGGCCGCCAACCTGACCACGGGCGCGCGAATGTCCAGAGCGCGCGCCGCCGAATGCGGATGGCGCGCCCCGGTCGCCCGGAGCGCGCCGAAGCGCCGCCCGTTCGCGGGACCGGGCCCCGCCGGCGCGGCCCTTTCGCGCGGACCTTAGCTGCCGGCGTCGAAATCGACCTCCTCGACCAGCTTCAGCGCCTCGGCGCGGTGCGAGGCGATGGCGGTCAGGTCGGTCGTGTCGGCCGCCAGCTCGCCCCAGCCCGCGACGAGATCCGAGGGCGCCACCTCGGGCGAGGCGGGATACTCGTAGACCACGTCGGCATAGATGGACTGCGCCTCGGGCGAGGAGAGATACTCCATGAAGGCCAGCGCCTCCTCGCGGTTCGCCGCGCCCTCGACCATCGCCACGCCCGAGATGTTTACATGCGTGCCTTCGCCATCGGCGAAACTCGGGAAGGCGATGCGGACCGAATTGGCCCAGGCTTCCTGCTCGGGGTCGTTCAGCATGGCGCCCATGTAATAGGTGTTGCCCAGGCTGATGTCGCATTCGCCGGCCCAGATCGACTTGACCTGCGCGCGGTCGTTGCCCTCGGGCGCCTTGGCGAGATTGGCCTTCACGCCTTCCAGCCAGTCGCGGGTCGCCTCGACGCCGTTATGCTCGATCATCGCCGAGATCAGGCCGATCGTGTAGACATGCGTGCCCGAGCGGGTGCAGATCCGGTCCTGCCATTTCGGGTCGGCCAGGTCCTCGTAGGTGGTCACCTCGCCCGGCGCCACGCGGTCCTTGCTGGCATAGACGATGCGCGCGCGAGTGGTCAGCCCGTACCAATGGCCGTCATCGTCGCGCAGCGCGTCGGGGATGTTGGCGTTCAGCACCTCGCTTTCGACCGCCTGCGTCACCCCCGCCTCCTTGGCCTCGGCCAGGCGCGAGATGTCGACGGTGAAGACCAGGTCGGCGGGCGAGCGCGGGCCCTCGGCGACCAGCCGCTCGGTGATGCCCTTGTCGATATAGACGACGTTGGCGGTGTGGCCGGTCGCGGCCTCGAAGCCGTCGACGAGCGGCTGGATCAGCTCGGGCTGGCGATAGGAATAGACATTGACCTCGCCCGCGAGCGCGGGGGCGGCCAGCGTCAGGGCGGTGGTGGCGAGGATGGACGTGCGAAGCATTCGGGCCTCCGTTCTGTTGGTGACCCCGATATTTCCGAGTCTTTTTGTCAGGTCAATCCCGACTTTTCTTGTCGGACATTTTTTCGCGTGCCTTCGCCGCGTCCCAGAGCGCGTCCATCTCGGCTAGGTCGCTTTCCGCCGGGCTGCGGCCGAGCCGGGCCAGCGCGTCCTCGATCTCGGCGAAGCGACGGGTGAACTTGGCGTTGGCACCGCGCAGCGCTTCTTCGGGGTCGACGCCCAGATGGCGCGCGAGGTTGGCCATGACGAAGAGCATGTCGCCCATCTCCTCGGCCAGCGCGGCCGGGCCCAGCCGGTCGCGCGCCTCGACCAGCTCGGCGGCCTCCTCGCGCAGCTTGTCCAGCACCGCGGTGGTCTCGGGCCAGTCGAACCCGACCCGCGCCGCGCGGTTCTGCAGCTTCACCGCGCGCAGCAGGGCCGGCAGGCCCAGCGCCACCCCGTCCAGCGTGCGCCGGCCCGCGCGTTCCTTCGCCTTGGCGGCCTCCCAATCGGCGATCTGCTGTTCGGCCGATTTCTCACGCGAGGCGTCGCCCCAGATATGCGGATGCCGGTCCACCATCTTCTGCGCCACGCGCTCGGCGATGGAGTGGAAGTCGAAGCGGCCCTCCTCCTCGCCCATTTGGGCGTGGTAGACGACCTGCAGCAGCAGATCGCCCAGCTCGCCCTCCATCTCGTCCCACGCGTCGCGCTCGATCGCGTCGGCCACCTCGTAGGCTTCCTCGATCGTGTAGGGCGCGATGGAGGCGAAATCCTGCTCGATATCCCAAGGGCAGCCCGTTTCCGGATCGCGCAGCCGCGCCATGATCGCCAGGAGCCGCGGCAGGCCGCCGCCCGGTGTCCTGCAGATGTCGTCCATTGCGAAGCCCCTTCCGTTGCCGTCATGTGGGCCGAAGCCCAGCCGGAGGACAAGCCATGCCCGTCATCAACTCGATCGCCGCCATGCAACCCGAGATGCAGGATTGGCGCCGCTGGCTGCACCGCAACCCGGAGCTGCAATTCGACCTGCCGAAGACCTCGGGCTTCGTGGCGCGCAAGCTGCGCGAATTCGGCGTGGACGAGATCCACGAGGGGATCGCGACCTCCGGCATCGTCGCCATCATCGAGGGCCGGGGCGACGGCCCGACCATCGGGCTGCGCGCCGACATGGACGCGCTGCCCATCCCCGAGGCGACGGGCGCGGAGCACGCCTCCGAGACGCCGGGCAAGATGCATGCCTGCGGCCATGACGGGCACACGACGATGCTGCTGGGCGCCGCGAAATACCTCGCCGAGACGCGCAACTTCTCGGGCCGCGTCGCGCTGATCTTCCAACCGGCCGAGGAATCCGGCGGCGGCGGCGAGGTCATGGTGCAGGAAGGCGTGTTGGACCGGTTCGGCATCGGCCAGGTCTTCGGCATCCACAACGCGCCCGGCCGGCCCGAGGGCGAATTCTTCGTCAACCCGGGCCCGCTTCTGGCCTCGGTGGACGAGTTCAACTTCACGATCCGCGGGCTTGGCGGCCACGCCGCCCTGCCGCACGAGACGCGCGACCCGGTCGTCGCGGCGCTGGGCCTCGGCCATGCGCTCCAGACGGTCGTCAGCCGCAACCACCGCGCCACCGACGACCTCGTCCTGTCGATCACCCAGATCCATGCGGGCTCGGCCAATAATGTGGTCCCGGCCGAGGCGCTTCTGTCGGGCACGGTCCGTACCTTCGACGACGCGGTGCGCGACATGGCCGAACGGCGCATCCGCGCCATCGGGGACGGGATCGCGGCCACCTACGATGTCGAGGTCGAGCTCCACTACGACCGCGGCTACCCGCCCACGATCAACGACCCGGACCGCGCGGGTTTCGCCGCCGACGTGGCGCGCGACGTGGTGGGCGACGGCAAGGTCGATCCGGACGTCATGCGCGAGATGGGCGCGGAGGATTTCGCCTACATGCTGCAGGCCCGCCCGGGCGCTTACCTGTTCCTCGGCGCGGGCGAGGGGGCGGGGCTGCACCACCCGGAATACGACTTCAACGACCGCATCGCGCCCATCGGGGCGAGCTTCTTCGCCCGGCTGGTGGAGACGGCGCAACCGGTGGGGTGAATCGGGCGCGCATGCTAGGCTGGCGCGCGGGCCACGGATCCCGGCCCGCCGCGTTTAACCAGTCTCCGGGAGTTCGCCGATGCGCCGCCTTTCGCTGTCCGCTTTCCTGTGCGCCACCATCCTCGCCGCGCCCGCCCTGCGGGCCCAGCAGCTCGACGTGCCCATCGTGATCGACTGCGACCAGTCGCAGGAACAGGCGGCCTGCTACTCCGTCGGCACGGTGATGGGGCTCGATCCGAACGGCGACGGCTTCCTCGCGGTGCGCAGCGGGCCGGGCTCGGATTTCCGGATGATCGATAAGCTCGTGAATGGCGACCGGGTGATGGGCATCACCCAGCAGGGGCCTTGGGTCGGCCTCGTCTATCGCGACGACCGCAAGGGTTGGGCGCATGGCAACTGGATCGGGAACTGGATCCCCTGACCGCGTCTCAGTCCGGCGCGATCCGGCTCTCCCGCAGCCGCGCGATCAGCGCGTCGGCCGTCCAGCCCGCGGCGCGGTAGCTGGCGAGGCTGCGCGCGTCGTCGCGCTTGGCCAGCCGCTTGCCCGCCGCGTCGCGGACGAGGTCGTGATGCAGGTAATCGGGCGTCGGCAGGCCCAGCAGGCCCTGCAGCGCGACATGGATCGGCGTCGCCTCGGCCAGATCCTCGCCGCGTGTCACGAGGTCAATGGCCTGCGCCGCGTCGTCGACCACCACGGCCAGGTGATACGACGTGCCCATGTCGCGCCGCGCGAGCACTGGATCGCCGATCGTCCGGCGGAAGGTCGCGCCATCCATCCCGCGCGACGCGCCCCGCTCGGTCCAGCGCAGATTGCCCAGCGCGGCCGCGTCGAGGCGCAGCGCAACGCCCGCGGGCCGCGGCCCCGCGCGCGAGGCGCCGCGACAGGTTCCGGGATAGACCACGCCGTCCGGGCCCAGCAGCGGCGCGCCCTCCTGCGGGGCCGCGGCGGCCTGGAGGATGTCGCGCCGATTGCAACTGCACGGATAGAGCAGCCCGCGCGCCCAGAGCCGGTCCAGCGCCGCGCCATAGGCCGCCATCCGCTCGGACTGGCGCATCACCGGCTCCGGCCAGTCGAGGCCGAGCCAGCGCAGGTCGTCATAGATCGCGGCCTCCCATTCGGGGCGGGCGCGCGCCTGGTCGATATCCTCGATCCGCAGCAGCATCCGCCCGTGATCGGCGGCGACCAGCGCGGCCCAGGCATGGCCCAGATGCAGCGGCCCGGTGGGCGAGGGCGCGAAACGCGTGCGCGTCACGTCCGCCGCAGGACGTAGACCGTCGAGCTGCGCGCGCCGTCCTTCGTGGGCACGTGGGGCCCGTGTTCGGCCGAGAGCAGCAGCACGCGGCCGTCGAGCTGCGCATCGGTCAGCGCCTGCAAATAGGACCGCTCGCGCAGGGCCGCCTCGTTGAAACTCAGCGCCAGCAGCGCGCCCGCAGCCATGCCCGCCAGCACGTCATCGAGCACCCCGGCCGGGGCCGCGCCCGTGCTGATGACGCCCGTCGCGACCACCGCTGCGTAGGCGCGGGCCTCGGGCACCGCGCCCGGTGTTCCCAGCGTCAGGTCGCGGTAGACGCCCTTGGCGCGCGCCTGTTCCAGCATTTCGGCCGACACGTCGATCCCGTCCAGCGTGGTGAAGCCCGCCTCGGCCAGCGCCATGCCCGACAGCCCCGTGCCGCAGCCGAAATCCAGCACCGGCGCGGCCCGGTCGGAGAGCTGCGCGGCCAAGGCGGCGGCGACGCGCGCGGGCGTGGCGTAGCCGGCGGCGATCAGGTCGGCGTCGTAGCGCGTGGCCCAATCGGCGTAGATCTCCATCGTCTCCTCGACGGAGCGGGGCTGCCACAGGCCCTCGGGCATCTTCGGATCGCTCATCGCCTCACTCCGCCGCTTCGCGCAAGCCCAGCCAGCCCGTCCAGTCGGCCTTGGCCCGGTCGGTATAAAGCTTGTAGCGCGCCGCCCGGTTGCGCCGGCCGCCACGCGCGTCGACCGGTGGGAACAGCCCGAAATTGACGTTCATCGGCTGGAAGGTCTTGGCCTCCGCGCCGCCGGTGATGTGGGTGACCAGCGCGCCCATCGCGGTCGTCTGCGGCACTGGGGGCAGGGCGTGGCCCCGCATCTCGGCCGCGGCCATCCGGCCGGCCAGCAGGCCCATCGCGGCCGACTCGACATAGCCCTCGACCCCGGTGATCTGGCCCGCGAAGCGGATATGCGGCTTCGAGCGCAGCCGCATCTGCGCGTCCAGCAGCGTGGGCGAGTTGATGAAGGTGTTGCGGTGGATCCCGCCCAACCGCGCGAAACTGGCATCCTGCAACCCGGGAATCATCGCGAAAACAGACTTCTGCGCGCCGTACGTCATCTTGGTCTGGAAGCCCACGATGTTGTAGAGCGTGCCCAGCGCGTTGTCGCGGCGCAGCTGCACCACGGCATAGGCCTTCTCGGTCGGATTGTGCGGGTTGGTCAGGCCCACCGGCTTCATCGGCCCGAAGCGCAGCGTCTCGCGCCCGCGCTCGGCCATGACCTCGATGGGCAGGCAGCCGTCGAAATAGCCGGCGGTCTCGCCCGGCTTGAACTCGGTTTTGTCGGCGGCGAGCAGCGCGTCGATGAAGGCCTCGTATTCGGCCTTCGTCATCGGGCAATTGATATAGGCGGTGCGCTCGTCTTCCGTCTCGCCCTTGTCGTAGCGCGACTGGCGCCAGGCCACCGACATGTCGATCGTGTCGGCATGCACGATGGGGGCGATGGCGTCGAAGAAGGCCAAGCTGTCCTGCCCGGCCTCGGCGGCGATGGCCTGCGCCAGGCCCGAGCCCGTCAGCGGCCCGGTCGCGATGATCCAGTGGCCCGCATCGGGCAGGGCGGTGACCTCTTCGCCCACCACCTCGATCAGGGGATGGGCCCGCAGCCGCGCGGTGACGGCCTCGGCGAAGGGGTCGCGATCGACGGCCAGCGCCCCGCCCGCGGGCAGGCGGTGGGCATCGGCCATCTCCATGATCAGCCCGCCCGCGGCGCGCATTTCCCAATGCAAAAGGCCCACGGCGTTCTGCTCGTCATCGTCGGAGCGGAAGGAGTTCGAGCAGACCATCTCGGCCAGCGACCCGGTGCGATGCGCGAAGGTCCCGACCTTCGGGCGCATTTCGTGGATGGTGACGGGCACGCCCGCCTGCGCCGCCTGCCACGCGGCCTCGGACCCGGCCATGCCGCCGCCCACGATGTGCAATCTGTCTGTCATGGTGGCCTCAATACGCCCTTCGCGCAGGTGACGAAAGGGCTGGGCTCAGGACGCTTCGGCGCTTTCGCAGAACCAGTCGACCAGCGCGCGCAGCGTCGCGTCGCCATGCCGCGTCTCGTGATAGGCGATCCACAGCTCGCCCGGGATCGCGTTGTCCGGCAGGTCGGCGCGGACGAGGCCGTGCTCCGGAAGCACCATGAAATCGGGCAGCATCCCGGGCATGCCCGTGGCCCGCACCATGTCGAGGACCATCGGCATCTCCTCGACCCGGTAATTCGGGTCGGAATTGGCGTCGCGATACACGTCACGGAGCATGTCGGCATCTGGGTAGCGATGCGACAGGCCGATCCAGTCGCCGTTGAGCCTGTGATCCTTGCCATGGAAGACGCAGAGCGCGTAGTCGCGGAACTTCCGCGCCTTCAGGCGGCCGCCCTCGGGCCGGCCCACGCGGATCTGGATGTCGGCCTCGCCCAGGCCCTGGGCGAAGACCTTCTCGGTGAGGGTCAGGCGCACGTTGGGCAGCCGCGATGACAGCTCGGCCGTGTGCGGCATCACGTAGTGGAAATGCACCGCGGGCGGGGCCGCGACCTCCATCAGGACCGGTTCGGACGCGGTCTCGGTCGCAAGCGCCGGCAGCTCGCCGCGCAGCCGGTGGTCGATGCCCTCCGCGATCTCGGCCAGCCGTTTCGCCGCGGCGGTGGCCACGAAGGCGCTGCCGCGCTTCTCGAAGAGCGGCAGGCCGATCTCCTGGCTGATCCGGTCGATCCGCCGCGACACGGTGGCGACATTGGTGTCGAGAAAGCGCGCCGCCGCAGACATTGTGCCGTGGCGGGTCATCGCCAGCACGAAGCGCAGGTCGTCCCAATTGTCCAAGGCCATCGCCGGCTCCCGTTCTGTTGCGCCCCCGCGGGGCGCGGCGTCATCCTTCGCGGCGCGTCACGCGGCCGCGGCGGCGGGTTCGCAGAACCAGTCCACCACCGAGCGCAGCAGCGGGTCGCCATGGCGCGTCTCGTGATAGGCGATCCACAGCTCGAACACCCGCAGGTTGTCGGGCAGCTCTGCGGCCACCAGCCCGTCGCCCGGCTCGATCAGGAAACCCGGCAGGAACCCCGCGAGCCCCGTCTCCTGCACCATCCGGTGGACGAGGCGCAGATCCTCGACGCGCAGGCGCGGCTCCGCGCGGGCCTCGGGATAGATGCTGCGCAGGATGTCGCTGCCGGGATAGCGGTGGGTCAGGGTCACCCAGTCGCCGTTCAGCGGCCGGTCCTTGCGATGATAGACGCGGAAGGGCACGTCGCGGAACTTGCGCGCGCGCAGGCGCCCGCCTTCGGGCCGGCCCAGCCGGATCTGCAGATCGGCCTCGCCCAGGCCTTGCGCGAAAGCCTTGTCCGTCAGGGTCAGTGACACCGAGGGCAGCGTGGCCATGAGGTCGCCGATGCGCGGCAGGATGTAATGGGTGTGGACCGCGGGCGGCGCCGCGATCTCGAGGGTCACCGGCGCGGCCGTCGCGCCGCTATGCAGCTGCGCCAGTTCGGCGCGCAGGCGCTGGTCGATCGCCTCGGCCAGATCGGCCAGCCGGCGCGCCGCGGGGGTCCCCACGAGGCTCTTGCCGCGCTTCTCGAAGAGCGGACGGCCCAGTTCTTGCGTGATCCGGTCGATCCGCCGCGAGACGGTCGCGACGTTGGTCGTCAGGAACCGCGCGGCCGCGGACATCGTGCCGTGCCGCTGCACGGCGAGCACGTATTTCAGATCGTCCCAATTCTCGATCGTCATGTCCGGCGACTCCGCAAGGACGCAAAATCGGATCCGTAAGCGCACACGCGCCATTGCAAAGGCGCAAACCGGCCTCAGGTCAACCCGCTGCGTCTTCCGAAGGCTCTGATTCCGCGCCCTGATCCGCGATCCGTGCGACGGAGACCACACGCTCGCCCTTCCGCGTGTTGAAGACCTTCACCCCACCTGCGGAGCGCGAGCGGAAGCTGATTCCGTCGACCGGCGTTCGGATCGAATGGCCGGTCGAGGTGGCCAGCATCAGTTGGTCGTCGGGTTCGACCGGGAAGGCCGCGACGATGGGCCCGCCGCGCGCCGCCTTGTCCTGCGCGTTCACGCCCATACCGCCGCGCCCGCGGACCGGGTAGTCATGCGACGAGCTGAGCTTGCCGGTCCCGGCTTCGGTCAGCGTGACGATCAGGTCCTCGGCCGCCGACATCTCGGCATAGCGCTCCTGCGGCAGAGCGGCGTTGGCGTCGCCCTCCTCGTCGCTCTCCATCTCGGCGTCGTCGGCGAGGCCCGCCATGGCGCGGCGCATCTTCAGATAGGCCGCGCGCTCGTCGGAGGTCGCCTCGAAATGGCGGATCACGGCCATCGAAACCACGGCGTCGTCCTTGCCCAGCCGGATGCCGCGCACGCCAACCGACGCGCGCGAGTTGAAGACCCGCACAGCGGTCGCCGGGAAGCGGATCGCGCGGCCCGAACGGGTAACCAGCATCACGTCGTCGTCATTCGACGCGATCCGCGCGTTGATCAGGGTCCAGCCCTCGCTCTCGCCCTCGAACTTCATGGCGATCTTGCCGTTGCGCATGACATTGGCGAAATCCGACAGCGCGTTGCGCCGGACGGTTCCGTGATCGGTGGCGAAGACGACCTGCAGCTCGTCCCAGTGATCCTCGTCGCGGTCGATGGGCAGGATCGCGGCGATCCCGGTGCCCGGCTGGATCGGCAGCAGGTTCACCAGCGCCTTGCCCTTCGCCGTGCGCCCGCCCTGCGGCAGGCGCCAGGTCTTGAGCTTGTACACCATGCCGTCGGTCGTGAAGAACAGAAGGGGCGTGTGCGTGTTGGCCACGAAGAGGGTCGTGACAACATCCTCTTCCTTGGTGGCCATCCCCGCGGTCCCCTTGCCGCCGCGCTTCTGAGCGCGGAAATCGGCCAGGGGGGTGCGCTTGGCATAGCCCGATTGGGTGATCGTCACGACCATGTCCTCGCGCTCGATCAGGTCCTCGTCTTCCATATCGCCGGACCAGTCGGTGATCTCGGTGCGGCGATCCACGGCGAATTGCTCGCGCACCTCGCGCAGCTCGTCCGAGATGATCGCCAGGATCCGCGCGCGGCTTCCCAGGATGTCGAGGTAGTCCTTGATCTTCTCGGCCAGCGACTGGAGCTCGTCGGTGACCTCCTTCACGCCGATCTGCGTCAGGCGCTGCAGCCGCAGCTCGAGGATCGCACGGGCCTGCCGCTCGGACAGGTTGTAGGTGCCGTCATCGTTGATCGTGTGGGTCGGGTCGTCGATCAGGCGGATGTAATCGGCGATGTCCTGCGCGGGCCAGCGCCGCTCCATCAGCTTGGCGCGGGCGTCGGCGGCGTCCTCGGAGGCGCGGATCGTCGCCACGACCTCGTCCACGTTGCTCACCGCGACGGCCAGGCCGCAGAGCACGTGGCTGCGGTCGCGCGCCTCGCGCAGCAGGAAGGCCGTGCGCCGGGCAACGACATCCTCGCGGAAGGACAGGAACGCGGTGAGGAAGCCGCGCAGGGTCAGCTGCTCGGGCCGGCCGCCGTTCAGCGCCAGCATGTTGCAGGCGAACGAGGTCTGCATCGGCGTGAAGCGGAAGAGCTGGTTCAGGACGACCTCGGCCGTCGCGTCGCGCTTCAGCTCGATCACCACACGGACGCCGACGCGGTCGGATTCGTCCTGCACGTGGCTGATGCCCTCGATCCGCTTTTCCTTGGCGGCCTCGGCGATGCGCTCGACCATGGTGGCCTTGTTGACCTGGTAGGGGATCTCGTCGACCACGATGGCGTAGCGGTCCTTGCGGATCTCCTCGACCCGGGTCTTGGCGCGCAGGATCACGCTGCCGCGACCCTCAAGATACGCCTTCCGGATGCCCGAGCGGCCGAGGATCAGACCGCCGGTCGGGAAGTCGGGCCCGGGCACGTAGTCGATCAGGTCCTCCGACGACAGGTCGGGGTTCTCGATCAGCGCGAGGCAGGCGTCGATCACCTCGCCCAGGTTGTGCGGCGGGATGTTGGTGGCCATGCCGACGGCGATGCCGCCCGCGCCGTTGACCAGCATGTTGGGGAAGCGGGCGGGCAGGACGGTGGGCTCGCGGTCCTTGCCGTCGTAATTGGGCGCGAAATCGACCGTGTCCTTGTCGATATCGGCCAAGAGCGCGCCGGCGGGCTTGTCCATCCGCACTTCGGTGTAGCGCATGGCGGCCGCGTTATCGCCGTCCATCGAGCCGAAATTGCCCTGCCCGTCGAGCAGCGGCAGCGACATCGAGAAATCCTGCGCCATCCGCACCAGCGCTTCGTAAATCGCCGAGTCGCCATGCGGGTGGTACTTGCCCATCACGTCGCCGACCGGCCGGGCCGATTTGCGATAGGGCTTGTCATGCGTGTTCCCGGTCTCGCTCATCGCGTAGAGGATGCGGCGGTGCACGGGCTTCAGCCCGTCGCGCAGATCCGGGATGGCCCGGCTGACGATCACCGACATCGCGTAATCGATGAAGGAGGTCCGCATCTCGTCGACGATCGAGATCTTCGGCCCGTCATGGGCCATCGGCTCGCGGTGGACGGGCTGATCGTCGTCGTTCTCGGGGGTCTCTGGCGTATCGCTCATCGCGGTCTCCGCCCGGCGTTCCGGGTTCTATATGTAGTCAGCCGCGCTTCTATCACCCCCTCGATATGGGCTCAACGCCGTGTTGCCAAAAGGCATGGCAGCCGGCCTTCACGGTGGCCAACGATTTGTTTTCGTTGCGTGACCCGCGATCCGTGGCACAATTTCCGCCAGGGGGGACGTGTGAAAGGGGTCAGAATGGGTAACGAAACCGAGCTGATGCTGAAGGGATACGGGCTGACGGTGGCCGAGATGTTCTACCACATGCCCGACCATCCGCATGTCCTGAACACCTTCATCTGGCAGGATTACGACCTCGCCCCGGACCATCCAAGGCTGTTCAAGTTCATCGAGTTCTGGGGCGAGGAGATCGAGGGGCCGCTGCACTCGGTCCGCTTCAGCCACCGCAAGATGATCTCGCCCGGCGAATGGCGCAACGTGGTGGGCGAGTTCAAGCTGCACTGAGCCGGCCAGCGCCGCGCAATTAACACAAACGTAACGACTAATTGCCAGTTGGCAATCGCTCCGCCGCGGGGGCGCGCAGCGCGGCCAGAAGCCAGATCCCGGCCAGACCCGCCGACAGCACGGCGTTCCAGCCCGCCATGGTCAGGCCCAGTTGCCAGACAATGTCGTCGCACAAAACCAGCGCCTCGGGAATGTCGGTCGCCAGGAGATCGCCGCCGGTCATGCCGCCCAGATCGCCCGTCCCGGTGCAGGAGGAGGGGCCCTCCCACCAGCCCTGCTCGACCCCCGCATGGAAAGCGCCGAGCCCCGAGGTCGTCGCCGCCGCCAGCGCGCCCAGCCCCGCCATCGCCCGCGGCGCCAGCCCGCCCAGCGCCATCACGCCGAAGACGATCGCCGCGGCATGCGGCCAGCGCTGCCAAAGGCACATCGCGCAGGGCGCGTAGCCCGCGAGCTGGAACAGGAAGGCCCCGCCCAGAAGTCCGATATGGCCCATCGTGGCCAGCGCGATCAGTCGGGTCATAGGTACCTCAGCGCGACGAAGCCGCCCAGAAGCGCGGCAAGGGCTAGGCTGAACATAAGCCCGAGACGGCGTTCGATGAAGTCCCGCATCGGCGGGCCGAATTTCCACAGAAGCCCCGCGACGATGAAGAAGCGCAGCCCCCGCGCCACGATGGAGGAGACCACGAAGACCGGGAGCGACAGCCCGGTCGTGCCCGACAGGATGGTGATGACCTTGAAGGGGAAGGGCGTGATCCCGGCGATCAGCACGGCCCAGGCGCCCCAGGCGTTGTAGCGGTCGCGGAAGCCGTCGAAGCTGTCGGCCTTGCCCAGCGCCGTCAGGATCGGCTCGCCCAGCGCCTCCCAGGCGAAATAGCCGATGCCGTAGCCCAGCAGCGCACCCGCCACGCTGGAGACCGTGCAGACCAGCGCGATCCAGAAGGCGCGCTGCGGCGCGGCCAGCACCATCGGGATCAGCAACACATCGGGCGGGATCGGGAAGACCGAGGATTCGATGAAGCTGATCGCGGCCAGCACCCAGATCGCGTGGCGATGCCCCGCCCAGTGCAGGGTCCAGTCATAGAGGCGGCGCAACATGGATTGCGTTTTCCTTGGAACCCCGGCCGGGTCAAGCCAGATTGGGACAGATCAACCGGAGGGCGCGGCCATGCGCTGGAAAGGCCGGCGCGGCAGCGCCAATATCGAGGACCGCCGCGGACGGCGCGGGGCGGGGACCACGGGCCGCGTCGGCGGCGCGGGCGCGCTTGGCCTGCTCGCGGTGCTGCTGATCGGCTGGGTCTTCGGCGTCGACGTCTCGCCGCTCCTGTCGGGCGGCGGGGGCGGCGGGGCGGTCGAGTCGCGCCCGCTGTCCGAGGCCGAGCGCGCGGAGGGCGAGTTCGTCTCGGTCGTCCTGGCCGATACCGAAGAGATCTGGACAGAGATCTTCCGCCGCCAGCTGGGCGAGCGCTACGACCCGGCCACGCTCGTGCTGTTTTCCGGCGTGACCTCCAGCCCCTGCGGCGGAGCGTCCGGCGCGACGGGGCCCTTCTACTGCCCGGCCGACCGGAAGGCCTATCTCGACACGGCCTACTTCACGACGCTGGCCCAGCGGTTCGGCGCCACGGGCGATTTCGCCGCCGCCTATGTGGTCGCCCACGAGATCGCCCATCACATCCAGAACGAGCTGGGCATCCTCGGCCAAGCCAACGCGCTCCGCGCGCAATCGGGCCAGGTGCAGGCCAACGCCATCTCGGTCCGCATCGAGCTGCAGGCCGATTGCTACGCCGGGATCTGGGCGCGCGCGGCGCAGGCGCGCTTCGGCACGCTGGAGCCGGGCGACATCGCCGAGGCGGTGAATGCCGCGCGCGAGATCGGCGACGACCGCCTGGAGGGCGCCGCGGGCCGCCCGCCGCGGCCGCACACCTACACGCACGGCACCAGCGAACAGCGCGCGCGCTGGTTCATGCGCGGGCTGAGATCGGGCGATCTGCGCGACTGCGACACATTCTCGGCGACCCGGCTCTAGCGGCCCGATTGACGGCGGCGGGGCAGGGGGCTAGGCCGCTGGGGCTGCCCGTGTGGCGGAATTGGTAGACGCAGCGGATTCAAAATCCGCCGCCGCGAGGCTTGCCGGTTCGAGTCCGGCCACGGGTACCATCCGGCAGCATCGACGCGCGATCGGAGACGATCGCACCCCGTCCGCGGGATCGTTCGCCGCGGCGTCCCAATGACCCGCCCCGCCATCGTTCGGCCTTGCGAAACACAGCATCCTTACCCGTCGCAATCCGGCCACAGTATCTTTGCCGATTTCGAAACGATCGAAACAAGCGACGCCGCGCCCCGGGGGGAGGGGCGCGGCGCCGAAAGTGCATCCATGCACGACCCGGATGTGGTTTGCATTGGGGGGCAGCCGTTTCCGAATCGTCAACAGAATGCGGCTGAAATGTGGCACGAGTCACGGTAAATGCGGCGCGAGCGGCGCCCGGCGCCCCGTCGCGACCGTTTTTCCGCCGCAATTCCGTTTGCCCGTCGGCGGGAATTCGCTAGTGTCCGGCTACACCCGACTGGGGGGTGATGTCTGCTGGCCACGGGGGCGGCCGCACGAAGAAAGCGTCCGGGGGGATGCCGAACATGCGCGACTGCGCGGGTCCGTCACGGGCCTGTCGCGGGCCGTCCGACCGGACGGGTTTCACGCGCATGGCATGCCCCAGGCCGCCGACCGACTGCGCCCGCCGATCCCAGAACCTTCAGCCATCGCTCCACGATCGGGCCCCTGACCGGGACCTGACGGAGGAATCATCCCTGTGGATGACCGACAGCCCCGGTCCAACCGCCCGCGCCCCAGGCGCGGCGGCCGTGGGGCCCGGCCCGGAACGGATCGAGGGCCCGTTCGCCGCGCGGCCCGAATGTTACGGCGCGGCATGAGGAGAGATTGGTGATGACCGAGAAGACCCTTATCGATTTCAACGATCTCCCCGCCGGAACGGTGATCGACGGCCAATACAGCGCCCAGGGCGTAACGATCAGCAGCCTCGACCCGCACCGCCCCGCGATGATCTTCGACACCGCCCATCCGACGGGCGGCGACAGCGACCTCGCCAGCTCGAATCTCGGCGGCGTCCTGATCGCCTCCGAGGATGGCGACAGCACCGATCCCGACGACAACGCGGGCGGGGCGCAGTTCAAATTCGCCTTCGACGCCCCCGCGACGGTGCATTCGCTGACCTTCCTCGACATCGAGGAGGGCGCGTCGGTGAAGCTCTACGACGCGCATGGCAACCTTATCGACACGTTCCACGCGCAGACCGCCGATAACGGGCAGACCGTCCTGCACATGAATGTCGACGAGGTCGCCTTCATGGTCGTCGAGCTCTGCGGCTCGGGCGCGGTAGACAACCTTTCCTTCACCGCCCCAGCGGCGGGCGGCGACGGCATCGTCGACGGCACCGACCAGGACGACGTGATCGACCTCGCCTATATCGATGCGCAGGGCGACCGGATCGATGCGAACGACGCGCAGGGCGTGATGGGGACCGTGGGCGACGACGACCTCGTCTATGCCGGGGCCGGCGACGATATCGTCAAGTCCGCGGCCGGCGACGACATCGTCTTCGGCGGGGACGGCGCGGACACGATCACGGGCGGCGACGGGGCCGACACGATCGATGCCGGCAATGACGACGACCTGATCCTCGGCGCGACGCATGGCGACCATATCGACGGCGGCTCGCGCCTGTCGGGCGGGTCGGGCTCGGGCAGCGGCTCGGGCTCGGGCGCGGCCTCCGACTTCGACACGCTCGACCTGACCGGCCTGCGGGTCGAGATCGAATACGCACCGGACACGGAGGACGAGGACGGTACGATCTTCTTCCTCGACGAATCCGGCATCCGCACCGGGAAGACGGCCACATTCGAGGATATCGAGAAGATCGTCTTCGACCCTTTCGTCCCGCCGCAGCCCGACGGCATCGTCGAGGGCACCGAGGGCGCGGACGTGATCGATGCCGCCTATGACGGCGATCCGAACGGCGATTTCGTCGATGCGGGCGACGCGCTGCTGCCCGGCGAGGTCGGCGACGACGACATCATCCTGGCCAAGGGCGGCGACGATTCGGTCCTTGCGGGCGCGGGCGACGACCTCGTCTCGGCCGGCGCGGGCGACGATACGGTCGATGCCGGGGCCGGGGCCGACGAGGTGCTGGGCGAGGCCGGCGCGGACGAGATCGCGGGCGGCACGGGCGACGATACGCTGTCGGGCGGCGCGGGCGACGACACCGTCGCGGGCGGCGATGGCGACGATCTGATCTATGGCGACACGGGCGGCGAACGCGGCGCCCCGATCTGCGGCCCGCGCGAGAGCTTCAACTGGGCGCAGGTCCCGGGCTACGGCGACGGCGTCGCGGTCGAGACGGCCGCGCAGAACACCGGCACCGTCGAGGTCAGCTTCACCACGACCCGCGAGACGGGCGATGTCGTGAACGCGTTCGAGGCCTCGGCCCAGAACGTCACGGGGATCCAGTCGGGGCCCGAGGCCGTCGATGCCGACGCGTCCTTCGAATCGGTGCTGTCCAGCCCGGAGGAGGCGGGCGCCTACCGCGTCGCCTTCTCGCAGCCGGTCTGCGACGTGTCCTTCAACATCAACGATGTGGACGGCGACGGCGTCGTCACCGTCCGCGCCTATGACGAGTTCGGCCAGGAGCTTCCCGTCACGCTGGAGGGCGGCAGCGGCGTCAGCGTCACCGGCAGCACGATCGACAGCAAGGGCGGCTACGCGCCCGACAGCTCCGACGCCTATTCGACCACGGTCGCGATCGCAGGCCCGGTCGCGCGGATCGAGATCACGCATGACCAGGACGGCGCGAACGACTCGGGCATCAACATCACCGATATCTTCTTCTCGCCCGTCATCGGCTACGAGCCTGATCCGGCCGGGTCGGGCGCGGACAGCCTGCTGGGCGGCGCGGGCCTCGACACGATCTTCGGCGAGGCGGGGGACGACACGCTGGATGGTGGGGCCGGGGCCGACGAGATGTCGGGCGGCGACGACCGCGACAGCTTCATCAACGTCACGCCCGGCGACGTGATCGACGGCGGCGAGGGCGGCGACGATTTCGACACGCTCGACCTAACCGGCGCCAATGCGACGTTCGAGCTAGACGCGCCCGGCGCGGAAAGCGGGACGGTCATCTTCCTGGGCGATGACGGCACGCCCACGGGCGAGACCGCACGCTTCGTCAATATCGAGACGGTGATCGGCGGCGTCGATCCGCGCGACGGCATCGTCGAGGGCACCGAAGGCGGCGATCTGATCGACGCCGCCTATGACGGCGATCCGAACGGCGATTTCGTCGATGCGGGCGACGCGCTCCTGCCCGGCGAGGTGGGCGACGACGACATCATCCTGGCCAAGGGCGGCGACGATACCGTCCTCGCGGGCGCGGGCGATGACGAGGTCGATGCGGGCGAGGGCGACGACTCGGTCTTGGGCGGTGCGGGCGACGACTCGCTTCTGGGCGGGGGCGGCAACGACACGCTGGAGGGCGAGGCCGGCGACGACACGCTGCGCGGCGGCGCGGGCGACGATTCGCTGCTGGGCGGCGCGGGCGACGACCTGATCACCGGCAAGGACGGGAAAGACACGCTTGACGGGGGCGATGGCGACGACACGCTGCTGTCGGGCTTCGGCGACGATTCGATCATCGGCGGGGCCGGCAACGATTTCATCACCGGCAATGGCGGCAACGACACGATCGATGCCGGGATCACCGGCCGGCCCGACCTGGGCTATCCGGGCCTCTTCGCGGGCGATGATGACCCCGATGACGACCGCGATTACGTCGAGGCCCGGGGCGGCAGCGATTTCATCACGACGGGCGACGACGACGATACGATCAACGGCGGCTCGGGCCGCGACACGATCGACGCGGGCTTCGACCGCGACCTCGTCTTCGGCGATGACGGCAATGACAGCATCATCGGCGGCGAGGGGTCGGACACGATCTTCGGCGGGTCGGGGAACGACACGATCTACGGCGGTCTGGGGGGCGATCCCGCGCTCGATCCGCTGAATATCCCCGACGATATCGACCTCGTGCCCGACAATGGCCGCGACGTGATCGATGGCGGGGTCGGCAACGACCTGATCTTCGGGCAGGACGACGACGATTCGATCCTGGGCGGCGAGGGCGACGACACGATCGACGGCGGCATCGACGAGGACACGATCGACGGCGGCGCGGGCGATGACAGCCTGCTGGGCGGGGCGGGGGCCGACTCGATCCTCGGCGGCGCGGGGATGGACACGATCGTCTCGGGCGCGGGCGCCGACGAAGCCTTCGGCGGCGACGACCAGGACCTGTTTCTGGGCGCAAGCGCCGGCGATTTCATCGACGGCGGCGAGGGCGGCGTGGACCAGGACACGCTGGACCTCACCGGCATCGATGCCGAGATCGAGAAGGATGCCGACAATGCCGAGAACGGCGTCGTCTTCTTCCTCGACGGGGACGGCAACCGCACGGGCGAGACGGCCCGCTTCGAGAATATCGAGACCGTCATCCCCTGCTTCACGCCCGGCACGCTGATCGCGACGCCGCGCGGCGAGGTGCCGGTGGAGGCGCTGGAGCCGGGCGACCGCGTCATCACCCGCGACAACGGGATCCAAGTGGTCCGCTGGACGGGCCGCCGCGACCTGACGCGCGCCGAGATGGCCGCGAACGGCGCGCTGCGCGCCGTTCGGATCGCCGCCGGCGCGCTGGGCCACGGCCTGCCCGAGCGCGACATGACGGTCTCGCCGCAGCACCGGGTGCTGATCGCTAATGACGAGACGATGCTCTATTTCGACGAGCGCGAGGTCCTGGTGGCGGCCAAGCATCTCGTCGGCCGGCCCGGCATCACGCGGGCCGAGGCCGAGGACATTAGCTACATCCACGTGATGTTCGACAATCACGAGGTGATCCTGTCGAACGGCGCCTGGACCGAGAGCTTCCAGCCCGGCGATCACAGCCTCAAGGGGCTGGGCGCCGCGCAGCGCGAGGAGATCTTCGCGATCTTCCCCGACCTGCGCGACGCGGAAGGGCGCGCGGCCTATGCCGCCGCGCGGCGGATGCTGAAACGCAGGGAGGCCGAGCTCCTGCGCGGCTGACGCGCAAGGAGCCGTAAGGGGGCGGCCGGGGGGCGCGGGCGACCGCGCTCCCTTCGCGTTTGCCACCCCGCCGATCCGTGCTAACCGGGCAAGATCGATTTCGAGGGAGCGGACATGCGGCGCATGCATTTCTACGTCATGGGGTTCATCGCCCTGCTTTACGGCCTGCTGGGCATGGCCGAATACGTGATGATCTCCTACGGGCTGATCGACGGCTGGCTGGAGATGTATCCCGCCGACCAGATCGCGTTCCTGACGACGCTGCCCGACTGGGTCCACGGCCTCTGGGGTCTGCACGCGACGCTGGCGCTGATCGGGGCGCTGAGCCTGCTGGCGCATCTGCGGGCCGCGGTCTGGATGCTGGCCTTCGCGTTCCTGTCGCTGGTCGTGCTCTGCGCCTGGATGGTCTTCGTGGCCGAGCCGAGCGTCATCGCGCTGGTGGGCGGGGGCTGGCTGCCCTGGGTGTCGATCGGTCTGGTGCTGCTCTTGTCCTTCCTGATCTATCTCTACGCCCGGCAGGAGAAGCAGACCGGCGAGGTTCTCTGACCGGGTGGACCCCCGGTCGCGCGGCTGCTAACCGATCCCGACTGTAACACTCGGATATTCGCCGCGCATGATCCCACGGCTTAAGGCAGAGGGGCTGACCCGCATTTTGGGCGGCCGCCGCGTGGTCGACGGGATCGATCTGTCGGTCGCGGCGGGGCAGGTGACCTGCCTTCTGGGCCCGTCGGGCTGCGGCAAGTCGACGACGCTGCGGATCATCGCGGGCGTCGACCGGCAGGATGCGGGGACCGTCACGCTGAACGGCAAGGTCGTGGCGGACGATCACGTCCATATCCCGCCCGAGGATCGCGGCGTCGGCCTGATGTTTCAGGATTTCGCGCTGTTCCCGCATCTGACGGTGGCGCAGAATATCGGCTTCGGGCTGCGGCGCGACGGCGTCTCGGACGCGCGGGTGGAGGAGCTTCTGATCCGCGTCGACCTCGCGGGCTACGGGCGCAAGCATCCCCACGAGCTCTCGGGCGGCGAGCAGCAGCGGGTGGCCCTGGCGCGGGCCCTGGCGCCGCGTCCGGGGATCATGCTGATGGACGAGCCCTTCTCGGGTCTCGACAACCGGTTGCGCGACGGCATCCGCGACGCGACGCTGAACGTTCTGAAGGAGGAGGGGACGGCCGTCCTTCTGGTCACGCACGAGCCCGACGAGGCGATGCGAATGGCCGACGAGATCGCGCTGATGCGCGACGGGCGGATCGTGCAGCGCGCGGCGCCTTACAACATCTACAACGCGCCGGTGGACCGCGAGGCCGCGGCCTTCTTCAGCGATATCAACACGCTGTCGGCCGAAGTGAACGGCGCGCTCACGCATACGCCCTTCGGGCAGTTCCTGGCCCCCGGCCATGCCGACGGCACGATGGTCGACATCGTCTTCCGCCCGCAGCATGTCCGCCTGGATTTCGACCGCAACGGGCGCGGGCCGAGCCCGACCGAGACCGAGGGCACGCCGGCGCGCGGCACGGTCGAGCGGGCGCGGTTCATGGGCAAGGAGAGCCTGGTCGAGTTCGTGATGGATGACGGCCGGACGCGGGTGACGGCGACGGTGCCGGCCGTCTTCCTGCCGCGGGCCGGGACGGTCATGTGGCTGTCGATCCGCCGCGACCGCTGCTTCGTGTTCCGGCAGCCCGAGAAAGCCCACGCCTGAACGCCGACGGCCGCCCCGGGGCTGGGGCGGCGGTCACGTCGGGCGATCGGTCGGTCGGGCGGTGCCGCGGGTCAGCGACCCCAGCTGCGCACCTGGCCGCAATCGACATGGGTGAAGTTCGAGCCGGAATATTTTCCGACCCCGCCCGCGCCGCAGCTGGCCGCGGCGCGTGCCACCTGGCTGACCGAGCGGGAGCTGAGCCGCAGATCGGCGGCCTGACCCTTGAGGTGCAGCGAGTTGCGCGCCACCCCGCCCGACCGGCTGCGCAGAGCCGCGTTCGTCGCCGGCGAGCGATAGCCCGACAGCAGCAGGAACGGCTCGCGCGCGTCGACGAGGTTGTGGGTCGCGGCGATGATGTCGAGCGTGCGATTGTCGATCGGCTTGACCTCGTTGCGACGCCAGTCGCGGAAGAAGAAGCTGATCTCGTTCATCGCGTCGCGGATATACTCGCCCTCGATCCAGTAGATCGTGTTCATGCTCTCGCCGGTGCGGGCGTTGTGCATGCTGAGCCGGCGGACGTCGCCGGCGCCGCGCAGGAACCCGACCGCGTTGGCGTAGGTCGGTGCCGCCGTGACCGCCGTCGCGGCGAACGCACCGAGGAGTCCACGCCGCGTCAGAGCGGGCGCACGCGCCTTCATTTCGTGATGTACCACTGTTGCCCCATTCGTCTTGGACCGTCTTCGCGGCCTCAGGTGTCTCATCCCCATGTGACGGTCCTCATGTGGCATAAGTTTGGCGATTCCCCGATCCGGGTTGCCGGGCGGTGCACGATTTGGCGGGTTTCCGCCAATCGGACGATTTTCGGAAACCAATCTCCGACCTGTTGCAGGCCTGCCTAAAGCGCGAGGATTGGGAAAAGGTGAATGGACTTGAGGGACTTCTGCGATAGCGTCTTGCGGCGACCGACATGAAGGACCGCATCATGATCCTCAGACCGACCGCCGCGGTGCTGGCGCTGCTGCTGGCCACCGCGCCCGCCTTCGCGAAACCGCTGGTCACGCCCTTCAAGCAGGCGGTGGCCCAGGCCGCCGCGGAAGACGAATCGATCGCCGCCTTCTATCGCGCCCGCGATTTCGCCCCGATCTGGATGGGCGAGGGGGCCGAGCATCGGCGCGCGGCCTTCCTCTGGGCGTTAGACGCCGCTCATGATCACGGGCTGCCCGAGGGCCGCTATGACGCCGCGACGATCCGCGCCGAATTCGCCGCCGCAGCCACCGGGTCCGAGCGCGGCCTGCTGGAAGTCGAGATGACGCGGCGCTTCCTGCGCTATGCCCAGGACGTGAGCTCGGGCGTGCTGGACCCGCGCCAGGTGGATCGTGGGATCGTGGTCGATCTGCCGCGTCGCGACTGGCTGGAGCAGATCACCGCCTTCACCGAGGGCGACCCTTACGCCTTCGTGCAGGGCCTCTGGCCGACATCACCCGCCTATACCCGCCTCCTGCGCGAGAAGCTGCGGCTGGAGGAGGCGCGCGCCGCGGGCGGCTGGGGCGACGCGGTGCCGGGCGGCGGGCTCGAACCCGGCGACCAGGGCGAGGCGGTCATCGCGCTGCGCAACCGGCTGATCCGCATGGGCTATCTGCGTCGCTCGGCCGTGGCTGTCTACGACGCCGAGATGGAGGCCGCCGTGCGCGCCTTCCAGATCGATCACGGGCTCAGCCCCGACGGCCAAGCAGGCGCGGCCACGCTGGCCGCGGTGAACGTGCCGCTGGCCGACCGGATGGGCCAGATCCTCGTCGGGCTCGAGCGCCAGCGCTGGATGAACAAGGAACTGGAGCCGCGCCACATCCTGGTGAACCTGGCCGAGCAACACGCCTATGTCGTCGATGACGGCAAGGTCACCTTCGACACCGTCGTCGTGGTCGGTGCCGACACGCCCGACCGCCGCACGCCCGAGTTCAGCGACACGATGACCCATATGGTCATCAATCCCACCTGGAACGTCCCGCGCTCGATCACCGTCAACGAATACCTGCCCGTCCTGCGCCGGGGCGGGGCGCGGCACCTGCAGGTCTATGGCCGCAACGGCCCGGTGAACCGCGCGCTGATCGATTTCAGCCGCTACAACGCGTCGAACTTCCCCTTCAGCCTGAAGCAGCCGCCGGGGCCGAAGAACGCGCTGGGGCGGGTGAAGTTCATGTTCCCGAACCGCTACAACATCTACCTGCACGACACGCCGTCGCGCAGCCTCTTCGCGCGCGACCTGCGGACCTTCAGCCATGGCTGCGTCCGCGTGGCCCGCCCCCTCGAGCTGGCCTATCACCTGCTCGCGCCGCAGACCGCCGACCCCGTGGGCGACTTCAGCGCCGTCCTGAATGCCGGGCGCGAGCGGCGGGTGAACCTGGAGCAGCCGATCGGCGTGCATCTCGTCTACTGGTCGGCCTGGGTGACGCCCACCGGGCGCGTGAATTATCGCGGCGATCCCTATGGCCGCGACGCACGCGTGCTCGACGCGCTTCGCGCTGCCGGGGTGGAACTGGACGCGGAGCGGAGTTAAGTCGCCCCCGGAGGCAGCCGCGCCCCGGAGGAGCCCAGATGTTCACGCTTCAGCAGATCGCCGAGACGCTCGGCCGTCCCGTCGAGGGCGATGGCACGCTCCGCTTCGCGCGCGCCGCCGAGCCGGACGCGGCCGGGCCCGACGACCTGGCGCTGGCGATGTCGCCCGCCTATGGCGACGCGCTGCGCGCGGGCCAGGCGCGGGCGGCGATCCTGTGGGATGGCGCCGACTGGAAGGGCTTCGGGCTGAAGGGCGCGGTGCTCGTGCCGCGGGCGCGGCTGGCCATGGCCAGCATCACGGCGGCCCTCGATCCCGGGCCGCGCCTGCCGGAGGGCGTCCACCCCAGTGCGGTCGTCGATGCCAGCGCCGCGCTGGGCCCGGGCGCGCGGATCGGGCCCTTCGTGACGATCGGGGCCGATGTGCGCATCGGTGCGAATGCCCGGATCGGGGCGGGATGCGCCATCGGCGACGGCGTTGTCATCGGCGATGATGCGCTGCTGCAGCCCCGCGTGGTGCTGTGCGAGCGCGTCGTGATCGGCGACCGGTTCATCGCGCAGCCCGGCGTCGTGATCGGCGGCGACGGGTTCAGCTTCGTCACCCCCGAGGAGTCGGGCGTCGAGCGGGCTCGGAAGACCTTGGGCGATCAGGGTGATATCCGCGAACAGGCTTGGACACGGATCCATTCGCTGGGCGCGGTCCGCATCGGCGACGATGTCGAGATCGGGGCGAATACCACCATCGACCGCGGCACCGTGGCCGACACCGTGATCGGGCGGGGCACCAAGATCGATAACCTCGTGATGATCGGACACAACAACGTCGTGGGCGAGGACTGCCTGTTCTGCTCGATGGTCGGGGTGGCCGGCGGCTGCACCATCGGCGACCGCGTCGTGCTGGCCGGGAAGGTGGGCGTCAACGACAACATCACGGTCGGGAATGACGTGGTGGCCGGCGGCGGCACCAAGATCTTCACCCGCGTCGCGGCAGGCGAGGTGATCCTGGGCTACCCGGCCACGAAGATGGACACCAACATGGCGATGTACCGCGCGCTGCGCCGCCTGCCGCGCCTGTCGGAGCAGGTGGCCGAGTTGCGCAAGACCGTGGCCGGTCTGGTGCCGGGCAAGCGCGATGAGTGACGACACCCGCGCACGCGTTCACGCGATCCTGGCCGAGCAGGCGATGATCGACCCAGCCGACGTCACCGACGACCAGAGCCTCGGCGAGATCGGCATCGACTCGATGGGCGTGGTCGAGGCGATCTTCGCGATCGAGGAGGCGTTCGACATCCGCGTGCCCTTCAACGCGAACGCGCCCGAGGCCTCGGGCTTCGACATCTCGTCAGTGGGGGCGGTGGTCGATGCCGTGGCGCGGCTGAGGGCCGAGCAGGCCGGATGAGGCGCGTCGTCGTGACCGGCGCGGGGACGGTCAACGCGCTGGGCCGCGACGTGCCCGCGACGCTGACGGCCATGCGGGACGGGCGCTCGGCCATCGGGGCGCTGGAGCTGCGCGATCTTGACCGGCTGGACATCCGCATCGGCGCGCAGGTGAAGGGCTTCGACCCGGGCGCGCATTTCGACCGGGGCCAGCTGACGCTGTTCGACCGCTACACGCAATTCGCCGTGCTGGCCGCGCGCGAGGCGATGGCGCAGGCCGCGCCGGGCTTGAGCGAAGGGGACGCGCTGCGCGCCGGCGTGATCCTGGGCACCTCGGGCGGCGGGTTGCAGACCCAGGACGACAATTACCGCGCCGTCTACGAGGCCGGGAAGAACCGCGTCCATCCCTTCACCGTGCCGAAGCTGATGAACTCCGCCGCGGCCGCGCATCTGTCGATGGAATGGGGGCTGAAGGGGCCGTCCTTCACGGTCTCCTCGGCCTGCGCCTCGTCGAACCACGCCATCGCCCAGGCGGCGCTGGCGATCCGGGCGGGGCAGGCCGACGTGATGCTGACGGGCGGGGCCGAGGCGATGCTGTGTTTCGGCGGCGTGAAGGCCTGGGAGGGGCTGCGCGTCATGTCGCGCGATACCTGCCGGCCCTTCTGCGCCACGCGCTCAGGCATGGTGCAGGGCGAAGGCGCGGCGGTCTTTGTGTTGGAGGACTACGAGCGCGCCCGCGCGCGCGGGGCCGAGATCCTGGCGGAAATCGCGGGCGCGGCCATGTCGTCGGACGCCGCCGATATCGTGCAGCCCGCGCAGGACGGCGCGGCGCGGGCGATGGCGGGGGCGTTGCGCGACGCGGGCCTCGCCGCGGAGGATGTCGGATACGTGAATGCCCACGGCACCGGGACGACGGCGAATGACCGGGTCGAGACGGCGGCCATCCGGGAGGTCTTCGGCCCCGCCGCCGACCGGCTGGCGGTCAGCTCGACCAAGGCGATGCACGGCCATTGCATCGGCGCGACCGGCGCGATCGAGCTTCTGGCCTGCCTGATGGCGCTGCGCGAGGGCGTGATCGCGCCGACGGCGAACTGGCAGGCGGCGGACCCGGCTTGCGACCTCGATGTGGTCCCGAACACGGCGCGCCGGAGCCCGGTGCGGGCCTGCCTTTCCAACGCCTTCGCCTTCGGGGGCATGAACGCGGTGTTGGCGCTGAAAGCGGTCTGACCGGCATTCGCCCTGCGGCACGCAAAAGGGCGCCCGCTGGGCGCCCTTCCTGTGAAAGTATCCCCGCGCGTCACTCGGGGTTGGCGACCTCGATGGCGGCGTAGCCCGCGGTGAAGCCCGAGAGCGACATGGTCAGCTGCGCCGGCTGATCGGGGGCCAGCGCCGGCACGACGACCAGCGTCGCGCTGGCGCCGCGCTTGAACGCCTCGATATCGGCGGCGTTGAAGCCCATGCGCGAGTAGCAGCCCTGCGCGTCGCAGAAGCTGAACGGGTAGCGGCGCGGCTGGCCGCCATCGACGCTGAGCTGGACCTGCGCGGTCAGCAGCGTCTGCAGCGGCGTCAGAACGGTCGCGCCCGCGACCAGCTCGTTGCCATCGGGCAGGTCGAAGAAGTTGATATCCGCGGTCGGGTTGCCGTTCTGATCCTCGAGCCGCTGGAACAGCTGGCAGGGATCGGTCTGGCCCTCGGGGGCGCGCAGGCAGCGGACCTCCCAGGCGCCGTGCTCCTCGCGGACATAGATCTCGGGGCCGGTGCCGCCGGCCGCGCCGACCGCCTCACCGGTCGCCAGGCCACCGCCCGGCGCGGCCGGGGCCGGGGTCGGGGCGGGCTGTTCGGCGGCGGGCGCCTCGGCGGGGGCGCCCTCGTCCTGCGCGAGGGCGGGCATCGCGAGGGCGGCGGTCAGGGCGAAGATCGTCGCGAAACGGGTGGCGTTCGGTTGCAGGGCCATCATGTCGGCATCACTCCTGTCGGTATGATTTGCGCCGCTCTAGCACGGCTGCGCGGCGGGGTGCAGGGGGCAGATGGCGGGATCCTGCGCGGGCCGGAGCGAGGCGGAGCCCCAACGCAGAAAAGGACCCGTGAGAAGGTCCTTTTCCGTCTTCTTTCTCTCCCCGTCGGACTGGCCGACTTGATATGAGCGGGACCCTACGCAGGCCGCATCGAGCCGTCAACGCCCTTTTTTCCGGGCCCGGACCCACGGTCCGCGGCCGGAAAAGGGCCGCGCGACGGGAGCGTCGCGCGGCCAGTCGACAGGGAGGGAAAGAACGGCTGCGCGTGACGCGCCGCCGTGCGACCTGTTATGCCGTGCGGAGCATTAACACCGCGTAAACGGGACGGGGACGGCATGGACGACACGACGGGGATCTTCATCGGGGGCGGCGGCCCCGATTACGGCACGCCGCAGCACCTGCGGCTGGACTATGCCAACCGCCACGGGCTGATCGCGGGCGCCACCGGAACCGGCAAGACGGTCACGTTGCAGATCCTCGCGCAGGGTTTCTCGGATGCGGGTGTGCCGGTCTTCCTGTCGGACGTGAAGGGCGACCTGTCGGGCATGGCGATGCCGGGCACGTCCGAGCACAAGCTCCATGCCCCCTTCATGGAGCGGGCCGGCAAGATCGGGCTGCACCTCGCCTATCGCGAGGCGCCGGTGACCTTCTGGGATCTTTACGGCGAGCAGGGCCATCCGGTCCGAACAACGATCAGCGAGATGGGGCCGCTTCTGCTGGCGCGGCTGATGGAGATGACCGACGCGCAGGAGGGCGTACTCAACATCGCCTTCCGCGTGGCCGACGAGCAGGGGCTGGCGCTGCTGGATCTCAAGGACCTGCAGTCGCTGCTGGTCTGGGTGGGCGAGAACCGCAAGGATCTGAGCCTGCGCTACGGCAACGTCTCGACCGCCAGCGTGGGCGCGATCCAGCGCAGCCTGCTGCAGCTCGAGGGGCAGGGCGGCGCGCAGCTCTTCGGGGAGCCGGCGCTGGAGCTGGCCGACCTGTTCCGCCACGATCCGGACGGCCGCGGGATGGTCAACATCCTCGCCGCCGACCGGCTGATGGGCTCGCCGCGCCTCTATGCGACCTTCCTGCTGTGGCTGCTCTCGGAGCTCTTCGAGGAGCTGCCCGAGGTGGGCGACCCGGAGAAGCCGAAGCTCGTCTTCTTCTTCGACGAGGCGCATCTGCTCTTCGACGACGCTCCGAAGGCGCTGGTCGACAAGGTCGAGCAGGTCGCCCGGCTGATCCGCTCCAAGGGGGTGGGCGTCTATTTCGTGACGCAGAACCCCGAGGACATCCCCGAGGATATCCTGGGCCAGCTGGGCAACCGGGTGCAGCACGCGCTGCGCGCTTTCACCGCCAAGGACCGCACCGCGCTGCGCCAGGCGGCGCAGAATTACCGCGAGAACCCGCGCTTCGAGATCGAGGACGCGATTCGCGAGGTCGGGGTGGGCGAGGCCGTGACGTCGCTCCTGGAGCGGAAGGGCATTCCCGGCGTGGCCGAGCGCACGCTGATCCGCCCGCCCGCCTCGCAGCTGGGCCCGATCACGCCCGGCGAACGGCGGCGCGTGCTGGGCGGCAGCGGCATCGACGGCAAATACGAGGCGGAGGTGGACCGCGAGAGCGCGTTCGAGGTGCTGGCCGCGCGCGCCGAGACCGCCGCGAAGGAGGCCGAGGCCGCCGAGCGCGCCGAGGCGGAGGCCGAGACGGCGGAACGGGAATACCGCGCCGGGCGGCGCTACTCGGGCGAGCGGGTGGGGCGGTCCACCGCGCGCCGGTCGGGGCGGGGCGACAGCGTGGGCGAGGCCTTCGCCAAGTCCTTCGCGCGCTCGCTCGGCACGCGGGCGGGCCGGTCGCTGGTGCGCGGCGTGCTGGGCGGGCTGTTTCGCGGGCGATGAGCGTGACGCTGCGCCCGCCGCGGCCGCGGGACGGGATGGAGATCGGCGCGATCCATGCCGAGGGGCTGGCGACCGGCCATGCCTCGTTTCGCGACCTGCCGCATGACTGGGACAGCTTCCAGGACGCCTTCGCGCTGGCGCTGGTCGCCGAGCGCGGCGGCGCGGTGCTGGGCTGGGCCGGGATCTCGCCCACCTCGGACCGCGCGGTCTACGCGGGGGTGGGCGAGGTCAGCACCTATGTCGCGGCCGCGGCAGGGGGGCAGGGGATCGGGCGGCACCTGCTGGAACGGCTGGTGACCCAGAGCGAGGCGGCGGGCTGGTGGACGCTGGTCGCGCAGATCTTTCCGGAGAACACCGCGAGCCTGCGCCTGCACGAGCGCTGCGGCTTCGCGCGGCTGGGACTGCGCAAGCGGCTGGGCCGCATGTCGCACGGGCCGATGGCGCGGCAATGGCGCGATGTCGTGATGCTGGAGCGGCGCAGCCGCGTGGCGGGGCGCTGACGCGAGGCTTCGCTTGCCCGATCCGCGCGGCGGGGGCAGGCTTGGCGGCATGAACCACGAGGTCACGAACCAGCCGCCGCCCGTGCCGGACCTGGATCTGGCGGACGACGCCGCTTTGTGCGACGCGCTGGCGCGGGCCGGGGGCGACCCCGCCGCCCTGTCGTCGTTCGGGGATGCCGCGGGCCGGGCGGAGACGCGAGAGCTGGCGCGGCTCGCCAACGAGAACCGGCCCGTCCTGCACAGCCATGACCGCTACGGCCACCGGATCGACCGGGTCGAGTTCCACCCCGCCTATCACGAGCTGATGGGGCTGGGGCTGGAGACGGGTCGCGTCGCCGCCGCGGCCTGGACGGGCGAGGGACGGGCGGGCCATATCGCGCGGCTCTACCTGATGACCCAGGCCGAGGCGGGCGTGGTCTGTCCGATGTCGATGACCCATGCCGCCATGCCGGTGCTGGCGGCGGCGGGGCTGGAGGATTGGGCCGCGGGCGTCCGCGCCGCGCGCTACGACCCGCGCCACCTGCCCGCGCCCGAGAAGGAAGGCCTGACGCTCGGCATGGCGATGACCGAGAAGCAGGGCGGCTCGGACGTGCGGGCTAACACGACGACGGCGCGCCCCGATGGCGATTGGTGGGTGCTGGACGGGCATAAATGGTTCTGCTCGGCCCCGATGTCGGACGGGTTCCTGACGCTGGCCCAGGGCCCCGAGGGGTTGTCCTGTTTCCTCGTGCCGCGGGTCCTGCCGGAGGGCCGGGCGCAGGGCATGCGCATCATGCGGCTGAAGGACAAGATGGGCGACCGGGCCAACGCCTCCTCCGAGATCGAGTATCACGGCGCCCGCGCCATCGCCGTCGGCCCGCCCGGGCGCGGCATCGCGACGATCATCGCAATGGTGGCCGAGACGCGGCTCGATTGCGTGGCGGGGTCGGCCGGGGGGATGCGCGCGGCGCTGCGCGAGGCGCTCTGGCATGTCGCGCATCGCCGGGCCTTCCAGCGCCGGCTGATCGACCAACCCGCGATGCGGGTGCTGATGGCCGATCTCTGCCTCGAGGTCGAGGCGGCGGTGGCGCTGTCGCTGCGGGGGGCGGCCCTGATGGATGCGGGGGACCCGCTGGCCCGCGTCGCGGTGCCGGCGGCGAAATACTGGGTCTGCAAGCGGCAGGTGGGCGTGGTGCACGAGGCGCTCGAGGCGCATGGCGGCGCGGGCTATGTCGAGGAGGCGCCGATGGGCCGGCTGTTCCGGGCGGCGCCGCTCAACGCGGTCTGGGAGGGTTCGGGCAACGTCATCGCGCTCGACCTTCTGCGCGCGCTGCGGGATCCGGCCGTGACCGACGCCGTGGCGGAGCGGTTCGCGGCCCTGCGCGGTCTGCATCCGGCGCTGGATGCGCATCTCGCGGGCTTCGACCACGCGCCGGACGAGGCCGATGCCCGCGGCTTCGCCGAACGGCTGGCGCTGGGATTCCAGGCGGAGGCCCTGTCGGAGGGTGATCCGGCCGTGTTCGAGGCGTTCTGCGTCGCCCGGCTGGGCGGGACCGGTCTGGCCTATGGCGGGGCCGAGGTGCCGCATACCGAGCGGCTGATCGAGCGGGCGATGCCGGCGGCGGCGCTGGGCTGAGGGAGGAGGTCGCCGGGGCTCAGACCCGACTCATTCCCATTCGATCGTGCCCGGCGGCTTCGAGGTGATGTCGTAGGTGACGCGGTTGATGCCCGGAACTTCGTTGATGATCCGGGTCGCCGTCTCGCCGAGGAATTCGTGAGTGAATGGATAGTAGTCGGCCGTCATGCCGTCGACGCTGGTCACCGCGCGCAGCGCGCAGGCGAAGTCGTAGGTGCGGCCGTCGCCCATGACGCCCACGGTGCGGACGGGCAGGATGGCGACGAAGGCCTGCCAGATCTCGTCATAGAGGCCGTGCCGGCGGATCTGGTCGATATAGACGGCATCGGCGCGGCGCAGGATGTCGAGCTTCTCGCGCGTGATCTCGCCTGGGCAGCGGATGGCGAGGCCGGGGCCAGGGAAGGGGTGGCGGCCGATGAAGCTGGGCGGCAGGCCCAGCTCGCGGCCCAGCGCGCGCACCTCGTCCTTGAAGAGCTCGCGCAGCGGCTCGACGAGCTTCAGGCCCATCTTCTCGGGCAGGCCGCCCACGTTGTGATGCGACTTGATGGTGACCGAGGGCCCGCCGCTGAAGGACACCGACTCGATCACGTCCGGATAGAGCGTGCCCTGCGCGAGGAACTTCGCGCCGCCGACCTCGCCCGCGTGTTTCTGGAACACGTCGATGAAAAGCTTGCCGATGATCTTGCGCTTCGTCTCGGGGTCGGACTGGCCCTCCAGCTCGCCCAGGAACAGCTCGCGCTCGTCGGCATGGATCAGCGGCATGTTGTAATGGTCGCGGAACATGGTCACGACCTCGTCGGCCTCGCCCTGCCGCAGGAGGCCGTGATCGACGAAGACGCAAGTGAGCTGGTCGCCGATCGCCTCGTGGATCAGGACCGCGGCGACCGAGCTGTCGACGCCGCCCGACAACCCGCAGATCACCTTGGCGTCGCCCACCTGGTCGCGGATCGCCTGCACGGCCTGTTCGCGGTAGCCCGCCATCGTCCAGTCGCCGTCGAACCCGGCGATGCGGATGAAGTTCTCGTAAAGCCGCGCGCCCTTTGGGGTGTGATGCACCTCCGGGTGGAATTGCACGGCGTAGAAATGGCGCGCCGTGTCGGCGGTGATGGCGAAGGGCGCGCCGGGCGAGGTGCCGAACACCTCGAAGCCGGGGGCGAGTTCGGCGACGTGGTCGCCATGGCTCATCCAGACCTGTTCGCGGCCCGTGGCTTCCAGCCCGTCGAACCAGCCCTCCAGCAGGTCGAGCTTGCCCTCGGGCGACACCCAGGCGCGCCCGAACTCCGCGGTACCCTCGCCGCGCGTGACGCGACCGCCCAGCATCTGCTGCATGACCTGCTGGCCGTAGCAGATCCCGAGGATCGGGACGCCCAGCTCGAAGATCTCGGCCGGCGGGCGGGGTGAGCCCGCCTCGGGCACGGAGGCCGGGCCGCCCGAGAGGATGACGGCGCGGGGGGCGAATTCGCGCAGGCTCTCCGGCGTCACGCGCTGGAAAGGCCAGATCTCGCAATAGACGTTCAGCTCGCGCAGGCGGCGGGCGATGAGCTGCGTCACCTGGCTGCCGAAATCGACGATCAGGAGGCGCTGGTGTTCGGTGGCGGCTTGCATGGTGCTTGGTAGGAGGGGCGGCATCCGGGCGCAAGATGCCGCGGTTTCAGCGCGCCGCTTCGAGCTTTTCGAGGAAGGTTTCGGCGATCACGTCATAGGCGCCGAACTGGTCGAGCAGGGCTTGTCCGCCGAGGTCGGCGCGCAGCTCGTCGCAGATCGGGGCCGAGAGCGCGGCGAGGTTGCCGACATTGGCCTCCAGGCAGAAGAGCTGGCCGGTATCTGAGGCGCGGATGATGTCGGTCGCGATCACGGGGATGTCGGGGAAGGCCTTCGCAGCGCGCTCGCCCAGTTCCACCACCTCCGCCTCGGCCTCGAGGGTGCGGGACCGCGTGGCGGCAGCGTTCGAGGTGGAGACGCCGCCGACGATCCCGCGCATCGACTCCGGGTCGAAGGGCTTGGGCGCGGTCGTGCGGAAGGACACCACCGCGCGGCCGAACACGCAGGAGACGCGGACATGGGTCGGGCGCTTGCCGGTCGGGACGTAGCGCTGGACGATCGGCCGGTGCCCTGCGGCGATCTCCTCGGCATAGGTCTTGAGGAGCTTGGCGCGCTGGCCTGCGAAATCGGCGGTCTTCAGGCTGACGATGCCCTTGGCGCGCGAGGTGCCGGGCGCCATGGTCTTCACGGTGAGGTAGGGGCCGAACTGCGCGGGATCGGGCGTGAAGCTTTCGGTCAGCGGCGCGGAGACCGGCACCGGCAGGCCAGACGCGGCCAGATGCTTGAGGAGCGCGAGTTTCGTGGGGTTCGCGGCGACGTATTTCGGCCCCGGAACCCGCTTCAGCAGCCGTTTCGCGCCGGTCACGTTCAGCGTGACCGTCACGACCGGCGCGCGGAAGGGTCCCTCGAGCCAGGCAGGCGGGAAGGCCACGTCGAAGGGCTGGAACGAGACGAGCGGCGCGCGCCGGGCGATGCGGGCGCCGATCTCGTCGAGGTCGGTCCGGGTCACGCGCTTGGCGCTGTAGGGCAGGATGATCGTACCGGTCATACGGCGCAGCTTTTGCAGCTTGCCCAATCGGGGTCAACGCCGCGCCGCCGTGTCGCCTTTCGCCCGCGCAGGGCGCAAATCGGCGGCGCGGGCCCGGGCACGCGGGCTATCCGCAGGTCAGGGACGACGGAGGATGGGAATGGTCGAGGGCACGCGCAGGAAACGCGGTGGCGGCGGCGCCGCGCGCCGGGCCGAGCGGACGAGCGGCAAGATCGTCACCGCCGGGACCATCACGCGGCAAATCCCCGATTACGAGCTCCTCTCGGCGGAGGCGCTGGAGATCATCGAGCGGAATGCCGAGACGGTGCTGGAGGAGGTCGGCGTCGCCTTCGTCGAGAACCCCGCGGCGCTGCAACGCTGGCGCGAGGCGGGCGCGGATGTGCGCGGCGAGATCGTCCACATCCCCCGCGGGCTCGCGCGCAAGCTCTGTGCGACGGCGCCTGCGAACTTCACCCAGATCGCCCGCAATTCCGAGCGCAACGTCGAGATCGGGGGCCGCAACCTCGTGCTGGCGCCGATCTACGGCCCGCCCTTCGTGCGCGACGCCGGCGGGCGCCGCTACGCCACGATGGAAGACTTCGAGATCTTCGTGAAGCTGGGCCACATGTCGCCCTGGCTGCACCATTCCGGCGGCACCGTCTGCGAGCCCACGGATATCCCCGTCGCGACGCGCCACCTGGACATGCTGACCGCGCATATGACGCTGACCGACAAGCCCTTCATGGGCTCGGTGACGGAGCCCAGCCGCGCGCGCGATTCCGTCGAGATGACGGATATCCTGTTCGGCGGGCTTCGGGATCGCACGGCGCTGATCAGCCTGATCAACATCAACTCGCCGCTGACCTTCGACTCGATCATGATGGGCGCGCTCGAGGAATACGCGACCGCCAACCAGGCCTGCATCATCTCGCCCTTCATCGTGGGCGGGGCGATGGCGCCGGTCTCGGTCACGGGGACGCTGACGCAGGTGCTGGCCGAGGTGATGGCGGGCGTGGCCTACAGCCAGTTGGTCCGGCCCGGCGCGCCGGTGATCTTCGGCGCCTTCGTCACCTCGATCGACATGAATTCGGGCGCGCCCACCTTCGGCACGCCCGAGGCGGCGCAGATCACCTACGGCGCGGGACAGCTGGCGCGGCGAATGGGGCTGCCCTACCGGTCGGGTGGATCCTTCTGCGGCTCGAAGCTGCCCGACGCGCAGGCGGCCTACGAAACGGCGAATTCGCTGAACGCGGGTCTTCTGGCGGGCGTGAACTTCATGCTGCATGCCTGCGGCTGGCTGGAGGGCGGTCTGGTGGCGGATTTCGAGAAATTCGTCATGGATGCCGACCAGCTCGGGATCCTGCACAAGATGGCCGCGGGCGTGGATCACGGCACCGAGGCGCAGGCTTTGGACGCGATCCGCGAGGTGGGCCCGGGCGGGCATTACCTGGGCTGTGAGCACACGCAGGCGCATTTCAAAGCCGCCTTCTGGCGGTCCGGCCTTTTCGACTACAAGCCCTTCGAGACCTGGCTGGAGGAGGGCGCGCGCGACACCCGCGCGCTGGCGCAGGCGAAGATGGCGAAGATGCTGGCCGATTACGAGGCGCCGCCGCTGGACCCGGCGATCCGCGAGGCGCTGGCCGATTACGTGGCGCGCCGCAAGGCGGGGCTCGACGGCGTCGCGGCCTGAGGCTTCTCCGCCTTGAGGCTGCGCGCCTCGGCCATCAGCGCGATCATGATATCCACATGCCGGGCGGCCGAGTAGTTCTTGTCGCAGGTGACGCGCCGCTTCTCCAGCGCGGCCTCGAGCGGCAGCAGCTTGGCGAGCGCGGCGCGCGCATCGACCGGGATGGCGATCCGCAGCATCCGGCGCAGGTCGCGCCGGCGCTGATAGGCGGATTGGCCGCGGACCGCAGCCTCGATGAGCAGGCGAGGACGCCGCAAGCGGTTCACGTCGCTGATGAGATCGCACATGGGGCTGGCCTCCGCCGATGAAAATCACGGGGTCCAGTCTGCGCCGCGGAGGCGGCCTGTTGCGCCTTGTCGCGGAGCGGCGAACGCTGCCGGCGAGGCGTTTACATCTTGGAAACAATTCTGTCTGGCGGACATTACAATTAACGGCTTGGTAACCAATCGCCGCGAGTCCTGACCGGGTTTTCCACAGCCCGTATCGAGGCCTTTATGGTGTCCCCGCCCGCCCCTTCCGCGCAGAGCGATCGGTTGCCCGAATGGGTGCCCGACGCGGCCCGCGTCTACCTGCAGCACACCTATGCCGGGCGGCCGCTGCGCCATGTCGCAAGCGAGGTCGGCTGCGCCGCCTCGACCGTTCTGCGCCAGGTGCGCCAGATCGAGCGGCGGCGCGATGATCCGCTGGTCGACGACGCGCTCGACCTGCTGGCCCGGGCCGCTGGAGGCGCCGCCGCACACACCCATCCCCGAAAGGACGACAGCCAGATGTCAGCCATCCCCGACCGCGCTTCCCTGATCGACGACGACACGCTGACACGCGAGGCGCGCCGCGTGCTGCGCCGCCTCTGCGAGTCGGGCGCGTTTCTCGCGGTCGGCCAGGAGATGCCGCAGGCGGTGGTTCTTCGGGACACGGACGGAACGCCGACGCGGATCGCGACCCTGCCCAAGGCGGTGGCGCAGGCCTTCGTGCTGAAGGACTGGGTGTCCTGCTTCAAGGTCGGCCGCGTCACGCGCTACCGCATCACCGAGGCCGGGCGCGCGGCGCTGCGCCGGCTGCTCGACGCCGATCTCGCCCGCAAGGTCGAGGCGCGCGGCATGTCCGAAAGTCCCAGCCCCTTCCTGACCCAGCATATGGAGATGGGCGAGCGGGTCCTGCCCGAAGGCGAGGGCGAGTCCCTGCGCGTGAACCTGGCCGAGTCGCCGCTGGGCGCGCTGGCGCGCAAGCGCGACCGGGACGGCAAGCCGTTCCTGTCGATGGATCTCGTCGTGGCGGGCGAACGGCTGCGGGAGGATTTCGAGCGGGCGCAGATGGGCCCCCGGGTCGGCCAGAACTGGGAGCGGTTCCTGACGGCGGGCGGGCGCGGCGAGATGGCGGCGGGTGATCCTCTGGCCGGGCCCGAGGATGCCCGCGCCCGCGTCTCCGAGGCGTTGCGCGCTCTCGGGCCGGGGCTTGCCGATGTGGTGCTGCGGGTGTGCTGTTTCCTCGAAGGCCTGGAGGCCGCGGAGAAGCGCATGGGCTGGGCCGCCCGGTCGGGCAAGATCGTGCTGCGGATCGCGCTGCAGCGTCTCCGGATGCATTACGACGGTCTGCGCTGACCCGGGCCCGGGCGCGCAGCAAAAGGGCCCGGATCGCGGGACTCGGGCCTTTCGCTGTCTCGAGTGCGCCCGTTCAGCGCTTGGCAACGGGGACGTAATCGCGCTGCGTCGGCCCGGTATAGAGCTGGCGCGGGCGGCCGATCTTCAGCGCCGGGTCCGACAGCTGCTCCTTCCACTGCGAGATCCAGCCGACGGTGCGCGACAGCGCGAAGATCGGCGTGAACATCGAGGTCGGGAAGCCCATCGCCTCGAGGATGATGCCCGAGTAGAAATCGACGTTCGGGAACAGCTTCTTCTCGGCGAAATACGGATCGTCGAGCGCCTGCTTCTCCAGCTCCTTGGCGACCTGGAGCGTGGGGTTGTTCTCGATCCCCAGAAGCTCCAGCACCTCGTCGGCGGATTGCTTCATCACCTTCGCGCGCGGGTCGAAGTTCTTGTAGACCCGGTGCCCGAAGCCCATCAGGCGGAACGGATCGTTCTTGTCCTTGGCGCGGGCGATGAATTCGGGGATGCGGTCGACCGTCCCGATCTCGCGCAGCATCTCGAGGCAGGCCTGGTTGGCGCCGCCGTGCGCCGGGCCCCAGAGACAGGCGATGCCGGCGGCGATGCAGGCGAAGGGGTTCGCGCCCGAAGAGGACGCCAGCCGCACCGTTGAGGTCGAGGCGTTCTGCTCGTGATCGGCATGCAGCGTGAAGATCCGGTCCATCGCGCGAGCGAGGATCGGGTCCGGATTGTACTGCTCGGCGGGGACCGAGAAGCACATGTTGAGGAAATTGGCCGCGTAATCGAGATCGTTGCGCGGATACACGAAGGGCTGGCCGATCGAGTACTTGTAGGCCATCGCCGCGATGGTGGGCATCTTGGCGATCAGGCGGAAGGACGCGACCTCGCGCTGCCAGGGATCGTTGATGTCCGTGCTGTCGTGGTAGAAGGCCGACATCGCGCCGACCACGCCCACCATCGTCGCCATCGGATGCGCATCGCGACGGAAGCCGCGGAAGAAATTGTGCATCTGCTCGTGGATCATCGTGTGGCGCGTGACCGTCGTCTCGAAGGTCTCGAGCTGCTCGGCCGAGGGCAGCTCGCCGTAGAGCAGAAGGTAGCAGACTTCGAGGTAATGGGACTCGGCGGCGAGCTGGTCGATCGGATAGCCGCGGTGCAGCAAGACGCCCTCGGCGCCGTCGATGAAGGTGATCGCGCTTTCGCATGCGGCGGTCGAGGTGAAGCCGGGATCGTAGGTGAACACCCCCGCGGAGCCATAGAGCTTCTGGATGTCGATCACGTCGGGCCCTTCGGAGGGCGAATGGATCGGCAGGTCGTAGCTTTCGCCGTCAAGCGTCAGGGTCGCGGTCTTGGGGGTGTCGGCCATGTCAGTCCTTCCGGTCGGGTGGAAGCGGGTATCCGCAACCTGTTGATCTGGCGGTGGAACCCCGCCTTTCCAGTCTCTTCGTCAGGCCGCGGTGGCGGCATCGGAAATCCGCGCGAGGGTCTCGTCGCGACCCAGCACGAGCATCATGTCGAAGACACTGGGGGTTGCCGTGCGACCGGCCAGAGCGGCGCGCAGGGGCGCGGCCAGCTTGCCCAGGCCGATACCGTGCGCCTGGGCCAGATCGCCCACGACACCCTCCAGCGCGTCGCGGGTCCAGCTAGCATTTCGCAGGTGCGGCGTCAATTCGGACAGTATGCCACGGGATACCGCGTCCAGCGCCTTCTCCGCCTTCTCGTCGGGACGGATCGGACGGTCGGCCAGGGCGAAGGCCGCGCGGTCGATCAGCTGGGGCAGGGTGCGGGCCGCGTCCTTCACGAGCGGGATGGCCGGGCGCAGCCGCGCGGCGTCGATCGGGGCCCGCCCGGTCCGCGCCGCCCAGTCGGCCACGGCGGCGAGGATCGCGTCATCCGCCATTACGCTCAGATGCTGGCCGGAGAGGTTTTCGAGCTTCTTGAGATCCAGCCGCGCCGGGGCCTTGCCGATCCCGTCGAGGTCGAACCAGTCGCGCGCCTGCGCGTCGGTGAAGAACTCGTCATCGCCATGGCTCCAGCCCAGCCGGGTCAGGTAGTTGCGCAGCGCGGGGGCGGGGATGCCCATCTCGGCGTATTCGCCCACGCCCGTCGCGCCGTGGCGCTTCGACAGCTTCTTGCCGTCGGCGCCGTGGATCAGCGGGATATGCGCCCAGACCGGCTGCTCCCAGCCCATCGCGTCGTAGATCTGCGCCTGCCGTGCGGCGTTGTTGAGGTGGTCGTCGCCGCGGATCACATGGGTCACGCCCATGTCGTGATCGTCGACCACCACGGCCAGCATGTAGGTCGGCGTGCCGTCGGAGCGCAGCAGCACCATGTCGTCGAGCTGGTCGTTGCGGAAGGTGACGCGGCCCTGCACCCTGTCCTCGATCACGGTCTCGCCGTCGCGGGGCGCCTTCAGCCGGATTGCGAAGGGGCCGTCGGGGGCGTCCGCCGGATCGGCGTCGCGCCACGGGCTGAGATAGAGGGTCGAGCGGCCCTCGGCGCGCGCGGCCTCGCGGAAGGCCTCGATCTCCTCCTGGCTGGCCCAGCAGCGATAGGCGTGGCCCGCCTCCAGCATCTCGCGCGCCACCGCGGCATGGCGGTCGGCATTCGCGGCCTGGCTGACCGCCTCGCCGTCCCAGTCGAGCCCGAGCCAGCCCAGCCCGTCGAAGATCGCCTGCGTCGCCGCTTCGGTCGAGCGCGCCCGGTCCGTGTCCTCGATCCGCAACAGGAACCGGCCGCCGCGCCCGCGGGCATAGAGCCAGTTGAACAGCGCCGTGCGCGCGCCGCCGATATGCAGATAGCCCGTGGGCGACGGCGCGAAGCGGGTGACGACGGGTCGGGTCATGGGGATCGGAACCTCGTGGTGGCAGGCGGGGCATGCGGGCGGCGGGCCCGGTGAATTAACGGTTTGTAAACCCTGGGCGGGCCAGCATCGCCGCGTTCTAGCAGCCCATCGGGGGAGGGCAAGGATGCAGCCCGCCGCCACCGTCGGGGCGCCCGCGGAGGCGGGGTTCGGCGCCCGGATCGCCTTGGCCTGCCAGGATCTCCGGGGCCACCGCCTGCCCTGGCTCGCGACCGTCTTCGCCTGCGGGATCGGGGCCTATTTCGCCCTTCCGGCCGAGCCCGGCGGCGCGGCCCGTCTGGCGGTGGTGCTTGCAGCCGCAGCACTCCTCACGCTGGCGTGGCGCGGCCGGGCCGGCGCGGGGTTCCTGCCGCTCTGCTGCGCCGTCTTCCTGCTGGGCGGTCTGGCGGCGCAGACGCGGACGCAGCTCGTCGCGGGGCCGGTTCTCGACTTCCGGTATTACGGCGCGGTGGAAGGCCGGGTGCGCGCGATCGATCGCTCGGCCTCCGGCGCGGTGCGGCTGACGCTGGACCGCGTGCGGCTGGACCGCGTGTCGCAGGCCGAGACGCCCCGGCGCGTGCGGATTTCGCTCCATGGCGGGGCCGAGGTGCCGCCGATGCCGGGCCAGCGCATCATGACGACGGCGCATCTGTCGCCGCCGGCCGGGCCGACCGAGCCGGGCGGGTTCGATTTCCAGCGCCACGCCTGGTTCCTGAAGTTGGGCGCGCTCGGCTATTCGCGGGTGCCGCTGTTGCAGGCGGCGGAGGCCGAGACCGGCTGGGCCACGCGCGTCGCGTCCATCCGGCAGGCGATCGGCGACGGGCTGCGGGCGCGCCTGCCGGGCCAGCCGGGCGCGGTGGCGGCGGCGATCACCACGGGCGATCGCAGCGCGCTGTCCGAGGCGGTGGTCGCCGACCTGCGCGCCTCCAATCTCGCGCATCTGCTGGCGATCTCCGGGCTGCATATGGGCCTGCTGGTGGGTTTCGTCTTCTGGACCGTGCGCGGCGGTCTGGCGCTGATCCCGCCGCTCGCGCTGCGCTATCCGACGCGGCAATGGGCGGCGGGCGTCGCGCTGCCCTTCGCCCTGGCCTACCTGTTCCTGTCGGGCGGCGGGATCGCGACGCAGCGCGCCTTCGTGATGGCCGCCGTCATGCTGGGCGCGGTGCTGCTGGGCCAGCGCGCGCTGTCGCTGCGCAGCGTGGCCATCGCGGCGCTGATCGTGCTGGCCTGGCGGCCCGAGGCGCTGACGGGGCCGGGGTTCCAGATGTCCTTCGCCGCGACCGGCGCGCTGGTGCTGGCCTTCCGCCGGATCTCGGCGCTCGATCTGGGCGGCTGGACCCGCGGCTGGCGCGGCGCGGTGCTGGCGCTGCTCGTCTCCTCGATCGTGGCGGGCGCGGCCACCGCGCCCTTCGCGGCGGCGCATTTCAACCGGCTGGGCCAGTTCGGCGTGCTGGCGAACCTGCTGGCGGTCCCGATGATGGGCACGGTGGTGATGCCGCTTCTGCTCGTGGCGATGCTGCTTTGGCCGCTGGGCCTCGAAGGATGGGCGCTGGCGCTGGCGGGGCTGGGAATCGAGTGGATCCTGGGCGTCGCGGCCTGGGTCGCGGCCCTGCCGGAGGCCGTCCGGCCCGTGGTCGCACCGGGGGCGGCGGTCCTGCCGCTCATCGGGCTGGGGATGGCGATCGTGGGCTGCGCGCGCGGCCGGGGCCGGGCCCTGGGCGTCGCCGTCTTCGCCTGCGGGCTGGCGGGCTGGGCCGTGACAGTGCGGCCCGCGGTCCTGATCGCGGAAGATGCGCGGCTGGTGGGCCTCGCCGGGGCGGAGGGGCGCTGGCTCAGCCGCGAGAGCGGGGCCGGCTTCACCGCCGAGGCCTGGCTGGAGAATGACGGCGACGCGGCGGCGCAGCCCCTGGCCGCGGCCCGGGCCCGTCCCGGTGATCCCGACCTGCCGCGCCTTCACGTGGCGCGCGGCAAGCGCGACCTGCCCGACCGCGCGGCCGATTGCGCGACGCTCGGCGGCTGGCTGATCACGCCGAACCCGCCCGAGGCGCCGGTCGCGGGATGCCGCGTCCTCGACGCGGAGGCCCTGCGGGCGACGGGAACGATCGCGCTCTACCCGGGCAAGGATGGCTGGTGGGAGATCTCAGCGCGGGACCGGCAGGGCGCGCGGCCCTGGGTTCCGCGCTGAGACCGCGTCAGTAGCTGCGGATCAGGCCGACCAGACGACCCTGCACGCGGATCTGATCCTCGCGCAGAAGCCGCGTCTCGTAGGCCGGGTTGGCGGCCTCCAGCGCGATCATGCCGTTCTGGCGGCGGTAGCGCTTGAGCGTCGCCTCGTGCCCTTCGACCAGGGCCACGATGATGTCGCCATTGTCGGCGGCGTCCTGTTCGCGGATCACGACCACGTCGCCGTCATTGATGCCCGCGTCGATCATCGAGTCGCCGCGCACCTCGAGCGCGTAATGCTCGCCGCCGCGATCCAGCATCTGGCCGGGCACGGCCACGTGGTTCTCGACTTCGCTGATCGCCTCGATCGGGACACCGGCGGCGATGCGGCCCATCAGCGGCAGCTCGATCGCGTCGACCTGGACCGTCCGCGCGGTGGCGGGCGCGCGCGGCGCAGGGCCGTCACCCTCGATCACGCGGGGCACGAACCCGCCCGACGCGGCGAGGTCCTCGGGCAGGCGGATGATCTCGATCGCGCGGGCGCGATGGGCGAGGCGGCGGATGAAGCCGCGCTCCTCGAGAGCGGTGATGAGGCGATGGATGCCGGACTTGGAGCGCAGGTCCAGCGCGTCCTTCATCTCGTCGAAGGAGGGCGGGACACCATCGCGCTGCACGCGCTTGTGGATGAAGGCCAGAAGGTCCCGCTGCTTGCGCGTGAGCATGTCTATCTCCTTGTGCCGTCGAGGCAATGCGCTTTCGTTCTAGGAAGGTTCCGGTTTTGTGTCAACCGGACGTTCGCGCTTCGTGCCCGGGCTGGGCGGCCCCCGGCCGGTGGGCGGCGTCAGGCGGGCAGGGGGATCGTGCGGACGATATCGTCCTCGGGCCGCGCGGCGTCCCCGGGCGGGCGGAGCACCAGCCGGTCGCTGGCGGCCAGCACCGAGAGCAGCGCGCTGTCCTGCCGCTCCGCGACGCGGCAGCGCCCGTCGGGCAGGCGCAGGGCGCGCATGTAGTGCTCCCGCGGGCCGTTGGCCGGGATCGGTGCGGCGAGCGGCAGGGTTTCGATGGGGAGCGTGGGGTCTTCGCCCAGCATCTTGCGGACCATCGGCAACACGAAGATCACGCCGCAAACCATTGCCGAGACCGGATTTCCGGGAAGGCCGACCAGCGCCGCCGCGCCCAGCCGACCGGCCAAGAGGGGCTTGCCGGGGCGCATCGCGACCCTGTGGAAGGCAAGCTCCATCCCGGCGGCCCCGGCGGCGCCGGCGACGAGGTCGTGATCCCCGACCGAGGCGCCGCCGATGGTGAGCACGAGATCCGCGCCCGCCGCCATATCCAGCGCGGCGGCGAGGCTTTCGCCGGTGTCGCGCGCCATCGGAAGAAGGCGCGGGCTTGCACCGGCGGCGCGCAGCATAGCGGCCAGGCCGTAGCCGTTCGAAGCGACGATCTCGCCCGGCCGCAGCGCGGTGCCGGGCGCGCGGAGCTCGTCCCCGGTCATCAGGATCGCCACCTCGGGCGCGCGTCGCACGGAGAGATCGGCGTGGCCCATCGCGGCGGCCAGCGCGACGTCGCGGCTGTTGAGCCGGCGGGGATGCAGCGCGAAGCCCGCCTCGAAATCCGAGGCGGCGGCGCGGATATGGGTGGCGTCGCCGGGATCGGCGGTGACGGTGATGCGGTCACCGTCGCGCGCGACGTCCTCTTGGATCAGGACGCGGGTCGCGCCCGGCGGCAGGGGCGCGCCGGTGAAGATGCGCACGGCCTGACCGGGGCCGCAGCCGCCCGCGAAGGCATGACCCGCGGCCGCCTCGCCGATGACCGTAAAGGCGTCGTCGGGCGCGACGGTGTCGGCCGCGACGGCGTAGCCATCCATGGCGGAGGCCGGGAAGGGCGGCTGGTCGTGGCGCGCGCGGATCGGCTCGGCCAGGACCCGACCGCCGGCCCGGGCCAGCGGAACGGCTTCGACTGGCATCGCGCGGACCAGCGCCAGCAGCGCCTCGGTCGCAGCGGCGACCGAGATCACGGCGCCGTCCAGTCGCCCGACTTGCCGCCGGTTTTCGACAGCAGGCGAATGCCGCCGATCTCCATGTCCTTCTGCACGGCCTTGGCCATGTCGTAGACGGTCAGGCAGGCGATCGAGATCGCGGTCAGCGCCTCCATCTCCACGCCCGTAGGGCCGCGCGTGGCGACTGTGGCGGTCAGGCGCAGGCCGGGAAGGTCGGGATCGGGCGCGATGTCGATGGCGAGCTTCGACAGGGGCAGCGGGTGGCAGAGCGGGATCAGCTCGGCCGTGCGCTTGCCGCCCATGATGCCGGCGAGGCGCGCGGTGCCGATCACGTCGCCCTTCTTCGCCGTACCCGATGTCACGATTTCAAGCGTTTGCGGGGACATCTTCACCCAACCTTCGGCCACCGCGACGCGGTCCGTGTCGGGCTTGGCGGTGACGTCGACCATATGGGCCGCGCCGGTCTCGTCGAAATGGCTGAGCTTGCCGCTCATCTCTGCGCGACCAGCGGGTTGGCCAGCAGCGTCCGGGTGGCCTGGGCGACATCCTCCTGCCGCATCAGGCTTTCGCCCACGAGGAAGCAGCGCGCGCCGTGGCGGGCCATGTCGGCAAGGTCCGCGGGCGTGTTCAGCCCGGACTCGGACACCAGCAGCCGCGCCTCGGAGGCCCGGCGGGCGAGGTCGCGGGTCGTCTGAAGATCGGTAGCGAAGGTGTTGAGATCGCGGTTGTTGATCCCCAGAAGCGGCGATTTGAGCGCGTCGGCGCGCTCCAGTTCCGCGCGGTCGTGGACTTCGATCAGCGCGTCCATGCCCCAGTCGCGGGCGGCGGCCTCCAGTTCGGCGGCCTGCGCATCCGAGACGCTGGCCATGATGATGAGGATACAGTCGGCGCCCAGCGCCCGGCTCTCGGCCACCTGCCACGGGTCGTAGAGGAAATCCTTGCGCAGCACGGGGAGATCCACGGCCGCGCGGGCGTCGACGAGGAACTGGTCGTCGCCTTGGAAGCTGGGCCCGTCGGTCAGGACCGACAGGCAGGCCGCGCCGCCCTCGGCATAGGCGCGCGCGATGGCGGGCGGGTCGAAATCGGCGCGGATCAGTCCCTTGGACGGGCTGGCCTTCTTGACCTCGGCGATCAGCCCGTAGCCGGTGATCGACGCCTGGTGCAGCGCGTCGGCGAAGGGGCGCACGGAGGGCGCGGCGCGCGCGGCATCCTCGATCGCGGCCTGGTCGCGGGCGGCCTTGCGCTCGGCCAGTTCGTCGAGCTTGTAGGCCTTGATGCGTTCGAGAATGGTCGGTTCGCTCACGATGCGGCCTCGCTTGTGAATTTCGCGAGGGCCTCGACTTTCGCGCCGGCGGCTCCGCTGTCGATGGATTGCGCGGCCATGGCCACGCCCTCGGGCAGGCTCGCCGCGCGGCCCGCAACCACCAGCGCGGCGGCGGCGTTCAGGAGCACCGCGTCGCGATAGGCGCCGGGCGCGCCCTCCATCAGCGCGCGGAAGGCGCGGGCATTGGCCTCGGGCTCGCCGCCGAGAATGGCCTCGAAGGGATGCGTGGGCAGGCCCGCATCGTCGGGCGTGATCATGCGCTCCGTGACCTCGCCATGGGCCAGTTCGGCCACCTGCGTGGGGCCGGCGATCGAGATCTCGTCGGTGCCGTCCGCGCCGTGGACGATCCAGGCCGCGTCGGAGCCCAGCGCGCCCAGCACCTCGGCCATCGGGCGGATCAGGTGCGGCGCATAAGCGCCGGTGAGCTGGCGGCGCACGCCGGCGGGATTGGTGAGCGGGCCGAGGATGTTGAAGACCGTGCGCGTCCCGAGCTCGCTGCGCACGGGCATGACGTGGCGCGTGGCGGGGTGGTGCATCGGCGCCATCATGAAGCAGATGCCGCAGTGTTCCAAAGCCTTTTCCGCGACTTGCGCGGAGATGTTCACCTCGATTCCCATCTGGGTCAGCACGTCGGCCGCCCCCGATTTCGAGCTGAGATTGCGGTTGCCGTGCTTGGCCACCGGCACGCCTGCGCCCGCGACCACGAAGGCCGTGGCGGTCGAGATGTTGAGCGTGCCCTTGCCGTCGCCGCCGGTGCCGACGATGTCCATCGCGTCCTCGGGGGCGGCCACGCGGTTCATCCGCGCGCGCATCGCGGCCGCCGCGGCGGCGATCTCGTCGATGGTCTCGCCGCGGGTGCGCAGCGCCATCAGGAAGCCGCCGATCTGCGCGGGCGTCGCGGCGCCGTCGAAGAAGGTGGCGAAGGCGGCCTCGGCCTCGGCGCGGGTCAGGGCGCGGTCGGGCACCGCGTCGAGCAGCGGTTTGAGATCGGTCATGCCGCGGCCGGTCGGCTGTCGGGCATCAGGTCGAGGAAGTTCTTCAGCACGGCATGCCCATGTTCCGAGGCGATGCTCTCCGGGTGGAACTGCACGCCGTGGATTGGCAGGTCGCGGTGGCGCAGCCCCATGATCGTCCCGTCGGCGAGCTGCGCGTTGACGACCAGCGCATTGGGCAGCCCCTCGCGATCAACGATCAGCGAGTGGTAGCGGGTGGCGTCGAAGGCCGCGGGCAGGCCCGCGAAAACGCCGGTGCCGTCGTTCTGCATCCGCCCCAGCTTGCCATGCACGATCTCGGCCGCGCGCGTGACGGTGCCGCCGAAGGCCTGGCCGATGGCCTGGTGCCCGAGGCAGACGCCCATCAGCGGCGTGCGCGTCTCGGCGCAGGCCTCGACCATTGCGAGGCAGATGCCGGCCTGGTCCGGATCGCAGGGACCCGGCGACAGGAGCACGCCCGCCGGGTTCAGCGCCATCGCCTGCTGCACGTCGATTGCGTCGTTGCGGACCACGCGCACCTCGGCCCCCTGCTCGGCCACGTAATGCACGAGGTTCCAGGTGAAGCTGTCATAGTTGTCGATCAGCAGGAGCACGCCGTTTCCTTTCCCGGCCGGGGGCGCGGGGGGTAGGATTGGGCCACGCGCGCGGTATACATGCCCAAGGCCCGGGGGCAGGGTCAAGGCGCGTTCCGGCGCGCGGGACACGGGCAGAGGGTTGGTCATGCTGAAGGGCGTTCTGTTGGGATCGGTATCGGCACTGGGGCTGGGCGCCGTGCTTCTGGCCGGGGTTTCGCTGCTGGTGCCGGGGCCCGCGCCGCAGCGCGCCACCGCGCCGCCCCAGCAGCCGATCCTGCGCGACCAGGCCGAGGCACCGCCCGCGCAGCCCGATCGCCCGGCGGCCGCGCCCGTGGCCACGGGGGCGGAGCGGACGGCCGCCACGACGGCGGGATCCGTCGCCGACGCGGTCGAGCTTCCGGCGGGCAGCGAATTCAACCGCCCGCCCGAGGATGGCCCGCTGGAACTCGGCGCGCCCGAGGCCCCGGGCCGGCCGGATCCGCTGGCGGCCGGGTTGCCGCCCGCGGGCAGCGCCCCCTCCGCGGCGCCGCGGCCCGACACGCAAAGCGCCACGCAGCCGGAGACGGGCAGTGTCGCGGCCTTGGTCGCGCCCCCCGAGGATGGCGACGCCCCGGCGCTGCCGCAGACGCCACAGGATGCGCCGCCGCAGACCTTCCGCGCGGTCGAGCCCGAGGCCGCGCCGGTCGACGAGACGTCGGAGGCCGAGCTCGCTTCGGCCGTCGAAACGACGCCGGCGGAGCCCGCGGCCCCCGAGATCGAGCCCGAAGAGGCGCCCGCCGAGGCGGCGCCGGTCGCGGCGGAGGAGACGGCCGCGCCGCCCGCGCCCGAGGCGAGCGCGACGGCAGAGGCTCCGGAGGCGGCGCCGGCTCCGATGGAAAGCGTCGCGACGCCCCTCGCGCCGGCGCCCGACGCCGCCGCGCCGGGCACGGGCCGCGCCGGGATCCGCGTGGTGCCGGAGGCGGAAATCGTCGATGCGCCGCCCGCGCCCGAGGCGGAGCCCGAGGCGGCGGTCGCGGCGGACACGTCCGCGGCGGATGATGGACCGCGGCAGATGCCGCGCCGCATCGTGCTCGACAGCGAGCGCGACGCCGCGAACGTTCTGGACCGCGTCACCGCCCCGGCGCCGGACGCGTCGGAGCCCGGGGCCGCCGTGCCGGGGGCGCTGTCCCGCTTCGCCGCCGACTTCGACAACCCCGAGGGGTTGCCGCTTCTCGGCGTAGTCCTGGTCGATGACGGCGCGGGCGCGGTCGATCGCGACAGCCTGACCGGCTTCGACTTTCCCGTGACCTTCGCCGTCGACGCGACCGACCCGGCCGCGGCGCAGGCGGCCGCCGCCTACCGCGCCGCGGGCCAGGAGGTGATGTTGCTGGCCGACGCGCTTGCGCCCGCGGGCGACGCCCGCGATGTCGAGGTCGCGCTGGTCGGGGCGCAGGGCGCCGTGCCCGAGGCGCTGGCCGTCCTCGATATCGAGCGGGGCGGCTTCGCCGACAATCGTGCCGCGCTCGACGCGCTGCTGCGCGCGCTGGCGGGGGATGGCATGGGCTTCGTGGCACGGCCGGGCGGGCTGGGATCCGAGGTCGACGCGGCGGAGCGCGCGGGCGTGCCCGCGATCCAGCTCTACCGGGTTCTCGACGGGCGCGACGAACGGGCCTCGGTGATCACCCGCTATCTCGACCGCGCCGCCTTCGAGGCAACGCAGGGCGGGTCCGTCCTGGTGGTCGGACGGGCGACGCCCGAGATGGTCACCGCGCTCTATTCCTGGCGGTTGGGCGGGCGCTCGGACGAGGTCGCGATCGCGCCGGTCAGCGCGATCCTGACCGGGCGCGCGGGTCCGAACGGCGAGGCGGGCTGAGACGGCTCAGGTCGCGGTGTCGGGCAGGTCGATCCGGGCCACCTGCTCGGCGATGGGCTCCACCGCCAGCGGATGCGTGTCCTCGGCATGCTCCTCGGGATCGCCGAGGGGCCGCCATTCGCGGCTCTTGAAGATCTCGAGCGCCGAGAAATGGGCCTTGTAGCCCATCTTGGGCGAGCCGGGCACCCAATAGCCGAGATAGACGTAAGGCAGGCCGGCATCGCGCGCGATCTCGACATGGTCGAGGATGATCTGGGTGCCCAGGCTGTCGCCGCGGCAATGGGGATCGTAGAAGCTGTAGACGAGCGACAGCCCGTCATCGAGGACGTCGGTCAGGCAGACGGCGCGCAGGACCGGCGTCTCGCCCCGGTCGTCCCAATACTCGACGACGCGGGTGCGGATCGGAGTCTCCTCGATCATCGCGGCGAATTCGAAGATGTCCATGTCAGCCATGCCGCCATCGGCATGCCGGGCCTCCAGATATTGGCGGAACAGCGCGTATTGCGCCTCGGTCGCCCAGGGCGAGGTGATCTCGCGGCGCAGATGGGCGTTGCGCGCCAGCGTCTTGCGCTGCGAGCGCGAGGGCCGGAAGCGGCCGATGGCGATGCGCGCCGACAGGCAGGCCGCGCAGTCGGCGCAGGACGGGCGGTAGAGCACGTTCTGCGAGCGTCGGAAGCCTTGTTTGGAGAGCTTGTCGTTGAGTTCCGCCGCGCCGGAGCCCTGCAGCGCGGTGAACAGCTTCCGCTCGCGCCGCCCGTCCAGATAGGGGCAAGTCTGCGGCGCCGTCACATAGAATTGCGGCGTCAGCGGTAGGCTGTGGCGCATCGGATCGTACTTTGTCAGCTGCTGTCGGAGCGAAGCCTAGACGACCGAGGGGACAGGTCAATCGGAATGATGGCGCGACCCCCGGATCCCGGAGGTCGCGCCGATCTTGGCTGGGCTCAGCCCGGGCGGTTGATCGCGGCGGTGCCGAGCACGAGGTCGGTCAGGCCCTGCCGCCGCTCGGTCGCGAGCATGGCGCCGATGCTGGCCAGCGCCGGCAGCAGGAAGCTGATCGACAGGTAGTAGCCGAAGACGTGCAGCACCGATTGCACCCTGTCGAACCGTTCGCCGCGGTGGTCGCGAAGCTCGATCCCCATGAGGCGCATGCCCCAGGTGGCCGAGCCGCTGGCCAGCGTGCCGATGCGGTAGACGGCCCCGATGGCGACGAAGGCCACCGGCCAGAGGAAGAACGCGAGCGTGAGCGTCAAAAGCCCCGCGAGGAAGGTGAAGCCGGTGATGATGAGGATGTCGACGATCCAGGCCAGCGCCCGGCGGGAGACGACGCCCTCGTAGAATTCGGGCTGGTGGATGGGATCGGGCAGGCCGGCGGCGTAGGTCATGGCGGTCATCTGGTGGGTCCTTGGGCGATCGGGAAGGGTGCGGCCCCGGAAATCGGGGCCGCACGGTCGGTCAGGCGTCGTCGGACTTGGGGGCCTCGCGCTTGGAGCGATCCTCCATGAACTGGTCGAACTCGGCCTTGTCCTTGGCCTCGCGCAGCCGCTCGAGGAACTCCTCGAAGGCGGATTGCTCGTCTTCCAGCCGGCGCAGCATGTCCGCCTTGTAGGCGTCGAAGGCGGCGTTGCCGGACGAGCGGAACGCGGCGGAGGCATGGCGGGCACGGCGTGCGCCGCAGGTCATGGCGTTGCGATTGGCGAACATGCGCTTGCTCCAGATCATGTAGGCGAGAAGGGCCAGGCCGATGGGCCAGAAGAAGATGAAGCCGAGAACCATCACGGCGATCCAGGCGCCGCGGCCTCGGGCGTCGAGCCAGGCCTCGGTTCGGGCGAGCCACGAGCCGGTCATTGCAACGGCTTGGGCGGGGGCGGGGGTCATGAGCGTCTCCTTCGGGTTTGTATGTGAATGTCTTTCACATTACCGATTTGGGGAGCGCATCGGGGCCCTGCAAGCCTTCGGGCCGAAAAAAGTGAAGGTGATTTACATTGGGGCCGAAAAATCGCTCAGCGCCAATGCTTTAGCGGATACGAAAAATCGCCCGGCCGGGCTCAGTAGCCGCGCCAGATCCACCCGCCGCCGAAGACGCGGGTGCCGTCCATGTCGTAGAACACGCAGGCTTGGCCCGGCGAGACGCCTTCCTCGGCGGTCAAAAGCTCGACCTCCGCGGTGCCGTCGGGCTTGGGCCGCAGGATCGCGTCGCGCGGCGGGCGGGTCGAGCGGACCTTGACGCCCAGATGCCATTCGGCGCGGGCCTCGAGGGGCTCATCGCCCAGCCAGTTGATCTCGCGCACGGGGACGAGCCGCGTGGCCAGCATGGATTTCGGGCCCACCACGACCTGCCGGGCCTCCGGGTCCAGTTTGACGACGTAAAGCGGCTCGCTCAGCCCGCCGATGCCCAGGCCCCGGCGCTGGCCGATCGTGTAGTGGATCACGCCGTCATGGCGGCCGAGTTCGCGCCCCTCGGTGTCGACGATCGCGCCCGGCTCGCCCGCACCGGGGCGCAGCTTCTCGATCACGGCGGCGTAGTCGCCATTGGGCACGAAGCAGATATCCTGGCTGTCGGGCTTGTCGGCCACCGGCAGGCCGTAGCGCTGTGCCAGTGCGCGCGTCGCGGCCTTGTCGGGCAGGTGGCCCAGCGGAAAGCGCAGGTAGTCGAGCTGTTCCGACGTGGTCGAGAACAGGAAGTAGGACTGGTCGCGCACCGGATCGGCCGCGCGGTGCAGCTCGGGGCCGCGCGCGCCCGGCCTGCGCTGGATGTAATGGCCGGTCGCCATGCAATCGGCCTCCAGGTCCTTCGCGGTCTCCAGAAGGTCGCGGAACTTCACCCGCTCGTTGCAGCGGATGCAGGGCACCGGCGTCGCGCCGCCCAGATAGGCGTCGGCGAATTCGTCGATCACCGATTCCCGGAAGGTGTTCTCGTAATCGAGCACGTAATGCGGAAAGCCCATCGTCTCGGCGACGCGGCGGGCGTCGTGGATATCGCGGCCGGCGCAGCACGCGCCCTTCTTGGCCAGCGCCGCACCGTGGTCGTAGAGCTGCAGCGTCACGCCCACGACGTCATAGCCTTCCTCGGCCAGCTGCGCGGCCACGACGGAGCTGTCGACGCCGCCCGACATGGCGACGACCACGCGCGTGTCGGCGGGCGCTTTCGGCAGGCCGAGCGAATTGAGGCGGGCGTCGAGGGGCATCCCGGTAACTCCGGCGGAAGAGAGATCGGCGCCAGATATAGGAAAATCGGGCCTATTCTCAACCCGCCGCTTCACCCGTGCTTAAGGCTCGCCGCGTCAGACAGTCGCGACTTTTCCACAGGAGGACGCGATGTATCTCAGAAAGGGGCAGGGACCGCATGTCGTGACCCTGCCGGACGGCACGCAGATGAGCCGCGCCGATCTGCCCCCCGCGGGCACGAGCCGATGGGTGGCCCGCCGCAAGGAAGCGGTGGTCCGCGGCGTGCAGGCGGGGCTGATCAGCCTCGACGAGGCGATCGATCGCTACGACCTGTCGCGCGAGGAATTCGAGAGCTGGCAATCGGCCATGTCGCGTCACGGCACGAACGGGCTGAAATCGACGCTTCTGCAACGCTTCCGAAACGGTTAAGAAGGTCAGGCGACGTTAACGATGGCTCGGGTAACCATAAGTTAAGGAATTGAACGCAAGGTAAACACGACCGAAGCAGTCCCCCGGAGCGAGCCATGCGAGATCCTCCTCGTCGAAGACGATCCGACGACCTCGAAGAGCATCGAAATGATGCTCGGCACCGCCAACCTGAACGTCTATTGCACCGACATGGGCGAGGAAGGCGTCGATCTTGCCAAGCTGTACGATTACGACCTGATCCTGCTCGACCTGAACCTGCCGGACATGACCGGGCACGAGGTTCTCAAGCAGTTGCGCCTCAGCCGGATCGAAACGCCGATCCTCATCCTCTCGGGCTCCGACGACACGGAGAACAAGATCAAGGGCTTCGGGTTCGGCGCCGACGACTACATGACGAAGCCGTTCCATCGCGACGAGCTGATCGCGCGGATCCATGCCATCGTCCGCCGCTCGAAGGGGCATTCGCAATCGATCATCCGCACCGGCACGGTGGCGGTGAACCTCGATGCGAAATCGGTCGAGGTGGACGGAAAGTCCGTGCACCTGACCGGCAAGGAATACCAGATGCTGGAGCTTCTGAGCCTGCGGAAGGGCACGACGCTCACCAAGGAGATGTTCCTCAACCATCTCTACGGCGGCATGGACGAGCCCGAGCTGAAGATCATCGACGTCTTCATCTGCAAGCTGCGCAAGAAGCTGAGCGAGGCGACGGGCGGCGAAAGCCATATCGAGACGGTCTGGGGCCGCGGCTACGTGCTGCGCGATCCGGTCGACGAGACGAAACGGTTGGCCAGCGCCTGACCCGCATGGCGGAACGCGCCGGGTCCGGCGCGTCCGTATCGGCGGAGGGTCCGCGACTGCGACGGGCCTAGTGCGGGTCGGATGCCCGATCCTGGGGCGCGGACTCGGCCCCGGCCCCTCGCTCGGGCGAGACGAGGCCAGGCGCCTCCCACGGTCCATCACCTCCTGAGGATCCATCTCCGTCGATCCGGCGTCGTGATCGCGCTCTAGCTGAAACCGGGCGCTTGGCCGGGGAGGGCCGTCACATCGATCACGGGACGCCTGAGCACCGGCCGATTTCGACTGTCCGAGCCACCCGGCTCGAAATTGGCATGGTCGCCGGTCGGCTAAGGTCTTCATCTTCGGACAACGGGGTGGAGGGTCCTGAGACCTCGCCACGCACCCCGATCCCTCCCCACCGTCGCGACGCCGCCCGCCGGGAATCGCTGGAACGCGGCGGGGCCGCGGCCTAAACCCTGTGCAGGATCGCAGGCGGAGGCCCCCGTGGCGCAACAGGAGCAGATCGCCGTCGAGGCGCTCGACGCGGAACAGGCCGCGGCCGAACTCGCCCGTCTGGCCGAGGCCATCGCCCGCGCCGATGCCGCCTATCACGTCGAGGACGCGCCCGAGATCAGCGATGCCGCCTATGACGCGCTCAAGCGCCGCAACGCCGCCATCGAAGCCCGCTTCCCGCAGCTCAAGCGCGACGACAGCCCGTCCGAGCAGGTCGGCGCCGCGCCCGCGGAGGGCTTCGGCAAGATCCGCCACGCGCAGCGGATGCTGTCGCTGGCCAATGCCTTCGACGATACGGATATCGCGGAGTTCGACGCCCGCATCCGCCGCTTCCTGGGTCTCGCGCCCGACGCGCCGCTCCCCTACACCGCCGAGCCGAAGATCGACGGGCTGAGCCTGTCGGTCCGCTACGAGGGCGGCCGCATGATCCACGCCGCCACCCGCGGCGACGGCCAGACCGGCGAGGACGTCACCGCCAATGTCCGCACCATCGCCGAGATCCCGCATAATCTGCAGAACGCGCCCGAACTGCTGGAGGTGCGTGGCGAGATCTACATGTCCCATGCCGATTTCGCCGCGCTCAACGCCGCGCAGGCCGAGGCGGGGGGCAAGGCATTCGCCAACCCGCGCAACGCCGCCGCCGGCAGCCTGCGCCAGCTCGATCCGAAGGTGACCGCCGCGCGGCCGCTGCGCTTCTTCGCCTATGGCTGGGGCGCGCTGTCGGAGCCGCTCGCCGGCACCCAGCACGACGCGCTGGAGCGACTCTCGGGCCTGGGCTTTCCGACCAATCCCGAAACGCGGGTCTGCGACGGGCCGGATGTGATCCTCGCGCTCTATCGCGACATCGCCGCGCGGCGCGCGGAGTTGGGCTACGATATCGACGGCATCGTCTACAAGGTCGACGACCTGGCCCTGCAGGGCCGGCTGGGCTTCCGATCGACGACGCCCCGCTGGGCCATCGCGCACAAGTTCCCGGCCGAGACCGCCTGGACCCGGCTGACGGCCATCGAGATCAACGTGGGCCGCACCGGCGCGCTCAGCCCCATCGCGCGGCTCGAGCCCGTGACCGTGGGCGGGGTCGTCGTCTCGAACGCGACGCTGCACAACGAGGATTACATCGCCGGGCGCGACAATGCCGGCGCGCCGATCCGCGGCGGCGCCGATTTGCGAGTGGGCGACCGGGTCGAGATCTACCGCGCGGGCGACGTGATCCCGAAGGTCCGTGCCGTCGACCTGGAGGCCCGTCCCGAGGGCGCCGTGCGCTACGACTTCCCCGAGACCTGTCCCGAATGCGGCAGCCCCGCCACGCGCGAGCCGGGCGAAAGCGTGCGCCGCTGCACCGGCGGTCTGATCTGTCCCGCGCAGGTCGTCGCGCGCCTCAAGCATCTCGTCTCGCGCGCCGCGCTCGATATCGAGGGGCTGGGCGAGAAGGAGATCGAGCGGTTTCACGAGCTTGGCTGGATCGCCTCGCCAGTGGATATCTACACCTTGCAGGACCGCTATGGCGGCGGCGTGAAGAGCCTCGCCAATCTCGACGGCTGGGGCGAGACCTCGGCCGCGAACCTCTTCGCGGCGATCGACGCGGCGCGCCGGCAGCCGCTGGGCCGCGTGCTCTTCGCGCTGGGAATCCGGCATCTGGGCGAAGTGGCCGGCCGCGACCTGGCGCGGCATTTCGGCGACTGGGACGCCTTCGCCGCCACCGTCGACGCCGCCGATCCGGCCGCCGAGGCCCACCGCGCGGCCGAGGACGCGATCCGCGACGAGCGGGCCGCGGCGAAGGAAGAGGGCCGCCGCGCGCGCATTTCCGAGACGCGCGACAAGGTCTGGGCGGACGTGCCGCCCGAGGCGCGCGCGGCCTGGGAGGAGCTGGTGGGCATCGACGGCATCGGCGCGACGCTGGCGCTGGCGGTCTGCGAGGCGATGGCCGGCCCGAAGGAGCGCGCCGCCATTGATGCGCTCGTCGCCGCGCTGGAGATCGAGCCGCCGGAACCCGTCGCCGCGGCAAGCCCGGTGGCCGGCAAGACGGTGGTCTTCACCGGCAGCCTCGAGAAGATGACCCGCGCCGAGGCCAAGGCGCGGGCCGAGGCGCTGGGCGCGAAGGTCTCGGGCTCGGTCTCGAAGAAGACGGACCTGGTGGTCGCGGGCCCGGGCGCGGGCTCGAAGGCCGAGAAAGCCGCGGCGCTAGGCGTCGAGACGATCGACGAGGATGGCTGGCTCGAATTGATCGGCGACGCATGAGCGGGCGGCCCGAACGGCTGTTCCCGCTGTTCTCCGGGCTCGAGACGCTGCCCGGGATCGGGCCGAAATCGGCGAAGCTGTTCGCCAACCTGCATGTCGCGACGCCGAAGGACCTGGTGCTGACCCTGCCCACCGGGGGCGTCGACCGGACGCCGGTTGCCTCGATCCGCGACGCGGTGTTGCCGGGGGTGGTCACCGTGCCCGTCACCGTGGGCCGCCACATCCCGCCTGCGACGCGCGGCCGCCCGTACCGGATCGAGGTCGAGGACGCGAAGACGAGCTTCCAGGTGGTCTATTTCCGCGGCTCGGCCGACCTGCACCAGCGGCTTCTGCCGACCGGGCAGCGGCGCATGATCTCGGGCAAGGCCGAGCTCTATGACGGCGTCGCGCAGATGCCGCATCCCGACCATGTCCTGGCCGAGGGCGAGGCCTTGCCTGCCTACGAGCCGGTCTATCCGCTGACCGCGGGGCTGACGGCGAAGATGATGGCCAAGGCCGTCGAGGCCGCGCTGAAGCGCGTGCCCGAGCTGCCGGAATGGATCGACCCCGCGCTTCTGGCCGAACGCGGCTGGCCCGGCTTCGCTGCGGCGTTGCAGGCGGCGCATCACCCCGAAGGCGCGGCCGACCTGTCGCCCGGCACCGTGGCGCGGCAGCGGCTGGCCTATGACGAGCTCTTCGCGCATCAGATGACGCTGGCCTTGGCGCGGGCGACGGAGCGGGCCCGCAAGGGGCGCGCGACCGAGGGCGACGGCCATCTGCGCCGCCGCGTCCTCGCGGCCTTGCCCTTCGCGCCCACGGGCGCGCAGCGGCGTTCGATCGACGAGATCGCCGCCGACATGGCGCAGCCGCGGCGCATGAACCGCCTGCTGCAGGGCGATGTGGGCGCGGGCAAGACGCTGGTCGCGCTGATGGCGCTGCTGACGGCGGTCGAAGCGGGCGGGCAGGGGGTGATGATGGCACCGACGGAGATCCTCGCGCGCCAGCACGCCGCCGGGCTGCGCCCGCTGGCCGATGCCGCGGGTGTCGTGCTGGAGATCCTGACCGGGCGCGACAAGGGCCGCGAGCGGCAGGCCAAGCTCGACGCGCTCGCGCGCGGGGACATCCAGATCCTCGTGGGCACCCATGCCGTCTTCCAGCGCGACGTGGAATTCGCCGACCTGCGCCTTGCCGTGATCGACGAACAGCATCGCTTCGGCGTCCGCCAGCGCATGCTTCTGGGCGAGAAGAACGCCGCCTGCGACGTGCTGGTGATGACCGCCACGCCGATCCCGCGCAGCCTGGCGCTGACGCAATATGGCGACATGGAGCTGAGCGTGCTCGACGAAAAACCGCCGGGCCGCACGCCCGTCACCACCGCTGCCGTCCCGGTGGGCCGGATGGAGGACGTGATCGCCAAGCTGCATGCCGCCATCGACGAGGGGCGGCAGGCCTACTGGGTCTGTCCGCTGGTCGACGAGTCGGAAACGGCCGATCTCACCTCCGCCGAGGAGCGGTTCCGCTCGCTGCGCGCGGCGTTCGGTGAGGGGGTTGTGGGGCTCGTCCACGGCCAGATGCCGCCCGCCGAGAAGGACGCCGCCATGGCGCGTTTCGTGGAGGGCAAGACCAAGGTGCTGGTCGCGACCACGGTGATCGAGGTGGGCGTCGACGTGCCCAACGCCTCGATCATGGTGATCGAACGGGCCGAGACCTTCGGCCTGGCGCAACTGCACCAGTTGCGCGGCCGCGTCGGGCGGGGCGCCGCCGCCTCGACCTGCCTTCTGATGTACAAGCCGCCGCTGGGCGAGACCGCCGAGGCGCGGCTGCGGATCCTGCGCGAGAGCGAGGACGGCTTCCGGATCTCGGAGGAGGACCTGCGCCTGCGCGGCGCGGGCGATGTGCTCGGCACGGCGCAATCGGGCTTGCCGCGCTTCCGCATCGCCGATCTCGAACGGCAGGCCGGGCTGATGGCCACGGCCCAGACCGATGCCCGGGCCGTGCTGGCCGCCGACCCCGGCCTAGCGGGCCCGCGCGGCGCGGCCGTGCGCCTGCTTCTGTGGCTCATGGAGCAGGATCGCGCGCTGCGGCTTCTGTCCGTCGGATAGGGCCAATCGGCGGAACAGATCGGGTTTGTTCGCGAATGTTCCAAAAAAGTTCTGGACAGGCGACGGGTCGGTATGAGAACAAACATGCAACGAGAGCAGCCAAGAAGGAGCCTGACAATGGCCCGCAAGATCATCCGCACCGTCCGCCGCATCGAACGCGACCCCGTGACCGACGTGCTGGGCGGCGTCTGGCTGGTGACCCTGCTGCTGGGATTGCTGAACCTTCCCGCGCTGCTAGCCTGAGAATTTCCGTCACTGCCCGCGTCCATCGCTGATTTCCGGCTGGCTCGCCCGACCCGCCGGAGGCGCAGTCCCCACCCCGAGGGGGCCGCGCCGACCGATCCGCCCCTGTCCCCGGGGCTTCGGCCACTGCCCGAGCGATCAGACGCAACTTCCGCCGCCTCCGCCCCACGGAGCGCGGCGGTTTTTTGTCTCGATCGTGCGTTACTGCGCGGGCTGGCCGGCCTCGGCCAACTGGTCCATGGCCTCGACCGTCGCGTCGAGCGCCAGCAGGATCGAGGCGTGGCGATTGCGGTAGTCGCGCGCGGGCTCCAGCACCTCGAACCCCTCGAAGGGCGGGCCCGGCACCGGGCCCCCATCCTTGAGCATCGCGCGCAGCCCGTCGCGTGCGGCGGCGACCTCGTCGCGGGTGCGGCCGATCATGGCGCGGCCCGAGACCGCGGCCGAGGCCTGGCCCAGCGCGCAGGCCTTCACGTCCTGGCTGTAGCGGCTGATCCGGCCGTCCTCGACATCCAGCGCCACGGTCACCGTCGATCCGCAAAGCGGCGAGCGCTTGCGGGCGACGATCATCGGCGCCTCAAGCGGCTCGGTCGCGGGCATGTCCGCGGCCAGCGCGAGGATGCGCCCGGAGTAGAGCTTGATGAGGTCGGCGTCGGACATCCGCCATTCCTTTCGCGTCGGCTGCCACTTAGGTAGCGTCCCGCACCCCTGATGCAAAGGCGTCCCCCATGAGCTTCGACCCCGACACCCTGCGTTACGATGCCGCCGGCCTGATTCCCGCGATCGCGCAGGATCACGCCACCGGCGAGGTCCTGATGATGGCCTGGATGAATGCCGATGCCGTGGCCCGAACCCTCGAGACCGGGCGCGTCACCTACTGGTCGCGGTCGCGCGGGGCCTTCTGGGTGAAGGGCGAGACCTCGGGCCATGTGCAGACGCTCGTCGACCTGCGCGTCGATTGCGACCGTGACTGCCTGCTGATGCGGGTCGAGCAGGTGGGCCCGGCCTGCCACACGAACCGGCGGAGCTGCTTCTACACCGCGATTCGCGACGGGCGGGAAGTGGAGCTGATGGCGCCGGAAAGCTGACCCGAAGCCCGACCGGTGCCCCGGGCGGCGCGGCACCGTCGCATCTTGAACCGTTAACGCTAACATGGCATTGGGCCCGCGACAGACAGGAGGGACCGCCATGCCGCTCGATTCCCGCATCGACGAGATCACCGATCGTATCCGCGACCGCTCCCGCGCGACGCGCGAGACCTATCTGAAACGCATGCGCGACCAGGCGTCGAAGGGCCCGCGCCGCGGCCATCTCGATTGCGGCAACCAGGCCCATGCCTATGCCGCCATGCCCGGCGATTTCGAGAGCGGCGAGAAGGGCGCGCTCGTCGCCGAGCGCACGCCCAATGTCGGGATCGTCACAGCCTATAACGATATGCTGAGCGCGCATCAGCCCTTCAAGGATTACCCCGACCGCATCAAGGCCGCCGCGCGCGAGGCGGGCGCCACCGCGCAGGTCGCGGGCGGTGTTCCGGCGATGTGCGACGGGGTCACGCAGGGCCAGCAGGGGATGGAGCTGAGCCTCTTCAGCCGGGACGTGATCGCGCTGGCGACCGGCGTGGCGCTCAGCCACAACACCTTCGACTCGGCGCTCTATCTGGGCATCTGCGACAAGATCGTGCCCGGCCTCGTCATCGCCGCCGCCACCTTCGGCTACCTGCCCGGCATCTTCGTGCCCGCCGGCCCCATGCCCTCGGGGCTGCCCAACGAGGAGAAGGCCAAGACCCGTCGCGATTTCGCGGAAGGCAAGATCGGCCGGGCCGAGTTGATGAAATCCGAGATGGCGTCCTATCACGGGCCGGGCACCTGCACCTTCTACGGGACGGCCAATTCCAACCAGATGCTGATGGAGTTCATGGGGCTGCACCTGCCGGGCGCGAGCTTCGTCAATCCCGGCACGCCGCTGCGCGACGCGCTGACCGACGCCGCCGCCAAGCGGGCGACCGAGATCACGGGTCTCGGCAACGAATTCACCCCGGTCTGCGATATCCTGGACGAGCGGGCCTATGTGAACGGCCTTGTCGGGCTTATGGCGACGGGCGGGTCGACGAACCTCGTCCTGCACCTGATCGCGATGGCCCGCGCCTCGGGCGTGCAGCTGACCTGCGCCGATTTCGATGCCGTGTCCGAGGCGACGCCCTTGATGGCGCGCGTCTATCCCAACGGCCTCGCCGATGTGAATCATTTCCACGCCGCGGGCGGGCTGCCCTACATGATCGGGCACCTGCTCGAGGCCGGGCTTCTGCACGAGGACGTGGCGACCGTCGCGGGGCAGGGCCTCGGCGCCTATGCCTCGGAGCCCAAGCTCGATGCGGGCCGCGTCCGCTGGGAGCCGGGCCCCCGCGAAAGCCAGAACGACAAGATCCTGCGCCCGCCGCAGGACGCCTTCGCCAAGTCCGGGGGCCTGAAGCAGATGCGCGGGAACCTGGGCCTCGGCGTGACCAAGATCAGCGCCGTGGCCGAGGAGCTTCACGTGATCGAGGCCCCGGCCCGCGTTTTCCACGACCAGGACGCGGTGAAGGCCGCCTTCAAGGCGGGCGAGCTCGACCGCGATTGCATCGTCGTGCTGCGCTACCAGGGTCCCAAGGCCAACGGTATGCCCGAGCTGCACGCCCTGACCCCGTCGCTTTCGGTGGTGCTGCAACGCGGGCACAAGATCGCCCTGATCACCGACGGGCGCATGTCGGGCGCGTCGGGCAAGGTGCCCTCGGCCATCCACGTGGCGCCCGAGGCGCTGGATGGCGGGCTGATCGCCAAGATCCGCGACGGCGACATGATCCGCTACGACGCGACGGCGGGCGTGATCGAGTGCCTCGAGCCGGACGTGGAGGCGCGCGAGATCGTCCATCCCGACCTGTCGGCCAACGGCTTCGGGCTGGGCCGCGAGCTGTTCGAGGTCTTCCGCAACACCGCCGGCCGCTCCGACCAGGGCGCGGGGGTGGTCATCTAGGCCCGCCCGGCCCATCACGGGTCGGGAAATACTCACGTCACGACGCCAGCCGGAGGCACGACCATGACCCCGCAGGAACAGTCCCGCGCCGCCCGCGAGATCGCCGGGCGCGCGCCCGTCATCCCGGTCCTCGTCCTCGACGACGCCGCGCAGGCGGGCCCGCTAGCCACGGCGCTGGTCGCGGGCGGGTTGCCCGCGCTCGAGGTGACGCTGCGCACGCCCGCCGCGCTGGACTGCATCCGCGAGATGGCGACGGTGGAAGGCGGCATCGTCGGGGCCGGCACGCTCCTGACGCCCGCCGACGTCGCCGCCGCGGTAGATGCGGGCGCGCGCTTCGGGGTCTCGCCCGGCGCGACGGACCGGCTGCTCGATGCCTGCACCGAGGCGGGCCTGCCGCTTCTGCCGGGCGCGGCCACCGCGACCGAGGCGATGGCGCTGCTGGAGCGCGGATACGACATGCTGAAATTCTTCCCGGCCGAGGCCTCGGGCGGCGCGGCGGCGCTGAAGGCCATCGGCGCGCCGATCCCGCAGGTGAAATGGTGTCCCACCGGCGGCGTGAGCCCCGCGAACAAGGGCGACTACCTGGCCCTGCCGAACGTGATCTGCGTCGGCGGCAGCTGGGTCGCGCCGAAGGACCGGATGGCGGCCGGCGACTGGGCCGCGATCGAGGCGCTGGCGCGCGAGGCGGCGGGCTAGGGCAGCTCCGCCCCTTCGGCCCCTTTCGCGAGGTAGTCGTCCACTTCGCCCGAGCCGATCCCGCCGAGGCGGCTGAAATCCCCCGCCAGGAACAGGGGCTGCGCCGCGTCGCGGATGGTCTGGTGCGTGGCGCGCGCGAGCGCGGAGCCTAGCGAGATCCGCGCGACGCCGGCCTCGGCGAAGTCCTTGCCGCTGACCTGCGTCCAGGGCCCCGCGGCGAGCGCGTTGACCGGCTTCGTCACCGCGGCGATGATCCGCTTCAGATCGGCCATCTCGCCCGGCATCGGGCAGTAGAGCAGATCCGCGCCCGCCGCCTCGAAGGCCTGCAACCGGCGGATCGCCTCGTCCACGTCATAGACGCCGTGCATGACGCCGTCGGCCCGGGCGCAAAAGACGAAATCGTGCCGCGCCTGGCGGGCGGCCTGCGCGGCGGTCTCGACCCGCGCCGCGGCGGCGGCGAAGCTGTAGGCCGTGCCGTCGGGGCCGACATCCTCGATCGAGCATCCGGCCAGACCCGCCAGCGCGGCCTGCTGGACGGTCTTCGCGCAATCCATCGGATCGGGGCCGTAGCCATCCTCCAGATCGGCCGAGACCGGGACGCCCACATGTTTCGCGAGGTCCGCCGCATGTGCGATGGCCTCGTCCCGACCGACGCGGCCGCCATCGGGCAGCCCGCGGGTGAAGGCATAGCCGGCGGATGTGGTGCCGATCGCTTTCGCGCCCAGCGCGACCAGCATCCGGGCGGAGCCCACATCCCAGGCATTGGCCAAGACCAGCGGGTCGCCGGGCCGGTGCATCTCGCGAAATGTCGTCATGCCATGATCTCCTCGGCAAAGCTCAGCATGCTGTCGAACGCGTTGAGCAGCGCGTCGTCGGGCAGGGTCAGCGCGACCCGGACATGGCCCGCGGCGGCCTGGCCGAAGCTCTCGCCCGGCATCACCGCGATCCGGCGTTCGTCCAGAAGGCGCTCGGCGAAGGCGGTGGCGGAGAGCCCCGTCGCGCGGATATCCAGCATCAGGTACATCGCGCCGGCCGAGGGATGCGCGCGGATGCGCGCGGCCTGGCCCAGAAGCTCCAGACAGGCGGCGCGGCGGCGGCGGAAGGGCGCGGCGATGCGCGCCTCGAACTCCGGCCCGAGGCGCAGCGCGTGCAGCGCCGCGTCCTGCACGAAGCCCGCGACGCCGTAGGTCGTGTGGGTGGCCAGCACCACGAGATCGGCGATCATCGCGGGCGGCCCGACCAGCCAGCCGATCCGGCTGCCAGTCATGGCATGCGATTTCGACATCGAGCCGACGACCAGCGTCCGATCCGCCATGCCGGGCAGGGCGCGGGCCGACAGGTGCCCGCCGGACCAGAGCTGGGTGTCGTAGACCTCGTCCGAGATCAGCCAGAGATCGTGGCGCTGCGCGACCTCGGCGATGCCGTCCATCGTCTCGGCCCCGTAGACCGCGCCGGTGGGGTTGTTGGGCGAATTCACCATCAGCGCGGCGGACCGGTCGCCGATCGCGGCCGACAGCGCCTCGGCCCGGGGCTGGAAGCCGTCCTCGGGGCGGGTGGGCACCGGGACCGGCACGCCGCCCGCGGCGCGGACGGTGCCCGGATAGGTCGCGTAATAGGGATCGGGCAGCGCCACTTCGGCGCCGGGATCCATCACCCCCATCAGCGCCGAGAACAGGGCCGCCTGGCCGCCCGGCGTCACCAGGACGTTCTCGCGCGTGGTGCGCATGCCCGTCCGCTCGGTCACCCGCGCGGCGATCGCGTCGCGCAGATCGCCCGTGCCCGCCAGCGCGGCATAGCCGGTATGCCCGCCGCGCGCCGAGGCCTGCATCGCGTCGAGGATCGCGGGATCGGTGCGGATATCGTGCTCGCCGATGGTCAGGTCGGTGATCGCCACGCCTTGCGCCTTCAGCGCCCGCGCCCGGTGATAGACGCCCCAGCCGTCGCCCATGCCCGCGGTCAGCCCGCGGACCCTGTCGGAAATCTTCGCCATCCCGGGCACGGGACACAAGCCGCGCGGGCTTGTCAAACGGTTGCGGGGCGCCGCGACCGCATGCTATCGGGAGGCCATGTATCGCGGCATCTGCATCATCTGCATCTGACGCGTCCGCCCATTGGATCGGCGGGCGACGGCTGCCCGCGACCGCGCTCCGTCCCCGCCCCCAGACGACAGGAGAGGCCGGGATGACCCGCCCCACCATCCGCCTGCGCAACAGCGCGACCCGACGGATCGAGCCCTTCGCGCCGATCGATCCCGACAATGTCCGGCTCTATCTCTGCGGCCCGACAGTCTATGACCGCGCGCATCTGGGCAATGCGCGCAACGTGATCCTGTTCGACGTGCTGGCGCGGCTCCTGCGCCACGATTACGGGGCCGATCACGTCACCTATGCGCGCAACGTCACCGACGTGGACGACAAGATCAACGCGCGCGCGGCCGAGACAGGGCGGTCGATCCGCGAGGTGACCGAGGAGACGCTGGGCTGGTTCCACGACGACATGGCCGCGCTCGGCAACGCCGCGCCCGATTTGGAGCCGCGGGCGACGGAATACATCCCGCAGATGATCGCCATGATCGAGGAGCTGATCGCCAAGGGCCATGCCTATGCCGCCGACGGCCACGTGCTCTTCGCGGTCGACAGCTTCGCGGATTACGGCGCGCTGTCGGGCCGCTCGGTCGATGACATGATCGCCGGCGCCCGGGTCGAGGTCGCCCCCTTCAAGCGCGACCCGATGGATTTCGTGCTCTGGAAGCCGTCCGATGCCGACCAGCCGGGCTGGGACAGCCCCTGGGGTCGCGGCCGACCCGGCTGGCATATCGAGTGCTCGGCCATGACGCGCGAATTGCTGGGGCCCGCCTTCGACATCCATGGCGGCGGCACCGACCTGATGTTCCCGCATCACGAGAACGAGCTCGCGCAATCCTGCTGCGCCGACCCGGACGCGGGCTTCGCGCGGGTCTGGCTGCACAACGAGATGCTGCAGGTCGAGGGGCGGAAGATGTCCAAGTCCCTGGGCAATTTCTTCACCGTGCGCGACCTGCTGGATCGCGGGATCCCGGGCGAGGTGATCCGGTTCGTGTTCCTCGGCACGCATTATTCGAAGCCGATGGACTGGACCGGGGAGAAGGCGCGCGAGGCCGAGGCGACCCTGCGGAAGTGGCGGGCGATGGCCGCGGATGGCGGCGCGGTGCATCCCGAGGTGCTGGACGCGCTGCGCGATGACCTGAACGCGCCGGGGGCGATTGCGGTGCTGCACCGGCTGGCCAAGGCGGGCGACGGCGCGGGGCTGCGGGCCTCGGCCGAAATGCTGGGGCTGCTGGGCGACGGGATGGGCGGCTGGCTGCAACAACATCTGAATGATCCGGATCAAGAAGACGTTGTACGGGATATTGAGAAAGCAATTTCTGAGCGGAATGAGGCGAGGAGTAGAAAGGACTTCGTGACCGCTGATGCGATTAGAGCATTTCTGCAGGCCGGAGGAATAGCCCTCAAAGACGACGGGCCAAATTCCTCTTGGTCACAGTCAGATAAAGAAGAAGCTTTCGGTTGGGCGAAATTATACGCTCTTGCTTGCGAGCGACGCATTAATTTCGACGTTTCACTTATCCAAAAGCTTGGCGGCGAACGGCGGCCATCGCCGGTTCAATTCGAGCTTGGTGGCGATATTCGGCACGCAGGTGTTAGTGGTTCGATGTATCCGCGCTTCAATCCAAAGCTGATTAGCCTGGCGTCGGTCGTCGCTGCAGTATGACCCGCGAACGCCTCCACCTCTACGACACCACGCTGCGCGACGGGCAGCAGACGCAGGGCGTGCAGTTCTCTGCGGCCGAGAAGCACGAGATCGCGGGCATGCTCGACGCGCTGGGCGTCGACATGATCGAGGGCGGCTGGCCCGGCGCCAACCCAACCGACAGCGAGTTCTTCGACGCGCCGCCGACGACGCGCGCGACGCTCACGGCCTTCGGCATGACCAAGCGGGCCGGGCGGTCGGCGGATAATGACGACGTGCTGGCCGCCGTTCTGAACGCCGGGACCAGCGCCGTCTGCCTGGTGGGCAAGACCCATCCGTTCCATGTCGAGACCGCGCTGGGCATCGGCCTCGACGAAAACCTCGCCGCGATCCGCGACTCGGTCGCGCATCTGGTGGCGCGGCAGCGCGAGGCGTTGTTCGATGCGGAGCATTTCTTCGACGGCTACGCCGCCGATCCCGATTACGCCGTGGCTTGCCTGCGCGCCGCGCTCGACGCGGGCGCGCGCTGGGTCGTGCTCTGCGACACCAATGGCGGCACCATGCCCGCGCGCATCGCCGAGGTGGTGCGCGCCGTCATCGCGGCCGGCATCCCGGGCGACCGGCTGGGCATCCATACCCATAACGACACCGAGCAGGCCGTGGCCGGCACCCTGGCCGCGGTCGAGGCCGGCGCGCGCCAGATCCAGGGCACGCTGAACGGGCTGGGCGAGCGCTGCGGCAACGCCAACCTGACCGCGCTGATCCCCACGCTGCTCCTGAAGGAGCCCTTCGCCAGCCGCTTCGAGACCGGCATCGCGCGCGACCGGCTGCCGATGCTGATGCAGGTCTCGCGGCGTCTGGACGACATCCTGAACCGCGTGCCCCGGCGCGAGGCGGCCTATGTCGGTGCCTCGGCCTTCGCGCATAAGGCGGGGCTGCATGCCAGCGCGATCCTGAAGGATCCGACCACCTACGAACACGTGCCCCCCGAAGCTGTCGGCAACATGCGCGTCGTGCCGATGTCGAACCAGGCGGGGCTGTCGAACCTGCGCCGCCGCCTGGCCGAGGCGGGGCTGGAGGGCGCGCCCGATCAGCTTTCCCGCATCCTGACCCGCGTGAAGGAGGCCGAGGATCGCGGCTATGCCTTCGACGTGGCCCAGGCCAGCTTCGAGCTGATCGCCCGCGAGGAGCTGGGGCTGCTGCCGGATTTCTTCGAGGTGAAGCGCTACCGCGTCACGGTCGAGCGGCGGAAGAACAAATACGACCGGATGGTCAGCCTGTCCGAGGCCGTCGTCGTCGTGAAGGTCGATGGCGAGAAGAAGCTGTCGGTCTCCGAAAGCCTCGACGAGACCGGCAGCGACCGCGGCCCGGTCAACGCGCTTTCGAAGGCGCTGGCCAAGGATCTGGGGCGCTACCAGGGGCAGATCGACGACATGCGCCTGACCGATTACCGCGTGCGGATCATGCAGGGCGGCACCGAGGCGGTGACCCGCGTCATCATCGACCACGAGGACGGCAAGGGGCGGCGCTGGTCCACGGTGGGCGTCTCGGCCAATATCGTCGATGCGAGCTTCGAGGCGCTGCTGGACGCGGTGCGCTGGAAGCTATGTCAGGAGGCATGACCGAAACCGCCCCCGGATCCAGTGACGACATCGCCGCCTGCGCCGACCTGGTCCGCCGCGGCGACCCCGCGCGGTTCCGCGCCGTGATGGCCGCGCCGGTGCGGCTGCGCGCGATGCTGTTCCCGCTTTACGCCTTCAACATCGAGGTCGCGCGCGCGCCCTGGGTCACCAGCGAGCCGATGATCGCGCAGATGCGGCTGCAGTGGTGGCGCGAGGCGCTGGACGAGATCGCGGCGGGCGGCAAGGTGCGGCGCCACGAGGTGGTGACCCCGCTCGCGGCCGTGGTGGACCGGCGCGCGGCGCAGGATCTCGACGACATGATCGTCGCGCGCCACGACGATATCGAGGGGCTGCGGATCGCCGATCCGGCGGATCTCACCCGCTATCTCGACCGCACGGCGGGGACGCTTCTGTGGTCGGCCGCGCGGCTGGCGGGGGCCGAGGATGCGGCGGCGGTGCGCGATGGGGGGCTTGCGCATGGCATCGCCTCCTGGCTGCTGGCCGCGCCGGACCTGGCGAAGCGCGGGCGCGCGCCGCTGCCGCCTGGCCCGCCCGAAGACCGGGTCCGCGACCTGGCCGAGGCGGGATTGGCGGCGCTGGCGCGGTTTCGCGAGGCCCGGCCCCCGAAAGCGGCGCGCGGCGTGTTCCTGGTGCTGAGTGACGTGGGCCCCATCCTGCGCGCCTTTCGCGACCGGCCGGGCGACCAGCCCGACCTGTCGGATGCGGGCAGCCGCTGGCGGCTGATGCGCGCGGCGGTTACGGGCCGGGTCTAGGCCCGTTCGGCCTTGAGGTAGCCGCGCATGCCGTAGATCAGCGGCGTGCCCGTCTCCTCGACGCGCACGGCGCGGACGGCGCCGATGATGACGTGATGGGTTCCGACCAAATCCGCCGATTGCAGCGTGCAGTCGAAGCTCGCCAGCGCCTTCAGGACCGGTGCGCCGGTGGCGAGCCGGGTGACCGGCAGCCCGTCGAACCGTGCGGCGCCCTGCGCCTCGGTGCGGCCGGCGAAGAGATCGGCCAGCGGCTGCTGCTCGTGTTCCAGCACGTTCACCGCGAAGCAGCGGTTCGCGAGGATCGGCTCGGCCGCCGAGGCCCCCTTGTTCACGCAGACGAGGATCGTCGGCGCCTCGCCATCGGCGGAGACGCTGGTCATGGCCGAGACCGTCACGCCGGCCAGCCCCGCGGGCCCGTCGGTCGTGACCACGCTGACCGTCGCCGCGGCGCGGGACATTGCGTGGATGAAGGCGTCGCGGAGGGGGGGCTGATCCATGCCCCCCACGTAGCCGAACCGCGCCCCGAGTCGAGGGCTTTCCCTCGGGCGGCGGCCATGCTCATGTCGCCCCGCGACAGACGGAGACGAGCCATGGCCCTGCAGGATGCGCGCGATCAGGTGGACCGGGCCTTCACGCGGGAGGATCCGCGGGGCCTGTCCTTCGAGAACGCCTTCGGCGGCGCCCCCTCGATCTTCCGCCGCCGCTACACCAAGGATCTGGCCGGGTACGATCTGGCCGTCACCGGCGTGCCCTTCGACCAGGCGGTGACGCACCGCCCCGGCGCGCGGTTCGGCCCCCGCGCCATCCGCGAGGCGAGCGCGCTGCAGCCCTTCGACCCGCCCTATGGCTGGGACTACTCGCCGCTCGACGAGTTCGCGGTGGCCGATTACGGCGATGTCGGCTTCGACTACGCCAAGGTCGCCGACTTCCCCGGCGCGCTGCGCGACCATGTGCGGGGCATCCTGCTGCAGGGCGCGGGCTGCATCGCAATGGGGGGCGATCACTATGTCAGCTTCCCGATCCTACAGGCGCATGCCGAGAAATACGGGCCCCTGGCGCTGATCCAGTTCGACGCGCATTCCGACACCTGGCCCGACGACGACATGGACCGGATCGACCACGGGACGATGTTCTACAAGGCGGTGAAGACCGGCGTGATCGACCCGGAACGCTCGGTCCAGGTCGGGATCCGCACGGTCAATCCGGATACGCTGGGCGTGACGACGATCGACGCGCGGGCGGTGCACGAGGCCGCCCCGGGCGAGATCGCGGCGCGGATCAAGCAGGTGGTCGGCGACCGGCCCTGCTATCTCACCTTCGATATCGACGCGCTGGACCCGGCCTTCGCGCCGGGCACCGGCACGCCGGTCTGGGGCGGGCTGTCGAGCGGGCAGGCGGCGGCGATCCTGCGCGATCTGGCGGGGATCGACCTTGTCGGGGGCGACGTGGTCGAGGTCTCGCCGCCCTATGACACGACGGGCGCAACCGCCATCGCGGGGGCGCATGTGGTGATGGAGCTGATCTGTCTCTGGGGCTGGACGCGGCGGGCGGGCTGAGACGCGTCAGGTCCCACCGGGCATCGGGAAGCCGCCGAAGCGGTCGAGCGCCCGGTCGCGCAGCGTCTTGGCCTGCGTCAGCGCATCCGACAGGAGCGGACCCAGCACCGGCTTTCCGACGCAGGCGACCGGCTCCAGCGGCGCGATCCGCTCGCTGAGCTTGTCGTCGAGATTGCCGCTGACGAAGATGCAGGGCACATCGGCCTCCTCGCGGAGCCATTGGGCGACGTCGATGCCGTCCTCGCCGTTCTTCAGCCGGATATCCATCAGCGCGACGTCGGGTCGGTCGCGGATGACGCTGCGCTTGGCGGTCGCGAAATCGGGCGCGGTGCCCGACACGACATGGCCCATATCCGTGATCTCGTATTCGAGGTCGATCGCGATGAGGGTCTCATCCTCGACGATCAAAACCTTCAGAGGGTCTTCCTGTCGCATATCAACCCTCCCAGCACCGATCATCCCGCAGACATGACGCCTTGCATATCAGCGATGACGCATTCACGTCCATCGCGTTCTTCGAATTCGACGGATGCGTCCAATTGCCGGGCGATGCTGTCGACGATGCGCCGGCTGACCGAATTCGAGCCGCGCGATCCGGAGCCGTCGTAATGTACGCGGAGCCGGAGCGTGTCGTCGACCTCGGAGAGCTCTACGTCCACGTGGCGGCTGCGGCCCTCGGTCAGCGGCGGCGTGATCAACTCGTTGACCAGAAGTGCGAGGCTGATGGCCCGGTCGGTCGTCAGGACGACCGGGGCGCAATTGCAGGCGACGCTGGCGCCGTCGGGGGCCAGTTCGTCAATCGCGCGGCAGAGCTTGGGCAGGTGCTCGCCCAGGGCGACCGTCGCCATCTGGTCGGCACGGAAGATGAGATCGTGGACCGACGCCATGGCCTGGACCCGCGACAGCGTGGTCGCGAGCCGTTTGCGCAACTCGGACCCCTCGGCGGATCGCACCTCGAGCTTGAGCAGCGAATTGACGATCTGCAGGCTGTTCTTGATGCGGTGGTTCACCTCGCCCAACAGAGTGTCCTTCTGGGTCAGAAGGCGGTCCCGCTCCGCCAGGGTCTCGATCAGCTCCTGCTCGCGCAACCGGGCATCCGTCACGTCGCGCGAAAGCGAGATCATGATCGGGTCGTCCTCATCGCGGCTGATGAATTCGCCTGACGTCGCGACCCATCGGGTCTCGCCGCCGGGAAGCTGCACCCGGTACTCGACCTCGAAGAACGGCGCCTCGGGATCCGCCAGCATATTCTCCATTGCCGCCGCGGCATTGGCCATGTCGTCGGGATGGACACGGTCGAAGAACTCCGCCGAGGTCATCAAACCGGTGGATTCCGGGAATCCGAAGAGGTTCAGAAGCGCGGGCGAGGCGTCGACCCGGTCGGATTTCGGATCGAATTGCGAGGAGGCGAGGCCCGTCATGCGCGCGATCATCCGTTCGCGCGTGCGGGCCCCCTGGTCCTGCAGGACGCTCGCCGTCACGTCGCGGACGACGTGCAGGATACCGATCATCTCGCCATTTCGGACGATCGGCGTGTTGACCGCGTCCCACCACGCGCTCTTCCAGACATCGCCCGTCTCGGTCCGGCGCAGGATCGGCCAGCGAAAGGTCGCCATCGACTCGGCCATGCCACGGTCGGCCACGCGCCGGAGCGACTGTGCGAGGGGCGAGTCGACCGGCTGCGGCGCCTCGGGCCCGCGGTCGAAGGCATCGAGCAGACGGTGGCCGACGAGCTCGTCGCGGGTCTTCGCGGTCAGGCGCAGATACGCCTCGCTGGCCGCGACGACGACGCCGTCGAGATCGAGGATGACGGAGGCTTCCAGGGTGGTCGAAAGCAGGTCGTCGATACTGAGATCTTCTGGTGACACGACCCGACCTCCTTGGCTCTGTGATGCGTCCGATGCAAACCCGCCTCTGCGGACCTAGGGTGGCGCTGCGGACGGTCAATCGCCGCGGCGCGTCCGCGCATCGGCGGCGCACGGTCTGGCGCGCGCGCGGCGCATGTCCTATGTCGCTTGCGACACGACCGGAGAGCCCCGCATGCCCCGCGATCTGAAGATCCCGTCCGAGCGCCATCCCGAAAAGGCGCGTCGGCCCGACAATCCGCAGCCGAAGAAGCCCGCCTGGATCCGCGTGAAGGCGCCCGTGGGCGAAGGCTACAAGCAGACCGCCCGTATCATGCGCGAGAATAAGCTCGTCACGGTCTGCGAAGAGGCGGGCTGTCCCAATGTCGGCGAGTGCTGGAGCCAGGGCCACGCCACGATGATGATCATGGGCGAGGTCTGCACCCGCGCCTGCACATTCTGCAACATCGCCACCGGCAAGCCGCCCGAGGCGCTCGACGTGTTCGAGCCCGGGCGCGTGGCCGATGCGGTGCAGAAGCTCGGGCTGAACCACGTGGTCATCACCTCGGTGGACCGCGACGATGTCGAGGATGGCGGGGCCGAGCATTTCGCCCAGACCATCCGCGCCGTCCGCCGCCGCGCGCCCGACACCACGATCGAGATCCTGACCCCCGATTTCATCCGCTGCGCCCCCGAGGCGCTGGAAGTGGTCGTTGCGGCGAAACCGGATGTCTTCAACCACAATCTCGAAACCGTGCCCGGCCTCTATCCCGAGGTCCGGCCGGGCGCGCGCTACTTCCACTCGCTGCGGCTTCTGCAGCGCGTGAAGGAGCTGGATCCGACCATGTTCACCAAGTCGGGGATCATGGTCGGCCTGGGCGAGACGCGCCAGCAGGTCGTGCAGGTCATGGAGGACATGCGCGCCGCCGATATCGATTTCCTGACCATCGGCCAGTATCTGCAGCCCACGCCCAAGCACCATGCTGTCGACCGCTTCGTGACGCCCGAGGAATTCGCCGCCTACGAGAAGGCGGCTTACGGCAAGGGTTTCCTGATGGTCTCGGCCACGCCTTTGACGCGGTCCAGCTACCATGCGGGGGACGATTTCGCGCGGCTGCGCGAGGCGCGGCTAAAGAAGCTCGGCAAGGCCTGAGCCCATGCGCCGGGCGGGCTTGGCGCTGGCCCTGCTGGCGGCCAGTTTCGGGGGCGTGCTGGCCTGGCGCCTGGCGCCCGCGATCGAGGCCGTCCTTCTCGATACCTCCTCCCCCCGCCCCGTCGCCGAGCGCGGCACGCTGGGCGCGGACGAGGCGGCGACCATCGCGCTCTTCGAGGCGGCGCAGGACAGCGTCGTCTTCATCGCGACCTCGGGCGTCGGACGTGGGCTCTTCGGGGGCGGGATGGAGGTGCCGCGCGGCACCGGGTCGGGTTTCGTCTGGGACGCGGCCGGCCATGTCGTCACCAACGCCCATGTCATCCGCGGCGCCCGGCGCGCGACGGTCCGCCTGGCCGACGGTCGCAGCTTCGACGCCCGGCTGGTGGGCGTGTCGCGCGACCACGACCTAGCCGTGCTGCGCGTCGACGTCTTCGCCCAGCGCCCCCGGCCGCTGCCCATCGGGCGCAGCGAGGATCTGCGCGTGGGCCAGCGCGTCTTCGCCATCGGAAACCCCTTCGGGCTGGATTTCACCCTGACCACGGGCGTCGTCTCGGCGCTGGAACGAGAACTGCCGGGCGAGGAGGGCGCGGTGATCCGCGGGCTGGTGCAGACGGACGCGGCGATCAATCCCGGCAATTCCGGTGGCCCGCTGCTCGACAGCGCGGGGCGGCTGGTCGGCGTGAACACGGCGATCTTCTCGCCCTCGGGCGCCAGCGCGGGGATCGGCTTCGCGGTGCCGGTGGACACGGTCAACCGGGTCGTGCCGCAGCTCATCGCGCGCGGCCGCTACGCGCCGCCTTCGATCGGCGTGACGACGGATGCCCGCCTCGACGCGATGGCGCGGCGGCAGGGGCTGTCGGGCGCGATGGTGGTGGCCGTCGATCCGAATGGCCCGGCCTCCGGCGCGGGGCTGCAACCGGCCCGGGCGGGCCGGGCCGGCGCGATCCTGCCCGGCGACCGGATCGTCGCGCTGGACGGCACGCCCATCGCGGGCACGCGCGACCTGACCGCGGCCCTGGACGGGCGCGATGTCGGCGAGGTCGTGCGCCTCACGCTGGAGGGGCCGGGCGGCGCGCGCGAGGTCGAGGTGACGCTCGCCCCCGGCTGAGCGGTCACTCCACCGGCGGCACCTGCTTGAGATAGGCCGCGATGGCGCGGCGATCGCCCTCGGGCAGCCGGACGAGGTTCTTGATCACGCTGACCATGTGACCGCCCGCGGAATCGAATTCCGGCGTGAAGCCGTCGGCCAGGTATTGCGCGATCTCGGCTTCGGACCAGTCGAGCGCGGCGGGCGTGATGTTGGGGATGCGCCCCTTGCCCGAGGGGTTCGGCGCCCCCGCCAGCCATCGCGTCCGGTCCAGCCCGCCCAGCGCGTCGCGCGGCGTGTGGCACTCCGCGCAATGGCCCAGCGCCTCGGAGAGGTACCGCCCGCGCTTCGCGTCCGCCCCCTCGACGGCGACTGCCCAGTCCTGCGGCGTATAGAGCGCCTTCCAGACCCCGACCGCGCGCCGGATGCTGAAGGGAAAGCCCAGATCATGCGGCAGGCTGGGCGTCTCGGCCGCCGGCAGGGTCTGCCAGAAGGCCCAGAGATCGGCCACGTCCTGCGGGCCGGCCAGCGCATAGGCGGTGTAGGGGAAGGCCGGGTAGTAATGCGCGCCACCCGGCGAGATGCCGCGCTGCACGGCATTGGCGAACTCCTCCGCCGACCAGAGGCCGATCCCGTGCTCGGGATGCATCGAGACGTTGGGCGCGCGGAAGGTGCCGAATTCGGACGGGAAGGCTTGGCCGCCGACCAGGATCAGGCGGTCCTCGCCCTCGGCATCCTTAGCCGCGTGGCAGGAGGCGCATCCGGCGGCCCAGAAGATGCGCTCGCCCGCCGCCGCGTCGCCGTCGAACGCGGCCATGGCGTCATCGGGCAACCCGTCGGGCCGTGTGATCCAGAGGCCCGCCCCGATGACGGCCAGCCCGATCGCCGCGAGCGCGGCCAGGGGGCGGCGCATCGGGCTCAGTCGTCCGCCACGCGGTAGTCATCGTGGCAGCCACCGCAAGTCCGGCCCACCGCGCCCAGCCCGCCCTTCATCGGATCGAGCCCGTCGCCGGCCACGGCCTGCAATTCGAGCGTCGCCGTGCCGAACGCGTCCCATTTGGCGTCGAAATCGGCACGGCTCTCCCAGATGGCGGGCAGCGCGCGCGAGAACTGGCTGTCGGAATTCGCCGTGCCCTCGGGCCAGAGCAGGTCCTGCGAGATCTGCGAGACCGCGACGAGGTTGTCGGCGGCCATCTGCGCCTGCGCGGCATCGTAATCGATATTGCCGCGTGCCATGTTGCCGACCACGCCCAGATGCAGGGACATCAGCTGCATCTGCCCGTGGCGGGCCGCGATCTCGGCGGGCATCTTCTCGTGGCTTTCGGCAAGGCCGCTGGCGGCGATGGCCGAGGCCGCCGCCGTCGCGGCGATAAGGGTCAGGCGCTTCATCGTGAAATCTCCTGGTCGGGCTGGTCGTTGCGGGGCGAGCCTGCGGCGGCCGCGCCGCACCGGTCAAGCGTCGCCATCTTCGGGATCACGGAACAGTGAGGCGGGGCGGCGATGATCCGCCGCCCCGGCGCGGGTCAATTGCCCGGGTGATAGGCCTGCTCGCCATGCACCGCGAGGTCGAGGCCCTCCTGCTCGACATCCGGCGAGACGCGGATCGGGAAGATCATCCTTACCACCAGGACGATGGCGAGCGTCATCGCCACGGTGAAGACGCCCACCACCGCCACGCCGCCCAGCTGCGCGGTCCAGGTGCCGGCGCCGAAGACGGCGATCATGATCGTGCCGAAGATGCCGCCCACGCCATGCACCGCGAAGACGTCCAGCGTGTCATCGATCTTGAGCACGTTGCGGATCACGTTGACCGCCTCCTGGCAGAGCACGCCCGCGACACCGCCGATGATCAGCGCCTCGATCGGGCCGACGAAGCCCGAGGCCGGGGTGATCGAGGCGAGGCCCGCGATGGTGCCCGTCACGATCCCCACCAGTGAGGCGCGGCCGTATTTCATCTTCTCCCAGGCCGCCCAGGTCAGCGAGGCCGTGGCCGCCGAGATATGGGTCACGGTCAGCGCCATCGCCGCGCCGCCATCGGCGGCCAGCTGCGAGCCGCCGTTGAAGCCGAACCAGCCGACCCAGAGCATCGAGGCGCCGATCATCACGTAGCCCGGGTTGTGCGGCGGCTTGCTGCGGTCCCCGCGCGGCCCGAGAAAGACCGAGACCAGGATCGCGGCGAGGCCCGCCGTCTCGTGCACGACGAGGCCGCCCGCGAAGTCGCGCACCCCGATCTCGCCGAAGATGCCGCCATCCGACAGCATCCCGCCGCCCCAGATCCAATGCGCCACGGGCGCGTAGCACAGAAGCATCCACGCGCCCGAGAAGGCCAGCACGAAGCCGAAGCCGACGCGCTCGACATAGGCGCCGACGATCAGTGCGGGGGTGATGATCGCGAAGGTCATCTGGAACGCGAAGAACAGGACCTCCGGGATCGTGCCGGCCAGCGTGTCGCCGTCGATGCCGATCAGGAAGGCCTTGCCCAGCCCGCCCCAGAGCGCGCCACCGTCGCCGAACGCGATGGAGTAGCCCGCCGCCAGCCAGAGCACGCTCATCAGGCAGGCGATGGCGTAGCAATGCATGAAGACGCTCAGCACGTTCCGGGACCGCACGAGCCCCCCGTAGAACAGCGCCAGGCCCGGCAGTGTCATGAACAGGACCAGCGCGGTGGCCACGATGATCCAGGCGGTGTCGGCTCCGACCATGTCGTCTCTCTCCCTCGGTTTCCGGCGCGGTCTGCCGGGGGCGGGGTGCCGGGGAAAGCGGCAGGTTTGACCCGATTGCCGGTTTTCGCGGCAATCCGTGATCTGCCTGCTGGATGCGCGCGTCGGGGCGGGAGATGCCCGAAAAGCGGGCAGGTTTGAATCAGCGCCGCGCGCGCCAGGCCGCCCAGTCTTCGGGTGTGTCGAGATCGGTCAGCGCCGCGCGGCCGGGCAGGGCCACGCGCTCCACCGGGTGCCGCGGCAGAAGCGGCTTGGCCCCGGCGTCGCCCTCCAGCGCCCTGAGCTCGGGATAGAGCGCGCGGTCGAAGACGACGGGCTGGCCGGGCGTGCCGTCCGCCGCGGTGGCGCGCAGGATCGGCGCTGTGCCCGCCCGCCAGGCGTCGGACACGGCCTGCAACTCGGCGGCGCCGATTTCGGGCATGTCGGCCAGGTGGATCAGCAGCGCGTCCGACCGACAGGCGGCTACGCCCGCGCGGATCGAGGCGGACATGGCGCGGTCGTCGACATCGATCAGCCGCGCGGGGCTGTCGCCCAGCCAGGCGCGCCGCGACCGGTCTTCCGCGGGGAGGGCGATCAGCACCTCGGGCGAGACCGCGCAAGCGGCGCGGGCGGCGCGCAGAATCAGGGGCGTGCCGTCGACCTCCTCGAGCAGCTTGTCGGCGCCGCGCATCCGCGTGGCGGCGCCGGCGGCGAGGATCAGGATGGCGGGAGCGGGTCGCATGATCGGGCGTCTACAGGTCTTTCAGGGCCGTCGCCATGCGGTCTTCCCCTGGTCAGACATGGCTCGGGGCGCGCGAGGGGCGGGCCCCTCGCGCCTTCCCGTTCAGCCGCGCTGCCGCGCTCCGTTCGCGTCGAAGAGCGGCGCGTGTTGGATGCGCGCCGGCAGGCGGTGGCCCAGCACCTCGATGGTCCAGGGGCCTTCGCTGTCGGCCTCGTCGCGCGGCACGTAGCCCAGCGCCATCGACCGGCCGGCATGGTGCGCGAAGCCGCCCGAGGTGACCCAGCCCACGCAAGCGTCGCCGAGGAAGATCGGCTCGTCCCCGATCACGTCGGCATCGACCGCCTCGACCGCGAAGCTGCGCAGCCGCAGGCTGCCGCCCGCGTCGCGCTCGGCCAGCGCGGCGGCCTTGCCGATGAACTCCGCATCCTTCGAATAGGCGACAAAGCGGTCGAGACCGGCTTCCAGCGGACCGTAGATGGGCCGGTATTCCCGGCCCCAGCCGCCGTAGTTCTTCTCCAGCCGCATCGCGTTGAGCGCGCGCAGGCCGAAGGGCTTGAGACCCAGCGGCGCACCCGCCTGCATCAGCAGCTCGAAGACCGCGCGCTGATATTCGGGCGCCATCCAGATCTCGTAGCCCAGATCGCCGGTGAAACTGACGCGGCCGACGATGCAGGGGGCGAGGCCCACATCCATCCGCGCGACGCGCATGAAGCGCATCGCGTCATTGCCGAACTCGCGCCCCGTGACCGTGGCCATCAGCTCGCGCGATTTCGGTCCGGCGACAGAGAGGCCGCACATCTTCAGGCCGATATTCTCGACCGTGACGTCCTCGGTGCCGCGATGGGTCTCGAACCAGCGCATGTAGAAGACCTCCGCCATGCCCGAGCCGGCGAGGAAGAAATCGCCTTCCGCCAGGCAGGAGATCGTCAGGTCGCCCTGCAGCTTGCCGTCATGCTTCAGCATTGGCGCCAGCGCCATGCGCCCCGGCGCGGGGATGCGGCAGGCGAAGATGCGGTCGAGCCAGGTGCGGGCATCGGGGCCCGTCACGCGGAATTTCGAGAAGCCCGAGATCTCCATGAGCCCCACGCCCTCACGGCAGGCGCGGACCTCGGCGGCGACATGGTCGAAATCGGTCGAGCGCCGCCAGGAGAACACGTCCCGCGTGTCGTCGGGCGAGAACCACAGCGGCGCCTCCAGCCCCCAGCTGTCGCCCATCTGCGCGCCGAGCCCGAGAAGCCGGTCGTAGATCGGCGTCGTCTTGTGGGGCCGCGCGGCGGGCAGCTCCTCGTTCGGGAAGCGGATCGAGAAGCGGCGGGCGTAGTTCTCCTGCACCTTGGGGTTGGTGTAGCTCAGCGTCGCCCAGTCGCCGTAGCGCGCCACATCCATCGCCCAGACGTCGAAGCCCGGGTCGCCCTCGGTGATCCAGTTGGCTAGCGCGAGGCCCACGCCGCCGCCCTGGCTGAACCCCGCCATCACGCCGCAGGCCGACCACATGCCGGGCAGCCCGCGGATCGGCCCGACCAGCGGGTTGCCATCGGGGGCGAAGGTGAAGGGGCCGTTGATGATCTGCTTGATGCCCGCGTTCTGGAAGGCGGGGAAATGCTCGAACCCGACTTCGAGGCTGGGCGCGATCCGGTCGATATCGGGCTGCAGCAGCTCGTGGCCGAAATCCCAGGGCGTTTCGCGCTCGGACCAGGGGACGCAGGCCTTCTCGTAGGTGCCCATCAGCATGCCCCCGCGCTCCTGGCGCAGGTAAAGCTCGCCGTCGAAATCGACGGCGTGGATGACCTCCTTGCCGGTCCGGGCGTTGATCTCGGCCACCTCGGGCATGTCCTCGGTCAGCAGATACATGTGCTCCATGGCCAGCACGGGCAGCTCCAGCCCGACCATCCGGCCCACCTCGCGCGCCCAGAGGCCGCCGGCATTCACCACGTGCTCGGCGCGCACGTCGCCCTTGTTCGTGTGGACCAGCCAGCCGTCATGGGTCTTCGTGATGGCCTCGACCTTGGTGTGCGTCTCGATCTTCGCGCCCAGCTTGCGGGCGGATTTGGCATAGGCATATGTCGTGCCCGACGGGTCGAGATGGCCGTCCACCTGCGTGCGCGCGGCGCCGATGAACTTCGACGGGTCGAGCAGCGGGAAGGCCTCATGCGCCTCCTCGGGGGTGATGATGTCGATCTCGATGCCCTGGTAGCGGCCCTTCGCGGCGGTGGATTTCAGCCAGTCGAAGCGGTCCGGCGTCGAGGCCAGCAGCACGCCGCCGGTCTGGTGGACGCCGGTGGCCTGTTCGGAGAGCGCCTCGATCTCCTTGTAGAGCTCGATCGTGTATTTCTGCAGCTTGGCCACGTTCGGATCGCCGTTGATCGTGTGGAAGCCGCCTGCCGCGTGCCAGGTGGAGCCGGATGTCAGCTCGGAGCGTTCCAGGAGCAGCGCGTCGGTCCATCCTGCGCGGGCCAGGTGGTAGAGAACCGAGCAGCCGACCACGCCGCCCCCGATGATGACCACGCGCGCGCTGTCCTGCATGTCCGTCCCTCCGTCGCTTCGGGACTCAGGCTAGGGCAGGCGGCGCGGCGCGGGATAGGGGGGTTGCGACAGGGCGGTGTCGGTTTTTGGCGGCGGGGCGGGGGCGGGGCCCCGACGCGTCAGTCGCCCGCCAGCGCCCGGAGATCCGCCAGCGCCGCGTCGCCCACCTCGATCTCGGTGCGGGCGCGCTTCGCCATCCGGTTGGCGCCGGGCAGGCGCGCGCCGTCATCGGCCTCGATGGCGGCCGCCAGCCGCTCCAGCGTCGCGGCATAGGCCCCGCCCGAGGCCGCGCCGGGGTCGATGGCGATGATCACCTGGCCGAGCCCCGGCGGATCGCCCGCGGCGTCGAAGAGGCTGGAGGCTTCGCCCGCGAGATTCGCGCCGGTCAGCGCGGCGGCCATCACCTCGACCATCAGCGCGAGCGCCGCGCCCTTCGCCCCGCCCGCGGGCACCATCGTGCCGGCCAGCGCGGCCTCGGGGTCGGTGGTGGGCGCGCCCGCGGCGTCGAGCGCGATGCCTTCGGGGATCGGCGTGCCGTTGCGCTTGGCGGCCATGATCTTGCCGCGCGCCACGGCCGAGAGCGACAGGTCGATGACCAGCGGGATCGCGCCTGCGCGCGGGGCGGCGAAGGCGATGGGGTTGGTGCCCAGAAGGCCGGTCTTGCCGCCCCAGGGCGCCATGGCGGCCGGCGTGTTTGCCATCATGATCGCGACCAGCCCCGCATCGGCCAGCCGCTCGACATGCGGACCGAGCTGGCCCGCGTGGTGCGAGCGGTGCAGCGTGGCGCAGGCGATGCCCTGCGCGCGGGCCGCGGGGATCAGCGCGTCGATGGCCGCGTCGATGGCGGGGAAGGCGAAGCCGTGGCGCGCGTCGACCCGCATCAGCCCGGGCGCGGGGAACGCGACCTGAGGCAGCGCGCGCCCGTCGACCTTGCCGCTCTCGACCTGGCCCGCATAGCTGGGCATCCGGCTCAGCCCGTGGCCGGCCTGGCCGTCGCGCTCGGCCGCGACCAGCGCTTGCGCGACGCGGGCGGCGATGGCGGCATCGGCGCCGGCACGCTGGAAGGCGCGCGCGGCCAGGTCCTCGAGATCGGCGACGGGGACGGTCTGCGGCATGGAACTCTCCTGCGGACGTGGAACGGGCGCCCCGGCGGAAAGGCCGGGACGCCCGCAGTCATGTGCCGAACTCAGGCCGAGCGGTAGAGCTTGGTCATCGAGAATTCGCGGTGACCCAGCGCTTCGGCGGCGGTGTAGCGGCCGTTCGCGGTGCGCTCGATCATGTCGATCAGCGCGTCGCCCGCCTCGTCGATGGTCTGCTCGCGCGTCAGCACGCCGGTGACGTCCACGTCGATATGCTCGGACATGGTCCGCAGCGTGCGCGGGTTGCCCGAGATCTTGATGACCGGGACGATCGGGTTGCCGACCACGTTGCCCTGACCCGTCGGGAAGGTGTGGATCACGTAGCCCGCCGCGGCCATCAGGGTCACGCATTCGGCCGCGGCCGAGGAGGTGTCCATGAAGTAGAGGCCCGGGCCCTTCTTCGGCTCTTCGGCCGGGCCCATCGCGTCGATATACTTGCACTCGCGGCCGATCTTCTCGAGGTTGCCCAGCGCCTTTTCCTCGATGGTGGTCAGGCCGCCCTCGATATTGCCCTTGGTGGGCTGGCTGTCCGACAGATCGTCGGTCTGGTGGGCGAAGATCACGTCGTCGGTATAGGCTTGCCAGATCTCCTTGAACTTCTTGGCGGCCTCGGGTGTCGCGGCGCGCTTTTCGCAGATATGCTCGGCGCCGGTGATCTCGGAGGTCTCCCCGAAGCAGCCGTAGAGGCCGTGCGGGATCAGCTTGTCATACATGTTGCCCACGGTCGGGCAGGAGCTGAGGCCGGTGGTCGTGTCGGACTCGCCGCATTTGGTCGAGACCCAGAGATCGGTGATCGGGCAGGGCTCTTTCTGGAGCTCGGTCGCCCAGTGGACGAATTCCTTGGCCTTCCAGCTGGCGGCGCGGATCGTCTCGAAATCGCCGTTCTGCTCGATCGAGAACTCGGCGACCGGCTTGCCGGTCTCGCGGATGCCGTCGGCGATCTTCTTGGTCCAGCCCGGCTCGATGCCGATGACGACCACGGCGGCGCAGTTGGGGTTCGCGCCGGTCCCGATCATGGTGCGAAAATGCAGCTCCAGATCTTCGCCGAATTGCAGGCGGCCATAGGCGTGCGGGATGGCCAGCGTGCCCTTGACGTTGTTGGCCACCGCCTCGCAGGCGGCGTTCGAGATATCGTCGACGGGCAGGATGACGACGTGGTTGCGGACGCCCACGCGGCCGTTTTCGCGGCGCCAGGCATTGACCATGCGGTTGGTGAAATCGAGCGCCATTCTTACCACCTCTTGGTTTTGCAGTTATGGGTATGGACGTGACCGCCGGTCTCGGCGTCGCCCACCATCTTGCCGATATCCTCGCCATACTTGATGACGGTATCGCCGGCCTTCAGTTCCTTCAGGGCGACCTTGTGGCCGATCGGGATGTCGGCCTTGGCCGTCAGGCGGAAATCGCTGTTGTCGTGGGTCACGACGCCGAGCATGTCGGTGCCCGCCGTGAGGCCCTCGACCACGACGACGCCGACATTGTCGGCTTTGTCATGCACGAGAAGCTGGGGTTTGCTCATCTCATCCTCCCTGGGTGTCCTGAGTCTGGGTGTCTTCTACGCCTCTCAGTAGTCTTATACAAGAGTGAAGATATAAGACTTGAGCGCCCGGCGGTCCGCCGCTATCGGTGGCGCATGGAACCGCTCTATCGCCGCATCCTGGCCGACCTGACGGACCGCATCGCGCGGGGCGATCTGTCGCCCGGCCAGATGCTGCCCTCCGAGACCGAGATCGGCGCGCAATACGGCGCGAGCCAGGGCACCGCGCGCAAGGCGCTCTCGCTTCTGGAAGCGCGCGGCATCCTGGAGCGGCGGCAGGGGCGGGGCACCTTCGTCGCCGTCTCGACCGACGAGACCGCGCTGTTCCATTTCTTCCGGCTGCGCGACGCGGCGGGCGCGCTGGTCACCCCGGTGCTGGAGCGCCAGTCGGTCACCCTGCGCGACGCCACGCCGGACGAGGTCGCGCTGGACTCGCCCCGCGTCTACGAGATCGACCGCCTGCGCCGGATCGACGGTCGGCTGGCCGCACGCGAACGGGTCGTCGTCGCCGCCGACCGCTTTCCGGGCCTGGGCGAGCGGCAGACCCCGGCCAACGCGCTCTATCCCTTCTACCAGCGCGCCTACGGCGTCGCGATCCTCACCGCCTCCGAAACCCTGGCGCCGGCCGTGGCCGAAGCCGGGCAGGACGGGCTCGAGGTCGCGGCGGGCGAGGCGCTTCTGCTCATCCGGCGGCAGGCGGGCGACGTCGCGGGCAAGGTGGCCGAGCTGCGCCGCTGCACCTACGCGATGGCCGAGCTCACCTACGCGGTCGACCTGCGCTGAGGGCTTGCGGGCTGCTCGATGCGGGGCAGGGCGCCCAAAAATGCGGCGCCGGTTGCCGCGCCCCGGGATTCAGTTACGCTGATCGCGCTCCGAACCTGCCCATCACGGCCGGGCCGGGGCTAGAACCGCGCGGGGGGTGCGGCCAGGGCCGACCCGACCGCCAACAGAACAACGGGTGAGGACTACCATGCTGCATCGTGCCATTGCCGGGATCGCCGGGGCGCTCATGGCCACTTCGGTGGCCGCCCAGACCGAGATGCCTTTCGCGCTCGACTGGAAATTCGAAGGCCCCGCGGCGCCCTATTTCGCCGCCATCGACAACGGCCATTTCGCCGAGGCCGGGCTGGAGGTCGAGGTCGCCGCCGGCCAGGGCTCGCTCGACGCGATCCCGAAGGTCGCGACCGGCGCCTTCCCCGTGGGCTTCGCCGACATAAACTCGCTGATCAAGTTTCTCGACCAGAACCCCGGCGCGCCGGTGACGGCGGTGATGATGGTCTACGACAAGCCGCCCTTCGCCATCGTCGGGCGCAAATCGCTGGGGATCGAAGCGCCCAAGGACCTGGAGGGCAAGGTGCTGGGCGCGCCGCCGCCTGACGGGGCCTGGGCGCAATTCCCGGCCTTCGCGACGGCCAATGACCTAGACGTGTCGGCCATCACGGTCGAGCCGGTGGGCTTTCCCACGCGCGAGCCGATGCTGGCCGGGGGCGAGGTCGACGCGGTGACGGGCTTCTCGTTCTCGTCCTTCCTGAACCTCGTGCGCCTGGGCGTGCCCGAAGACGACATCTCGACCATCCTGATGGCCGATCACGGGCTCGCGCTCTACGGCAACGCGGTGATCGTCAACACCGATTTCGCGGAGGAGAACCCCGAGCTGGTGCAAGCCTTCCTCGCCGCCGTGGCCGAAGGCTGGAAGGATGCCATCGCCGATCCGGACGCCGCCATCGCCAGCCTGATCGCGCGCAACCCCGCCGCCGATGCCGAGCTCGAGAAGCGGCGCCTGCAGCTGGCCGTCGACGCCAACGTGATGACCGACTACGTCGCCGCGAACGGCATGGGCACGATCGACCCCGAGCGCATGGCCCGCGCGCTGGAACAGATCGCCGAGACCTACGACTTCCAGAACGCGCCCGACGCGGCGCTCTATTTCACCGACGCCTATCTGCCCGAGGGCGGCTTCGCGATGAACTGACACCCGCGCGGGCGGCCCCGCGTCGCCCGCGCACCGGACCGGAGGGGCCCATGTCCGACCACCTGATCGAGATCAAGGGCGTCACCCACGCCTACCAGACCGCCGCCGGCCCGCTGCCGGTGCTGCGCGACCTGAACATCGCCGTGCCCGAGGGCGGCTTCGCGGCCGTCGTCGGGCCGTCGGGCTGCGGCAAGTCCACGCTGACGCGGCTGATCGCGGGCCTTATGAAACCCGATCAGGGCGAGGTCTGGCTGCATGGCGAGCGGGTGACCGGGCCGCGCTCGACTGTGGGCATGGCGTTCCAGAACCCCGTATTGCTGGAATGGCGCACCATCCTGCAGAACGTGCTTCTGCCGCTCGAGATCGTGCCCACGAGGCTCGACCGCCGCGCGCAGCAGGACCGGGCGCGGCATCTGCTGTCGCTTGTCGGGCTGGAAGGGTTCGAGGAGAAGCGCCCCTCGGAGCTGTCGGGCGGGATGCGCCAGCGCGCCTCGCTCTGCCGCGCGCTGGTCCACCAGCCGGATGTGCTGATCCTCGACGAACCCTTCGGCGCGCTCGACGCCTTCACGCGCGAGGATCTGTGGCAGACCATGCACCGGCTGAAGGCCGAGGAGCCGTTCACCGGCGTCCTGATCACCCATGACCTGCGCGAGTCGATCTTCCTGGCCGACGAGGTCTTCGTGCTCTCGGGCCGCCCCGCGACGGTGCAATACGTCCTCGATGTCGAGACGCAGGGCGCGCGCGACATCGACCAGCTCTACACCGCCAAGGCCGCCGACCAGCTCAATGTGCTGCGCCACCAGATCGCCGTCGCGCAGGGCCGCGCCCCGGCCGAAGCCGCCGAATAGGAGCCCGCCATGGCCTATGTTCCCGCCGACAGCCCCGCGCCCGAGGCGCCGACCGTCGCGCCGCGCAACGCCACGCTGATCTCGCGGCTGACCAGCCGGGCCGTGGTCGCGCCCGTCGTCGCCATCCTGGTCTTCCTCGCCGTCTGGGAGGCGCTGGTCTGGGTCAACGACTGGCCGAACTACGTCATGGCCTCGCCCTCCGACCTGCCGCCGGCCTATTCGCGCTATTGGGAGCTGTTCATCGTCATGGGCTGGCAGACCCTGTGGCGGACGGTGGTGGGGCTCGTGCTGGCCATGATCGTGGGGGTCCTGATTGGCATGGTGATGGGATTCAGCCGGGTGATGCGCGATGCGCTCTATCCGCTGCTGGTGGGGTTCAACGCGATTCCGAAGGCGACCGTCGTGCCGATCGTGGCGCTGCTCTTCGTGGGCGCGCATGACTTCAACACGGTGCTGATCGCCTTCATGATCTCCTTCTTCCCGATCGCCGTCTCGGTCTCGATCGGGCTGTCCACGCTCGAGCCGGAATACCGCGACATCCTGCGCTCGCTCGGGGCGTCGAAGCTGACGATCTTCCGCAAGATCGCGCTGCCCAAGACGCTGCCGGAGTTCTTCGGCGCGCTGAAGGTCTCGGTCACCCTGGCCTTCATCGGCACCAACCTGATGGAGATCGTCTCGCCGCACGGGCGCGGTCTCGGGGCGCTGTTCGACAGCGGCAAGACGAATTCCGACTATCCGCTGATGTTTGCGGTGCTCATCGCGCTCGCGGTCCTGGGCATCGTTCTCTACTATATCGTCGTCTGGCTGGAGCGGATCTTCGCGGGCTGGGCGGACCGGGGAACCTGAGGGCCGAGCCGGCCGGCTTAGTCCCTCAGAGGTTTTCCTCCAGCAGGATCTCGATCCGGATCCGCTCCTGCGCGGCGAGGACGGGGCGCCCCTCCACCTCGGCGCGCAGCGTCCGGATCGCGCTGCGGACGACATGGCCGGTATCCTGCGTGATGATCGCATCGACGAGCCCTTCGCGCAGCGCCGTCTCGGTGAAGGGCGTGCGCTCATGCGCGATGCGGATCATGTCCGAGGTCGCGAATTCCGCCAGGGCGCGCAGCGGCACCTGCGCCTCGAGCGACAGCATGTAGACGCCGACCAGGTCCGGCCGCAGCTCCAGCGCGCGGGCGATCACCTCGCGCGTCCGGGCCGCGTCGCCGCGGGTTTCGACGGAGGGCAGGGGGCGCAGATGGGGATGGCGCGCGCCGATGACCGTGTCGAAGCCCAGCCGCCGCTCGACGGCGTCGCGCAGCGACAGCCGGTCCGTCAGCACCAGGATCGAGCCGCGGCGCCCGGCCGCGAACCGGCCCATCAGCGCGCCGGCCGTGGCCCCGGCCGCGCGATTGTCGATGCCCACGAAGCGCGCCGCGGCGCGCTGGTCGGCGATGACGGCGACGGTGGGGATGCCGCGCTGGCGCAACCGTCCGATCGCGTCGCGCAGCACCGGCGTCCCGGGCGCGAGCAGCGCCAGGCCGTCCCAGTCGCCGGCCTTCATCTGGTCCAGCCGCTCGGCGGCGCGGTGGGGGCCGTCGGGCAGGTGGATGACCTCGACGCGGACGCGCTCCGCGCCGAGCGCCGCGTCGGCCTCGGCGACATGCGCGGTCAGGCGCGACAGGAACTGGTCGCCATGCTCGGGCAGGGCGAAAGCGAAGCGCAGGTCGCGGCGGCGCGCGAGCGCGGCGGCCACGGGATCGCGCTCGAACCCGATCCGCCGGATCGCGTCCTGCACGCTCTCGACGGTCTTGGTGCGCACTCCCGCACGGCCGTTCAACACCCGGTCCACCGTCGCGAGGCTGACGCCCGCGGCGCGGGCGACGTCGCGGGTGGTCGGGCGGGTGGTGGTGCGGTCGGTTGTGCGGTCGGTCATGGCGCCGGACATTACGATAGGCGTCCCCGGGTAAGAAAGCGCAAAATGAGGTGCGCACCTCAGACAATTCTGTTGCCGAATCGAGTTGAGGCACGTACCTCAATAGCACCCTCGTCCCCTGCGGCAGGTTCAGATGCCAACTCCGGGCGATGGTCGGCGGCGACAGACCGCGATCCGAAACGGGAGGATATTAATGATGAAACGCGCTTTACTCGGCTGCACGGCAGCCATCGTCTCGATGGCCGGCGCCGCGAAGGCCGAAGACCTGACCCTGTGCTGGGCGGCCTGGGATCCGGCCAACGCCCTGGTCGAATTGTCGAAGGATTTCGAGACCGAGTCCGGCCACAGCATGAGCTTCGAATTCGTCCCCTGGCCCAATTTCGCCGACCGTATGCTCAACGAGCTCAACTCCGGCGGCCAGCTCTGCGACCTTCTGATCGGGGACAGCCAGTGGATCGGCGGCGGCGCCGAGAACGGCCATTACGTGAAGCTCAACGACTTCTTCGAGGCCGAAGCCATCAGCATGGACGATTTCGCCGACGCGGCGGTCTATGCCTATTCCACCTGGCCCAAGGGATCGGAGAATTACTACGCGCTGCCCGCCATGGGCGACGCGCTGGGCTGGTTCTATCGCAAGGACTGGTTCGAGATGCCCGAGGTGCAGGAGGCCTTCCAGGCCGAGCACGGCCGTCCGCTGGCCGAGCCCACCACCATGGCCGAGCTCAAGGAGATCGCCGCGTTCTTCCAGAACCGAGAGATCGACGGCCAGACCCGCTACGGCGCCTCCATCTTCACCGAGCGCGGCTCGGAGGGGATCACGATGGGCGCCACGGCCGCGCTCTACACGCATGGCTTCAAATACGAGACCGAGCCGGGCAGCTACCAGATGGACGGGGCGGTGAATTCGCCCGAGGCCGTCGCGGGGCTCGAGTTCTACAAGGAGCTCTACGAGTGCTGCACGCCGCCGGGCTATACCGACGCCTATATGGAGCAGTCGCTCGACGCGTTCAAATCGGGCCAGGTGGCGATGGCGATGAACTGGTTCGCCTTCTTCCCGGGCCTTTATGCCGACCCGGATGTGGGCGGGGAGAAGATCGACTTCTTCGTGAACCCCTCGGCCAATGTCGCCGCCTCGACGCTGGGCGGACAGGGGATCAGCGTCGTGTCCTATAGCGACAAGCAGGACGCCGCGCTGGAATACATCAAGTGGTTCGCGCAGCCCGATGTGCAGCAGAAATGGTGGGAACTGGGCGGCTACCCTGTCCACACCGCCGTGATCGAGGGCGACGGCTTCGAGGCCTCGGCCCCCTTCGCGGGCGACTTCCTGATGGCAATGAACCAAGTCCAGGACTTCTGGCAGGAGCCGGCCTATGCCGAGCTGCTCCTGGCGATGCAGAAGCGGCTGCACGACTACGTGGTCGCCGACCAGGGCACCGCGCAGGAGGCGTTGGACAAGCTGATCGAGGACTGGACGGAGACCTTCGAGGACGAAGGCAAGCTCTGATCGCGACCGGGTTCCCGGGGCCCGTCGGGCACCGGGGGCTCCTTCCAAGGCGCGGCGCTCCGCGGAGCGCCGCGCCCCATCCCCGGGAAGGTTCAGATGGCTGAGACCCCAATCGATCGGGTGGCCCGCGCCACCCCGCCGGATGTCGCACGCCGCATTCGCGGGCTCAGCGACCGGGCCATCGCCTGGCTCTTCGTGGGCCCGTCGATCGTGCTGCTGCTGGCGATCAACATCTTCCCGCTGATCTGGACGGTGCGGCTGAGCTTCACCAACTTCCGCGCCAACCGGAACCGCGAGGCGGAATGGGTCGGGCTGCGCAATTACGAGCGGATCCTCACCGACGAGGATATCTGGCTGACGATGCAGGCCACCGCGCATTTCCTGTTCTGGACCATCGTGCTGCAGGTCCTGATCGGCTTCGCGCTGGCCTACCTGATCAACAAGAACTTCAAGGGCAGCGCCTTCTGGACGACGGTGATCGTGCTGCCGATGATGCTGTCGCCCGCCGTGGTCGGCAATTTCTGGACCTTCCTCTACCAGCCGCAGATCGGGCTGTTCAATTACGCGGTCGCCTTCTTCACGGGGGCCGACCCGTCCTCCTTCTCGATGATCGGCTCGGTCGATCTCGCGCCGTGGTCGATCGTGATCGTGGACACTTGGATGTGGACGCCCTTCGTGATGCTCATCTGCCTGGCCGGCCTGCGCTCGATCCCGGACTCGATCTACGAGGCGGCGGAATGCGACCGCGCGAGCAAGTGGCGCCAGTTCTGGACGATCACGGTGCCGATGGTGCTGCCCTTCCTGATGCTGGCGGTGTTGTTCCGGGGCATCGAGAACTTCAAGATGTTCGACCTCGTGGTCCAGCTGACCGGCGGGGGGCCGGGCTCGGTGACCGAGCTCACCTCGATCAACCTCAAGCGCGAAGCCTTCGAGAAATGGCGCACAGGCTATGCCTCGGCCTATGCCGTCATCCTGTTCGTCACCGTCTTCGGGCTGGCTTCGATCTACGTGAAGGCCCTCAACAAGGTGAAGGACCGATGAACTTCTCCGTCACCGCCCCCTCCGCCCGCCAGAAATGGACCGCGGGCGTACTGGTCGTGCTCTATGCGGTCATCACGATCCTGCCGCTGCTCTGGATCATCGCGACCGGGTTCAAATCGCCCTCCGACGCGATCGCCTACCCGCCCAAGATGGTCTTCGAGCCGACGCTGGAAGGCTATGTGAACCTCTTCACCCAGCGCACGCGCCAGACCGAGGACTTCCTCGCCGCCAACCCGCCCGAGACCTGGTACGATCGCATCGTGCGCCAGTACGACATGGTGATCGTCGGGCCGTCGCGTTACGGCGAGCGTTTCCTGAACTCGGTCATCATCGGCTTCGGCTCGACCTTCCTCGCCATCCTGCTGGGCACGACCGCGGCCTATGCGTTCAGCCGCTTCCGCGTGCCGCTGAAGGACGATTTGATGTTCTTCATCCTGAGCACCCGGATGATGCCGCCGATCGCCGTCGCCATCCCGATCTTCCTGATGTTCCGGCAGATCGGGCTCAGCGACACGCATGCGGGGATGATCCTGCTCTACACGGCGGTGAACCTGTCGCTGTCGGTCTGGCTGCTGAAGGGGTTCATCGACGAGATCCCGCGCGAATACGAAGAAGCGGCGATGATCGACGGCTATACGCGGTTCCAGGCCTTCTACAAGGTGGTGCTGCCGCAGGCCGCGACGGGCATCGCCTCGACCGCGATCTTCTGCCTGATCTTCGCGTGGAACGAATACGCCTTCGCCGTCCTGCTGACCTCGGGCACGGCGCAGACGGCGCCGCCCTTTATCCCCACTATCATCGGCGTGGGCGGCCAGGACTGGCCGGCCGTCGCGGCGGGCGCGACGCTGTTCCTCGTGCCAGTCATGGTCTTCACCATCCTGCTGCGAAAGCACCTGCTGCGCGGCATCACCTTTGGAGCGGTGCGCAAATGACCCATTCGGGACCCGGATATGGCGGTGTGCCGCCCGAGGATGACGCCGGCCTCTTCGAGGCGCCCGCACCGCGACTGGGCGGCGCGGAGCGAGACGGCCGCCGCTGGCCCGGCCTCCTGCGGCGCGGGCCGATGGAGATGGTTGCCACCGTCCTGATCGCCGCCGGGGTCCTGATGCTGATGCAGCCCTTCGTGCTGGTGCTCTACACCTGGTCCTTCCTCGTCACGCTGGTGGGCACGGTGATGTTCATCGTCGTCAGCCATTTTCCGGACTGACCCCATGGCCCAGATCCGCATCGAGAACCTCCGCAAGGATTTCGGCGACTTCACCGCCGTCCAGTCGTCGAGCTTCACCATCGAGGACGGCGAGTTCTTCATGCTGCTGGGCCCCTCGGGCTGCGGCAAGACGACGACGCTGCGGATGATGGCGGGGCTGGAGCTGCCGACCGCGGGCGAGATCTATATCGACGGCGAGGAGGTCGGGATGCGCCGCGCCGCCGAACGCGACATCGCCTTCGTCTTCCAGATGTTCGCGCTCTACCCGCACATGAACGTGCGGGGGAACATCTCCTACCCGCTGAAGTCGCAAGGCCTCCCGCGCGCCCAGATCCGCGAGAAGGTGGCCGAGGTCGCGGGTATCCTCGGCATCGAGGATATCCTCGACCGGCCGGTGGGCGGGCTGTCGGGCGGCGACCGCCAGCGCGTGGCGCTGGGCCGGGCGATCGTACGCGATCCCAAGGCCTTCTTCATGGACGAGCCGCTGGGCGCGCTCGACGCCGAGTTCCGCGAGCACATGGCCGAGGAGCTGCGCGCGCTGCACGACCGGATGGGCGCGACCACGGTCTACGTCACCCACGACCAGCTCGAGGCGATGCAGATGGGCGACAAGATTGTGGTGATGAACCATGGCGTCGTCGAGCAGTTCGGCGTGCCGCAGGACATCTACGACTGGCCCGCGACCAAGTTCGTCGCCGACTTCATCGGCTCGCCGCCGATGAACGTGCTGCCTTTCGACGGCGGCGTGGCCGAGGGCGCGCGTTCGGTGACGCTGGACGGGGTCGAGATCGGCGTCCCGACCCAGCGGGCGGGCCGTGCGGGCCGGCTGTCGCTGGGGGTTCGACCGGAACACGTCGCACCCGACCCGACCTCCGACTACCGCGGCGAGGTCACCGCGGTCGAGTATCTGGGCACCACGCAGATCGTCAGCTTCGCGACGCCCTGCGGCCCGCTGAAGGCGCGGCTGTCCTCGGACCAGCCGGCGGCCATCGGCGACCGGACGGGGCTGCGCTTCGACGCGCGCACGCTCACGCTCTTCGACGAGGTCACGGGCCGGGCGCTGCTCTCCGAGGCGAATGCGGAGGTGCTGCGCCATGGCTGAGGTCATCCTGGACGGCGTGACCAAGCGCTTCGGCGAGACGCGCGCGCTGGACGACGTGACGATGACCGTGCCCGACGGCTCCTTCGTGGTGCTGCTCGGGCCGACGGGTGCGGGCAAGACCACGACGCTGCGCGCGGTCTCGGGCCTCGATCCGATCGACGCGGGATCGATCCGCATCGGCGGGCGCGACATGGCCGGTCTTACGCCCGCCCAGCGCGACGTGGCGATGGTGTTCCAGCAATACTCGCTCTACCCGCATCTGACGGTGCGCGAGAACCTGGAATTCCCGCTGAAGTCGCCGATCCTGAAGACGCCGAAGGACGCCATCGCGGCCCGCGTCTCGGAGATCGCCGAGACGCTGCGCATCTCCCACAAGCTCGACAACAAGGCCACCCAGCTTTCGGGCGGCGAGATGCAGCGCGTCTCCATCGGGCGGGCCTTGGTGCGCACGCCGCAGGTCTTCCTGATGGACGAGCCGCTATCCTCGCTCGACGCCAAGCTGCGCGCCGATCTCCGGATCGAGCTCAAGCGCATCCAGCGGGACCTGGGCGCGACACTGATCTACGTCACCCACGACCAGATCGAGGCGATGACCATGGCCACGCATGTGGGCGTGCTCGATCACGGACGCCTGGTGCAGTTCGCCCCCCCGCGCGAGATCTACGAGGATCCGGTCAGCCTCTATGCCGCCGCGCGGCTGGGCCAGCCGCGGATCAACATCCTTCCCGCCGACCTGTTCGAGGGCGCCCCGCCGAGGGCTCGGCATATCGGCCTGCGGCCCGAGCAGATCCGGCAGGGCGAGGGGTCCGACGCCACGGTGAAGCGGGTCGAGCGGCTGGGCGACCAGACCCGGCTGCATCTCGAATTCGCCGGCCATCCGATCGTCACCGTCACCGATCCGCACACGCCGCTGCGCGGCGGCGAGGCGCTGGCCATCCGGCCGGAACGGCCCTTCTGGTTCGACGCCGACGGCCGCCGCATCTGACGCCATCCACGGGAGGGAACATGGGACAGTTCGTCAACGCCAAGGACGCCATCGTCACCGACGCCATCGACGGCCTCGTGCGCAGCTCGGGCGGGCGGCTGCGCCGCCTCGACGGCTATCCGCATATCCGGGTCGTCACCCGCGGCGACTGGGATCGCGGCAAGGTCGCGCTGGTCTCCGGGGGCGGGTCGGGGCACGAGCCGGCCCATGCGGGCTTCGTCGGCCCCGGCATGCTGACGGCGGCGGTCTGCGGCGACGTCTTCGCCTCGCCGTCGGTCGATGCCGTCCTCGCGGGCATCCTCGCGGTGACCGGCGCCGCCGGCTGCCTGCTGATCGTGAAGAACTATACGGGCGACCGGCTCAATTTCGGCCTCGCGGCGGAGCGCGCGCGCGCCTTCGGCAAGCGCGTCGAGATGGTCGTGGTCGACGACGACATCGCGCTGCCCGACCTGCCGAGCCCGCGCGGCGTGGCGGGCACGCTCTTCGTTCACAAGATCGCCGGCGCGGCGGCGGAGGCCGGCGCCGATCTCGATGCCGTCAAGGCCGCCGCCGAGCGGGTGATCGCGGGCACGCGGTCGCTGGGCATGTCGCTCGATACCTGCTGGGTCCCCGGCTCGCCGCGCGAGGAGCGGATCCCCGCGGGCAAGGCCGAGCTGGGCCTCGGCATCCATGGCGAGCCGGGGGTCGAGCAAGTCGCCTACGAGGGCGCGGCGGCGGCGATGTCGGCGGTCGCGGCCAAGCTGAAGACGGCGATGGGCGAGGGGCCGCATGTCGCGCTTCTCAACAATCTCGGCGGCACCTCGGAGCTGGAGATGGCGATCCTGGCGCGCGACCTCGCCGCCTCCGAGATCGGCGCGCGGATCGGACATGTGATCGGGCCGGCCTCGCTAATGACCTCGCTCGACATGCGGGGCTTCTCGGTCTCGGTCTATCCCGCCAGTGCCGAGGAGATCGCCGCGCTGTCCACGCCCGTGCCGATGACCGCCTGGCCCGGCTGCGACGCGCTGGGCGAGGTCGGCATCGACGCCCTGCCCGACGGGCTGGCCCCGATCGCGCCCGAGCCGTCCTCGGACCCGCAGACCGAGGCCTTCCTGCGCCGCTGCTGCGACCTTCTGATCTCGGCCGAGGCGGACCTGAACGCGCTCGACGCAAAATCGGGCGACGGCGATACCGGCTCCACGCTCGCGGGTGCGGCGCGGGCCATGACGGGCGCCCTGGGCCGGATGCCGCTGGCCGATCACACCCAGCTTCTGCGCGCAATCGGGCAGGAACTGTCGCAGACCATGGGCGGCTCGTCCGGGGTGTTGCTCGCGATCTTCTTCACCGCCGCGGGCGACGCGGCGGCGGGCGGGCACGACATGATCGGCGCGCTGCGCGCGGGGCTGGCCCGCATGCAGGAGATCGGCGGCGCCGAGCCCGGCGACCGCACCATGATCGACGCGCTCGCGCCGGCGCTAGATGCGCTGCCGGACGGCATGGGCGCGGCCGCGACCGCCGCCCGCGAAGGCGCCGCGCATACCGCCACGCTGACCCGCGCCCGGGCCGGCCGCGCCGCCTATGTGGGCGAGGGACAGCTGCGTGGTAACGTCGACCCCGGCGCCGAGGCCGTGGCGCGATTGTTCGAGGGGTTGGCCGAATAGAAACCGATGCCCCGCCCTAGGGAGGAGAGACCATGAAGACGATCAAGGGTCCGGCGCTGTTCCTGGCGCAGTTCGCGGGCGACGAAGCGCCCTTCGACTCCTGGGACGCAATCACGAAATGGGCCGCCGATTGCGGCTACGAGGGGGTGCAGGTGCCGAGCTGGGACGCGCGGCTGTTCGACCTGGCGACGGCGGCGGAGTCGAAAGACTACTGCGACACGTTCAAGGGACAGGCGGCGGCAAACGGCGTCGCGGTGACCGAGCTGTCGACCCATCTTCAGGGCCAGCTCGTCGCGGTCCATCCCGCCTATGACGCGGCCTTTGACGGCTTCGCGGATCCGTCCGTCCGCGGCGACCCGAAGGCGCGGCAGGAATGGGCAGTCGATCAGGTGAAGAAGGCGCTGACCGCGTCGCGCAATCTCGGGATCGGGGCGCATGCGACCTTCTCGGGCGCGCTGGCCTGGCCCTATGTCTACCCCTGGCCGCAGCGGCCCGCGGGGCTGATCGAGGCCGCCTTCGACGAGCTGGCCGCGCGCTGGCGCCCGATCCTCGACCATGCCGAGGAGATGGACGTCGATCTCTGCTACGAGATCCACCCCGGCGAAGACCTGCATGACGGCGTCACCTTCGAGATGTTCCTCGACCGCGTCGACGCCCATCCGCGCGCGATGATGCTCTATGATCCGAGCCATTACGTGCTGCAATGCCTGGATTATCTCGACAATATCGACATCTACCGCGACCGGATCGGCATGTTCCATGTCAAGGACGCGGAGTTCAATCCGACCGGGCGGCAGGGGGTCTATGGCGGCTATCAGTCCTGGGTCGACCGGGCCGGCCGGTTCCGGAGCCTGGGCGACGGCCAGGTCGATTTCGGGGCGGTGTTCTCGAAGATGGCGGCCAATGATTTCGACGGCTGGGCCGTGGTCGAATGGGAATGCGCGCTCAAGCATCCCGAAGACGGCGCCCGCGAGGGCGCGCAATTCGTGCGCGATCACATCATCCGCGTCACCGAGACCGCTTTCGACGATTTCGCCGCCGGCGGCACGGATGACGCGGCCAACCGCGCGATGCTGGGGCTGGACCGATGACCCGCCGCATCCGTCTGGGCATGGTGGGCGGCGGCAACGACGCCTTCATCGGCGGCGTCCACCGCATCGCGGCCCGGCTCGACGACCGCTACGAGCTGGTGGCGGGCGCGCTCTCCGCGACGCCCGAGAAGGCGCGGGCCTCGGGCGCGGCACTGGGCCTCGACCCGGCGCGCAGCTATGACGACTTCACCGCCATGGCCAAACGCGAGGCGCGGCTGAAGGACGGGATCGAGGCGGTGGCGGTCGTCACGCCCAACCATGTCCATTACGCAGCAGCGCGCGAGTTCCTCAAGCGCGGCATCCACGTGATCTGCGACAAGCCGCTGACCGCGACGCTGGCCGATGCCCGGAAGCTGGTGAAGGCGGTCGAACGCGCCGACGCGCTCTTCGTGCTGACTCACAACTACACCGGCTATCCCATGGTCCGGCAGGCCCGCGACATGGTCGCGCGCGGCGCATTGGGCCGGATCCGCGTGATCCAGGTCGAGTATCCGCAGGATTGGCTGACCACCGCGATGGAGCGCGAGGGCCTCAAGCAGGCCGAATGGCGCACCGATCCCGAACGCTCCGGCGCGGGCGGCTGCGTGGGTGATATCGGCACCCATGCCTACAACCTCGCGGGCTTCGTCACCGGCCTGCGCGCCGAAAGCCTCGCCGCCGACCTGCAGAGCTTCGTGGAGGGCCGGCGCCTCGACGACAACGCCCATGTCATGCTGCGCTACGCGGACGGCGCGCGGGGTCTGCTCTGGTCCAGCCAGGTCGCGCCCGGCAACGAGAACGCGCTGCGGCTGCGCGTCTACGGCGAAGCCGGCGGGCTGGAATGGGCGCAGGAGGATCCGAACCTGCTCTGGCACACGCCCCATGGCGAGCCGAAGCGCCTTTTGACGCGCGGCGGGGCCGGGTTCACCGAGACGACCGGCGCGCGCATCCCGCCCGGCCATCCCGAGGGCTACCTGGAGGGGTTCGCGAATATCTACGCGCAGGCCGCCGACCTGATCGAGGCGCATCGCGAGGGCGCGGCGCCGGACCACTTGCTGCCGACGGTCCATGACGGGCTCGACGGTGTCCGCTTCGTCGATGCCTGCGTGCGGTCGTCGAAGCGCGACGCGGCCTGGGTGTCGCTGCGGTAGCCCCCCGCGTCCGGTCCCGCGCCCGCGGCATCAGCGCAAGGTGATGCGGGTCGCCTTCGCCTTGAAGAACGGGTGGTAAAGCTCCGTCCCGTAATGGTTTCCGCCCGTCACGCGCGTGGGCAGCCCGAAGCCGTCAAAACGCGCGAAACCCGACACGTCCCCGCCGAATGGCTGAAGCCGGTATCGGCGCGCCGCGTTCTCGTTGCTCCAGCGCCGGAAGACGACCCGCAGCAGGCGGCCCTCCGGATCGACGGTGATCTCGGCCGCCTGTTCGAGGCCGTATTTCGCCACGACGACGCGCGCCGTGTCGCCATCGACGGCCTCCCAGGCGAGGGCGTCCCATCCGGACTGCGCCTGCGGCAGGAAGGCGGCTGGCGTCCAGAACAGCCCTTCGCCGACCATCCGCCCGAAGGCGGAGCGGAAATGATTGGGATCGCCGGCCACCCGCACCACGGGCAGCGCCGACAGCAGGCGGAACCGCGTCGAGCTGGTGCCGGCGCCCAGTGCGTCCGAGCCGGTCAGCCGCATCGCGCCGCCGGTCTCGACCTGCCAAAGGAAGCCGTGCGGCGGCGCGAGGATCTGGCGGGCGGTCATGGGCTGGTCCCTTGCGTCGTCCCGCGGGCCGAGGCTCAGCGTGCCGCCCATCTCGATCGTGGCCGCGATCCGCAGCGGCGTGCCCGGCGCGATGGCGAAGCGGAAGAAGCGCCGCGCCGGGGCGGGAAGCCCGTCGAGCATCGCGGGATGGAAGGCCGGCGCGGGCGCGTCCCGCCCGGCCTTCAGGAGCGCCGCCCTGAGCGCCCCTTCGGCGCGGGCATCCGCGGCCCGCAGCGCCAGCGCGGCGCCCGCCCCGAGGGCCAGCAGCGCGGCGAGCCCCAAGGCCAGCCGGCGGGCCGTCACCCGAACCTCGCCAGAAGCGCGAGCACGTCGGCGCGGTGCAGAAGACCCGCCACCCGGCCGCCCTCGAGGACGGGAAAGACGCGGTGGGGATGCTCCATGAACATCTCGGCCACGCGGATCACCTCGTCCTCGCTATCGACCGCGATGACATTCTGCGACATGTGATCGGCCACCCGCCCGGTCCATTCGCGATGATAGCTGGCGTGCAGCGCGGGGCGGAAGCAGTCCTTCTGAGTCAGGATCCCGACGAGGTGCCCGTCTTCGCCCAGAACCGGCGCGGCGGCGGCGCGGGCATCGACCAGCACGGCGACGGCCCGGCGAATGGGCGTCTCGGGCGAGAGGGTCGGGATGTCGCGGCGCATGATCGCGCCGACGCGGTATTCGGTCATGGCGGCGTCCCCCGCGCGGCGCGCCGGCGCAGCGGGCAATCGGCGCAGCGCGCGTCCGGCAGCCGGTCGGCGGCGCCGCAGCTGCTGCGGACCGGCGCGCGCCCGAAGACGAGGCCCAGCCCGATCCCGCCCGCCGCCAGCGAGACCACCGCGATGGCGAAGAGGAGTTCGATCATGGTCGTGCCCTCCTCACAGGATCATATCCGCGATCGCGCCGGTCCGGACCTGCCGCAGGCCGCCATCCGTCTCGATCAGGAACAGCGCGGCGATGTCCCGCGTCGCGGCGATGTCGGGTCCGGCCGTCTCGCCCGCGGCACAGAGCGCGGTGGCCCAGCCATCCGCGCGGGTCGCGTCCTCCGCCACCACCGTCACCGCGCGCAGCCCGCCCGCGGCGGGCGCCCGGGTCCGCGGATCGACGATATGGCTGTAGAGGCGTCCGTTCCGGCGGTAGCTCTGCGTCCAGACCCCCGAGGTGGCGACCGCGGCGCCCGCGGGCAGGCGCAGCGCGGCTGGGGCCGGCCGCGTGGGCGGGCCCTCGACCGCCACGCGCCAGTCGCGCCCGTCCGGGTGCCGGCCCAGCGCGAGGAACTCTCCACCGAGCTCGAACAGCAGATCGTCGAACCCCGCGGCGCGGATCAGTTCGGCGGCGCGGTCCAGCGCGTGGCCCTTGGCGATGCCGCAGAGGTCGAGGGTCAGGTCCGCGCGCGCCTTCGCGAGCGACCGCGCGCCGAGCGACAGTGCGCGCCAATCCGGCGCGCCGCCCCGCGCGATGGGCCCGAAGCCCCAGCGCGCGACGAGGGGGCCGACCGTCGGATCGAAGGCGCCGTCGCTCGCGCGCGCGATCGCCAGCGCCGCGCCCGTCACCGCGCGCAGCGCCGGGTCCTGCGCCGGGCCGGTCCCGGCGTTGAACCGGCTGATCGCGCTACCCGCGCGCCAGGGGGAGAAGACGCGGTCAATCCCGTCGAACAGTGCCGCGATCCCGGGCCTCAGCCGCGCGAGATCCGCGCCTTCGCGCGCCACGATCCGCCAGCGCGTCCCGAAGGCCGCGCCGGCGAGGGTCTCGACGCCGCCGGCGAAGCCCACGCGCGGCGTCAGAAGCGCCGCGCCCATCGCGCCGAGGGCGCCGCGCCGGGTGAGATGTCCTGTGCCTGTCCGCATCGCTCAAGCTCCGAAATCGTCGTAGAAGATCGACCCGGGCTCGACGCCCAGCCGATCCAGGGTCGCCAGCACCGCCGAAACCATCACCGGCGGGCCGCAGAGATAGTATTCGCACTCCTCGGGCGCCGGGTGGTCCCGCATCTCGGCGCGCAACTGCTCATGGATGAAGCCCGTGGCGCCGGTCCACCGGTCGCCCGGGGCGGGGTCCGACAGAGCAGGCGTCCAACTGAAATTGGGATGGGCCGCCGCGAGGGTCGCGAATTCCCCGGCATAAAACAGATCGGCCGCCGACCGTGCGCCGTAGAAATACCGGATGCGCCGCGTGCTGCCGCGCGCAAGCTCCTGGTGGATCATCGCGCGCAAGGGCGCCATGCCGACGCCGCCGCCGACGAAGACCATCTCGCGGTCGTTGGGCTGGACGTGGAAGTCGCCAAAGGGGCCCGAGAGTTGGATCTCCTCGCCCGGCTGAACCGCGAAGAGCCAGGAGGAGCAGAGCCCCGGCGGAAGCTCGTGCTCCTGCCCCGGCGGCGGCACGGCGAGGCGGATGACGAAGACCGCGCGCCCGGCATCCTCGGGGCGGCTGGCCAGCGAATAGGCGCGGGTGACCTCGGTCTCGGAGGCCACGCGCATCGACCGCCAGCCCGCGATCTCCCAGTCGTCGCGAAAGGCCGGCGGCAGGTCGAGGGTGGCGAAATCGAGCCCGAAGGGCGGGGCGGTGATCTGCATGAACGCGCCCGCCTCGAACGCCGAGGCGTGGTCGGCGGGCAGATCGACCACGATCTCGCGGATCAGCGGCGCCAGCATCCGGGCGGAGGTGACGGTGCCCAGGAAGCCGCCCTGCGCGCCGAGCGCATCCTCGGGCACCTCGACCGCGCAATCGCCGCGCAGCCGCGCCTGGCAGGCGAGGCGGATATGGGCGCGGCGGTCGCGGGGCGACAGGACGCCCCGCTCGGTCGCCTGCGGATCGCCCGCGCCGGGGCCGGGCACCGTCACGCGGCAGAGCCCGCAGGTGCCCGATCCGCCGCAGGCCGCCGGGATGAGGATGCCGCCATCCTGCAGTACGTCCAGAAGCGTGTCGCCGCGCCGCGCCGCGAGATGCAGCGCGCCGTTCACCGCCACGTCGAGCCCCGAGGCGGGGATCAGGCGCCGCCGCAGGCCCACCAGCGCCACCGCCAGCCCGACGACCAGCGCGACGATGACGAAGCTGCCCAGCAGAACCTCGGTCATTGCGCCGCCGCCATCTGTGCGAAGGACGCGAAGCCGAGGGACATGAGGCCCGCGAGGATGAAGGCGATCCCCAGCCCGCGCAGGCCCGCGGGCAGCTCGGCATAGTCCAGCCGCGTCCGGATCGCGCCCAGCATCGAGACCGCGATGGCGAAGCCGACGCCGCTGCCCAGCCCGAAGACCGCCGATTGCGCCAGATCGTAGCTGCGCTCCACCATGAAAAGGCTGCCGGCGAGGATCGCGCATTGCACGGTCAGGAGCGGCAGGAACACCCCGAAGGCCGCGTGGATCGCGGGAAAGAACCGGTCGAGCACCATCTCGACCACCTGCACGGAGGCGGCGATCACGCCGATGAAGGCGATGAGCGACAGGTAGGACAGGTCGAGCGCCGGCAGCCCCGCCCAGGCCCAAGCCCCGGGCGCGAGCAGCCCGGTATAGATGAGGTGATTGAGCGGCACTGTGACGCCCAGTACCCCCGTCATCGCCACGCCGAGGCCGAAGGCCGATTCCGGGCGCTTGGACAAGGCGAGGAAGGTGCAGAGACCCAGGAACAGGATCAGCGGCATGTTGTCGACGAAGGCCGCCGTCAGAAAGAGGGACCAGAGCCCGGTCATTCCGCCGGCTCCGTCCGCAGGGGCGGCGTGTGCTCGGGGGGCTCGATCTGCTCGGGCACCCGGCTGCGCACGGCCCAGACCAGAAGGCCCAGCAGGAAGAAGGCCGAGGGCGCCAGCAGCATCAGGCTGAGCGGGGTGAACCACCCCCCGGCATCGGCCAGCGGAAGGACCTGGGCGCCGAACAGCTCGCCCTTGCCGAAAAGCTCCCGCAGGCCGCCGATCACGAGGAGAACGAGGGAATAGCCCAGGCCGTTGCCGAAGGCATCGACCATGGCCGCCGGTGGCGCGTGGTGGCGCGCGTAGGCCTCGGTCCGGCCGAGTACGAGGCAATTGGTCGTGATGAGCCCGACATAGACCGACAGGGCCCGGCTGATCTCGGCGAAATAGGCCTGCAGCACCTGGTCGATCACGATCACCAGCGCGGCGATGATGACGATCTGGACGATCAGGCGGATCGTGTTGGGGATATGCCGGCGGATCGCGCTGATCAGGCCCGCCGACAGGGTCAGCACCACGGTGAGCGAGATCGACATGGTGAGCGCGGTCGCGAGCGTCGTCGTGACGGCGAGCGCCGAGCAGATCCCGAGGATCTGCAGCGTGACCGGGTTCTGCCGGATCAGCGGCTCGGTCAGGATGGCGGCATAGTCCACGCGCTCGGCCATGGCTCAGAACTCCCCGCGCGCGATGGCGTCGAGAAACGGGCCGTAGCCGTCGGGCCCGAGCCAGAAGCGCACCATCCCGGTCACGCCGCTGCCCGTCCGCGTGGCGCCGGTGATGCCGTCGACTTCGTGCACGCCCGAGGCCGGGCCGCGCGCCACCCGAAAGCGCATCTCGCCCCGGCCATCGCGCAGCTCGGTGCCTGGAAAGCTGGCCTGCCAGGAGCGTTCCTCGATCCGGGCGCCCAGGCCGGGCGTTTCGGAATGCTGGGTGACGGCCAGGCCCGCGATGGTGTTCATGTCGCCGCGCAGCGCCAGAATCGCGTCGATCCGCCCGCCATAGCCCCGGCCGCTCAGCGGCAGCAGGACCAGCGAGACCGCGTCGCCGTCTCGCAGCAGGAAGACCTGGGCGTAATCGGGCCGCTGGCCGAGCCCGGCCAGGTCCGCGCCCGGGGCAAGCGCCGTCCAGTTCGCCGGATCGGCGAGGGTGGCGTTCAGCGTCGCGGGCGTCACATCCGCCGCCGCGCGACCGCTTTCGAGCGCGATCACTGCGGTCGACAGCGTGCCGCCCGACTGCGCCAGCAGGTCGGCCATGCCGGGAATGCCCTGTACCAGCGCGGCGATCTGGGCGCGCTCCTCCGCCGCGCGGTTGGCGGCCTGGATCGGCCGCAGCAGGACCGTCGCCCCGCTGACGAGGGCGGCGCAGACGGCCGAAACGAGAAAGGCCACCAGCACGGTCTTCGCGCGGCTTTCGTTGGGCAGGGCCAGCAGGCGCCGCCAGGGGTTGCGGTCAGGTCCGGCCATGGCGCCTCCGGCGTCGCGCGATCCAGATCGCGAGCGCGAGTTCGTCCAGAAGCGGCGCGGCCAGCGAGGCCAGAAGCGCCGCGGCTACAGCGACTTGCGCGGGCGCGGCCCCGGCCCAGCCATTCGCGAACATCACGACCAGCGCCGCGTAGAGCCCGCCATAGACCCAGCGGCCCAGCGCGGTCGCCGCGCTAGTGACCGGGTCGGCCACGAGCAGAACCGCCGCGATCGCGGCCGCGAAGAGGACCGACTCGGACAGGATCCCGCCGGCGAAGGCCGCGGCCGCCACCAGCCCCGCGCCGGCCAGCACCGCGCCGGGCACCGCCCCGGTCGCGATGCCGATCAGCGCCGCGGGGATCGCGGCCCAGGCAATAGGTGCGTCGAACTCGGGCCAGGGGAAGGCCGGAAAGCCGAAGCCCAGGAAGGACAGGGCCACGGTCGCTGGATGGACGATGTTCCGGCCCCAGCCGCCGAAGATGAGCTCGCCCATCACGACGCCGAAGCTGATGCCCAACGCAAGCCGGAACACGCCCAGCCCCTCGGGCGCGAGGATCGCGATGGCGAGCGCGGTGATCGCGGCGGCGAGCGAGGGCGGCTGCGCCCGCAGCAGCATGAAGGCGAGGTGCCAGATCGCGACGACCAGCAGGCACAGGCCCAGCCGCGCCACCGCCTCGGCCCCGCCGAACCAGAGCCAGAACAGCGCAAGCGGCAGGAGCGACGCGAGCAGCATCAGCGCCACGGTCTCGCGGCTCCACAGGCCCCGGGTCACGCGGCGAACTCCGCCTGGACGCGGTCGAGCATGGCGCGAAGCTGCGATCCGAGCCGGCCGCCCTGGCTGAGCACGTAATCGGCCAGCGCCACGTCCTCCTCCAGAAGGGACAGGAGGCCGAGCTTCATCGCCGTCTCGTCGTCGCCCGCGCTGAGCGCGCGGATGAAGGGCGCGGCGGGCAGCGCCTTGCCAAAGGCCTGCGTCAGCGCGGCGGTCGGGATCGCGGGCGCGTGACCCGACCGGGTCAGCGCCGCGATCAGCCAGTGGCGGCGGGGGGCGGCGGCGTCGCGGGGCAGGGCGGTGACCTGCCGGTGGCGCGGGGCCAGCCATTGCGCCGAATGCCCGTCGAGCGGCGAGCCGGAGATCAGGTCATGCGGCCCGCGTTGCAGGATGCGCCGTGTCAGCTGGCGCAGATCCGCGCCGGGATGGGTGTGCAGGACCTGCGCCTCGCGCAAGGCGGCCCCGGCGATGTGGACGCGCCGCGTCATCGGCAGCTCGCCGGTCGCCAGAAGCGCGCCCAGCGCGGCGACATCCTCGGCATGGATATCCCAGACCGGCATGTCGAGCCCGGCGGGGAAGGTCTGATGGATGCGGATGCCCGCGCTGCCTTGCGGGTGCCGCGGGCCGCATCCGACGCCGCGGACCCGGCCCCGCGCCGCCCCGATCACCGGGGCGTCCGCCGGCTGGCAGACGAGCACCGGCCCGTCCGTCAGCCGCTCGAGCGCCGAGAGCCCGCGCGCGAAATCCTCCTCGCGTCCCTCGATCGCGAGTGCCGGGGACGGGGCGAAGGGGCGCGTGTCGATGACCATGACGACGATGGCGGCGGGCGTCTCGTCGCGTGCGGGCATGCCGCCGAAGGGCCGGCGGCGCAGCAGGGGCCAGACCCCCGCGCCCTGCATCAGGCGGCGCAGCCCGGCGGGCGTTTCGGCGGGTGCGGTGTCGTGGCGCTCGATCCCGCCGCCCGCCTCGCGGAACAGCACGATTTCCGACAGCCGCCGCCCCGGCAACAGGTCGATCCGCGCGACCCGGCCCGCGAGCGGGGCGACGAAGCAGATATCGGGCGCGTGCCGCAGGCAGGCCACGGCGCCGCCCCGGGGGACGAGCTCGCCCTCCCGCACCAGCGGCGTGACGCGCAGCGATGCGCCGACAGGCGTCTGCACCGCCGCTTCCTCGGTCTCGATGGCGGTGATCTCGGCCGCCTCCGCTGGGGACGGGAGGTCGAGCGTCAGCCCTGCTCCGGATCTGAGAAATGCCATTGCGTCCCCGTCCAACGCGCCGCGATCCGCGGCCGGGCGTCGATAGTCGTCGCCGGGACCGTAGCGCGAGATTCCGCGCCGAAATATGCGCCAGATCAATGTGGCGCGCATGGCGGGCGGAATAGGCTCCGACCAAGGCAATTTCAGCCACGGGAGAGCGACCATGCCGTTTCCGCCAACCGCTTCGCGCCTGTCCGGGGTGCTCATTGCGGGCCTTGCCGCCTGGGCCTTCGCGGGTCCCGTCGCCGCGCAGGAGAGCGCCACTGATGAGGAGGAGGCGGAGGCGGTGATTCCCTTCGCGCTGCCGCAATCGGGCCCCTTCACCCCCGCCGAGATCGATATCGACAACGACCAGGCCATCGCCGACTGGTTCCGTTCGGCCCATGCCAACGCGGCGGCGGAGGCTTTCCGCCACTGGGACGACGACGGCGAGATCCGCGCCGCCTGCGCCACCTGCCATTCCGGCGAGGGGTTCCGCGATTTCCACGGGCTCGACGGGACCGAGGCGGGCGTCGTCGACGGCACGATCGATGTGGGCGGCGTCGTCGATTGCGGCACCTGCCACAATTCCGGTCTCGCGGATATCACCGAGATCACCTTTCCGAGCGGCCTGGTCCACCCGGTCCAGGGGGTCGAGGCCTCGTGCCTGACCTGTCACCAGGGCCGGACAGCGGGCATCGACGTCACCGAGGCGACGGCCGGGCTGCCGGTCGACGAGCCCAATGCCGAGCTGCGCTTCATCAATCCGCATTACGCCACCGCCGCCGCCACCTGGCTGGGCGGCTACGGCGCGGCGGGCTACCATTACGACGGGCGCGACTATTCGGGCCGGTTCTTCCATGCCCGCCCGGTCGCGAGCTGCAATTCCTGCCACGAGCCGCACACGCTCGAGGTCGAATTCGAGCCCTGCCTGACGTGCCACCAGGCCGACGCGCCCGAAGACATCCGCATCGCGCGCCAGAGCTATGACGGCAGCGGCGACACCTCGGTGGGCATCCGCTCTGATATCGAGGCGAATGCCGACCGGCTGATGGACATGCTCGTCGCCTATACGCAGGAGGTCGCGGGCGCGCCGGTCATCTTCGACGGCACGCGCTATCCCTATTTCTTCTCGGATGCGAACGGGGACGGCGCGATCGACATGGTCGATGGCGCCCCGGTGGTCTACGGCGACTGGACCCCGCGAAGCCTGCGCACGGCCTTCAACTGGAAGCTCGTGACCGCCGACCCGGGCAATTACGCCCATAACCCGCAATATTCGCTCGAGCTTCTCTACGACTCGATCGCGGATCTGAGCGGCCCGCTCGGCATCGACATGGACGCGCTCGGACTGCTGCGCTGACGGTCGGGCGGCGGGGCGTCCGGAACCCGGGGTGATGGAACACGCGCTGCCTCTGGTGACGTTCGGCGCCCTGTTCCTGGTCGGGCTCTGCGCCGATCACCTCGGCCGCATGACCCGCCTGCCGCGGGTCACGATGCTCCTGCTGCTCGGCCTCGTCGTGGGGCGCTCGGGGCTCGACCTGCTGCCGCCGCAGGCGGGGGACTGGTTCGAGGTGATCTCCGTCCTCGCGCTCACCATGGTGGCCTTCCTGCTGGGCGCCGACCTGACACGGCGCAACCTGGCGCGGCACGGCCGGGCGATCCTGTCGATCTCGCTTCTCGTCGTCCTCGGCACGACCGCGATCGTCGCCGGCGGGCTGGCGGCCCTGGGCCTCGATCCCGGGCTTGCGCTCCTGCTCGGCGCCATCGCCTCGGCCACGGCGCCCGCCGCGATCGCGGACGTGATCCGCCAGTCGGGCGTGCATAACGGCTTCACTGAAACGCTGGCCGGTGTCGTGGCCATCGACGACGTCTGGGGGTTGCTGATCTTCAGCCTCTGCCTCGCGCTGGTCGATCAGTCGGCGGTCTGGACCGGCCCCCTGGTCAGTGCCGGCCGCGAAATCGGCGGCGCGGTCCTTCTTGGCGGCGCGATCGGGGCGCCCGCCGCCTACCTGACCGGCCGGCTGAAACCCGGCGAGCCGCTGCAGACCGAGGCCTTCGGCATCGTCTTCCTGACCGCGGGTCTCGCGCTCTGGCTCGAGGTGTCTTTCCTGATCGCGGGCATGACCGCGGGCGCGCTGATCGCGAATCTCGCCCGCCACCACGACCACGCCTTCAACGAGATCGAGCGCATCGAGCTGCCCTTCATGATCCTGTTCTTCCTGCTGGCCGGCGCCTCGCTCGAGATCGCGGCGCTCTGGTCGTTGGGTTGGATCACGGCGGCCTATGTCGGCCTGCGGATCGCCGCGCGCTTGATCAGCGGCGAAATCGGGGCCCGGCTGGGCCGGGTGCCCGATGCCGAGCGCCATTTCTACGGCCCGGCGCTGCTGCCGCAGGCGGGCGTGGCGGTCGGGATGGCCTTGGTCGCGGCCGAGAGCCTGCCGGATTGGGGGACGACGATCATGGCCCTCGCGATCGCCGCGGCGGTCGTCTTCGAGATCCTGGGTCCGCCCGTCACCATGGCCGCGATCCACCGCGTGGCGCGGAGGACCGACCGGGGCGCAGGAACCGGACCGCGCCGGCGGGCGTCCTGAGCCCCGGGGTCAGGTCCTCGCGTCAGGGCGCCTTGGCACCACCTCCGTGACGCCGCTGTCGCGCGTCAGCATCCTCTCCCGGTCGCGCCAGACCATAGCGGCGGCGATCGCGACCAGCAGCCAGGTGTCCCAGGGCTGCGCGTCCGGCCAGAACGGATTGATGAGTTGCCAGTGAAACAGCACGGGCCAGAACAGGCTGCCGCCGCTGGCGTTGAGCAGCGCGGTCAGGAGGACGGCAAGGGCGACATTGCCCATGAAGAAGGGCCAGAAGCTCCAGTCGCTCTGCAAGGTACCCGCCAGATGAAACGCGGGCAGGTGCCATAGCCCCCAGATCGTGCCGATGACGAGGCCCGACGCCAGCGGGGCGAGCCGCCGCTGCAGCAATGGCTGCAGCACGCCGCGCCAGCCCAGCTCCTCGACCGGGCCGAGAAGAAGCATGATCCCGAGGAGGGCGATCATGCCGCCGACACCCTCGGGCGGTCGGGGCGCCAGCAGGGGCCCGCCCTTTAACAGGGAGCCCAGGACGAACACGAGGGGCAGACCCAGCAGAACGAAGACCGTCCAGCCTGCGGGGGCACGCCACCGGAGCAGCCGCGACAGGAACCGGCCGAGGCCGAGCCGCCCGCAGCGGCGCGCGACGAGAAGCACCGCGGCGAGCGCCGGCGCCCAGGTCGCGATGAAGAATAGCGGATGGGTCGGGCCGATCGGACCGAACAGGGCGGTCGTCGGCCCGGGAAGGAAGATGTAGGCCCCCGTGATCCCCCAGGTGATCCCGAAGGTCAGCGCGAGGAATGGCCATAGCGTGCGGGTCGGCAGATCGGACGGCGCCGCCACCGCGATCTCGCGCGCGCTTTGCGCGTGCCGGTCGCCGCCCGGGTTCGTCATGTCACCCACTCTCCGTTGTCGCCGCGACCATGGGCCGGGCAGGGGCGCCTCGCATTGACGGGGATCATGAGGTTGGGGCGCCGGGTTCCGGCCTGGGCCGTGGGCCCGCGATCGGCGCGCCGAGGACGGGCGGGCGGATCTGGCCTGTCCGGGATCCCCACCCGACCGGATGCAGCCTCCAACGATCGAGGAACGCGCGGGGCGGCCGTGGGGGCGCGGTGCCGGAAGCTCTCGCGCCGCGACCATTCGGCGCCGCCAAGGTCCGGCAGGCAACGGGAGGGACGCCCCGGCGCGTCGCCGCGCCGGGGCAGGGGGGTCAGCAGAAGGCGACGGCGGCCTTGCGCTCGGCCTTCACGTCGAATCGATCGAGCATCATCACCTTGTGCCACGCCTTGACGAAGTCGCGCACCAGCGCGGCCTCGCCATCGGCTCCGGCGTAGTATTCCGCCACCTGCCGCAGCTCCGAATTCGAGCCGAAAACGAGGTCGCAGCGCGTGGCCGTCCACCGCGTCTTGCCGCTGTCGCGCTCGACGAGCGCGAAGCGCGCCTCGTCGGCGTCCTCTGGGGTCCAGGCGTAGTCCATCGAGACGAGTTCCCGGAAGAAGTCGTTCGACAGCACGCCTTTGCGGTCGGTGAAGACGCCTCGATCCGAGCCGTCCCAGTTCTGGTCCAGCACGCGCAGCCCGCCGGTCAGGGCCGTCCATTCCGGCGCGGTGAGCTTCAGCAGCGCCGCCTTGTCGAGGAACATCCGCTCGGGCGCGACGTGGTAGCCCACGGCCGCGTCGATGTAGTTTCGGAAGCCGTCGACCACGGGCTTCAGCCAGTCGAAGCTCTCCGCGTCGGTCCATTCGGCGGTGGCGTCAGTCCGGCCGGGCACGAAGGGCACCTCGACATCGTGGCCGCCATCCTTCGCAGCCTTCTCGACGGCCGCGCAGCCGGCAAGCACGATCAGGTCGGCCATCGAGATCTTCGCCGCGCCCTCGCCGTCGAACGCGGCCTTGACCTGTTCGAGCTGGTCCAGCACGCGGTCGAGCCGGGCAGGGTCGTTCACCGCCCAGCCGCGCTGCGGCTCCAGCCGGATGCGCGCGCCATTGGCGCCGCCGCGTTTGTCGCTGTCGCGATAGGTCGAAGCCGAGGCCCAGGCCACCGCCACGAGATCCGGCACGGAGAGCCCGGTCCCCAGCACGCGGGCCTTCAGATCGGCGATCTGGCCCGCATCGACCTGCGGATGATCAACCGGCGGCGTCGGGTCCTGCCAGATGAAGGTGCCGCCGATATCGGGACCCAGCCAGCGCGAGACGGGCCCCAGATCGCGGTGGATCAGCTTGTGCCACGCCTTTGAGAACGCCTCGGTGAAATAGTCGAAATCAGCGAGGAATTTCTCGCAGACCTTGCGGTAGTCCGGGTCGACCTTGAAGGCGAGATCGGTGGTCATCATCATCAGCGGGTTCATCTGACCCTCGACATGCGCGTCCGGGGTCTTGGGCGCATCGGGGTCGACCGGTTCCCATTGCAGCGCGCCGGCGGGGCTCTTGGTCTGCTTCCACTCGTATTTGAAGAGGTTCGTCAGATAGTCGTTGTCCCAGCGCGTGGGGTTCGGCGTCCAGGAGCCCTCGATCCCGTTGGTCATGGTGTTCTCGGCATTGCCCGAGCCTTCGGGATTGTGCCAGCCGAAGCCCGCGGCGGACATCTCGGCGATCTCGGGGGCGCCGCCGATCCGGTCTGCGGGCACCGCGCCATGCGACTTGCCGAAGGCGTGGCCGCCGGCCACCAGCGCCACGGTCTCCTCGTCGTTCATCGCCATGCGGGCGAAGGTCTCGCGGATGTCGCGCGCCGCGTCCATCGGGTCGCCGTTGCCGCCGGGCCCCTCGGGGTCGACATAGATCAGCGACTGGTGCGAGGCGCCGAGCGGGTTTTCGAGATCGTAATGCTCGTCCTTCGGGCCGCCCTGCCAGCGCAACCCGCGATTGACCATCTGATCGGGATGCCCCGCCTGCGGTGCGGCGGGCACCTCGGTCGGCGCCTTGCCATTCCAGCCCTCGGGCCCCCAATAGGTGGCGCGGTCGGCCTCCCAGGCGTCCTCGCGCCCGAAGGCGAAGCCCTGGATCGGCAGGCCCATATCCTCCAGCGCGATGGTCCCGGCCAGCATCATCAGGTCGGCCCAGCTGACCTGGCTGCCGTATTTCAGCTTGATCGGCAGAAGCAGGCGCCGCGACTTGTCGGTATTGCCGTTGTCCCACCAGGAGTTGACCGGCGCGAAGCGCTGCATCCCCTCGGCCGAGCCGCCGCGCCCGTCGGCGATGCGGTAGGTGCCGGCGGAATGCCAGGACATGCGGTTCATCTGCGGGCCGTAATGGCCGTAATCGGACGGCCACCACTCGACCGAGCTGTGCAGCAGCGCGCGCACATCCGCTTTCAGCGCGTCGTAATCCAGCGTCTCGATCGACGCTGCATAGTCGAAGTCGCGTCCCAGCGGGTTCGCCTGCGGCGGATCCTGGTTCAGGAGTTCGACCTTGAGGCGATTGGGCCACCAATGGTCCAGCCCCGGCTCGGAGCCGGCGGCCCCGCCGATGCGGGTGCCGCGGAACGGGCAGGCGCCCTGTGTGGCAGCGTGATCTTTCATGGGGTTCGCCTCCTGTGCGCGTCGGGTCCCGGCGTGCCTCGTGGCGCTGCGGTCGGACCCGGGATCGTCGATGCGCGCGGGGTGATCACGCGCGCGTGAGGAGAAGGATAGCGTGCGGCGCGCGCGCGACGAGCCGCACGGTAGATTTTCGGGTGATGGTGAGACCTCGTCGGCTCCTCCGCGCAGGTCACGCGTGGTGAAACCGGTCCATCAGGATTATGCGGAGGATGGTCAGGGCGGAAAGGGAGATGAAGTCGCCCGACAGGCCTTCGCCATCGGCCGCCACACCGCGCCCCAGCAGGACCATGCCCGCCAGCCCGATCCGGCGAGCGTGACCGCCGTGATCGGCAAGGCCCGGCGGATCGCCCCGGCGGGCGGCAGGCGCAGCTGCCGCGCCATTCGTCCGAGATATGCCCGGCGGAAAGGGCGAGGAACGCCGGCGCGAACCCCGCGCGATGCGCCAGCCGAAGGATCATCGGCCACGAGCGCGCGGACGACCGGGCCCGGCGGTATCGGCACCCCGATCAGCTAGTTGGCAAAGCCGTAGCCCTTTGAGAAGACGCGCCCTTCGCGGCGCTGCAGGTCATGGTCGCCTCGTCGAAGACGAAGGCCTGTTTCCAGTCAGCCAGAGAAGGAACGGCTCCAACGTCTCCGACACCATCACGACGTCCGACCTTTTCGATCCTTCTGTTTCGAAGGCTTCGAATTGCGAGATGGTTTCCGTCAGACCTGAATTAGGTCTGAGACAAACCCGCGCGGCGACTGCTGCCTCACGCGAACGTCCGTTCGAACCACGCGCGCGTCGCGTCGTTCGCCGGCAATAGGGTCTCGACGCGGAGATCGTCGAGGGTCGCGTCCGCGCTCATGCCGATCGTTGCAATGAGGGAGAACAGCTCCAGGATGTCGGGCCCCATGCGGATCTGGATCGCGAGAACCGGGGCATTCGGAGTGCTCGGCGGCGTGCTCATCAGCGCCTGCACGCCCTCCAGCGCGAGGAGGTCCGCATGAAGCGCATGCGCTTCGCCGTCATGCGGACGCCGCGCGACCTCCAGCTCGAAGAGCCGCATTAGGGACCGGGCCGTGTCCTCCCAATTCACGATCCTGTCGCGCAGGGATCCCGGGGCCAGTATCTCCCGCAGCAGGTTGCCGTCGCCCCGTGCCCCCGCGCGCGCGAAGAAGCGTTGCGCGGGGTCGTTGGCCTTGACGAGGTTCCAGATCCGGTCGATCGAAACGGCCGGATAGGGCGCATGGCCCTGCAGGACGTGATCGATCGAGGCGTCGATGGCTTTGCGCGTCGCATCATCCCAGCCGCCGCGGGATGACCGGGCCGCGAAGCCGGCCGAGACCAGCATCACGTCGATCTCGGCCGCAGGCATTTCCAGGGCTTCTGCAAGCTGCGAAATCGCGAACCGACTCGGATTGGACCGTCCCGTTTCCAGAAAGCTGATATGGCGCTGCGACATGCCCGATTGCAGCGACAATTCGAGCTGGCTCAGCCGGCGGCGCTTTCGCCAATTCTTCAGGAATACGGGAAATGCCGGATCGGACACGGAGGGATCGTAGCGCATGCCACGTGTTACCAGACGCGGGCGATCGGGGCGATTACCTGCGATGTAATTGATCTGGGTCGGGCAAATGTCGGGAATTGCGGCGAATGCCACCAGACGCGAAGGCCCCTCATCATGGACACCTCCAGGACCGCCCGAACCTATCTCGGGCTGAACGCCGCATTCTCGCTCGCGATGGGTGCGGGTCTCCTGATCGCGCCGAACGTCTCGGCCGATCTGCTTTTCCGGGAATCCGCATCGTGGCAGCCCGCCGCGTTGCGCCTCCTCGGGGCCGGCTTGATCCTGTTCGGCGCAGCTCTCATCCTGATGGCGCGGGACCGGTTCCTGACCGCCGGGCAGGTCCTGGTCATCACGATGATGGATATCGGCTGGATCCTCGGGAGCGCGCTTCTGCTGCTCGTGGGTGGCGGCCTGTTCTCCGGCTTCGGCCAAGCCGTCATTCTCGCGGTCGCCGGCGTCGTGGCCGTCTTCGCGATCGGCCAGTTCGTCGGGGCGCGACGGATCGAACCGCCGCTGAGCCAGGCCTCCGTCACGATCGCCGGGGGCAAGATCCGGGCGAGCGTGAGCCGCGCCGTCGACGCACCGCAGGATGTCGTCTGGCGCGTGATGACCGATCACCCGGGCTATGCCGACGTGGCCGACAACATCTCCAAGGTCGAGGTCGTGAGGGGCGAGGGCCTTGGCATGCAGCGCCGGTGCTACAGCCCGAAAGGCGAGAACTGGCTGGAGACCTGCGATCTCTACGAGGACGGCCGCGCCTTCGGCTTCCGCATCCACACGGAAGCCGACGATTATCCCTACCCGATATCGGATCTGCACGGGACATGGTCCGTCGCGCGTGATGGCGAGGGTTCGAAATTCGCCATCGCCATCGAGGCGCGCCCCAAGGGGGATTTCCTGACGCAGACGTTGTTCAAGACGGCGGCCAAGCGGCAGTTCAAATGCGTCCTCTCGGACCTCGCGGATGCCTGGGCCGCCCGGATGGAACGCGAGGCACGGGGCTAGCCGCGCAGCTCGGTGTTCGGCGGCGGTCGCGCCGCGCCGGGCATTGTGCGTGCGGAGGGCACCTTCGTGACGTCGCCCGCGGGCGGTGTGCCGTGGACGGGTTCGAACGCGAGCGCCATCTGCGCCCGCGCACACGGGGCTCGCACTATATCTCGACTCCCGGGATCGTCGGGGTCAGGCGGTCGGTCTTCGAGAGCATGGGAGGAAGTCGACGATCCCTGAAAGGGACAATGGAGTTTTCAAGCGGATTTCGACCGCCGGTCCTAAGCCGAAATGGAAAACCGAAGGGCTTCGAGCCAGCGCGTCGGACGAGCTTGTCAGTTGGGCATAGCCGGATCGCGTCTGGCCCCGGATTGGCAGAACGCTTTTGCAGGGGTGGGTGGCGGAGGGGATGGGCCTGACGTCGAACCTTCTCTGTTCCGCAAGGCATGGTGATCGGCGGAGGTAAGTGTTTCAGGCCAATAGGATAACCCGCAGCGCAAGTTGAGGTGTCCGCCTTCGAGCGATAGCCGTCAGCGGCCATTCTGGTGGGGGCTGATCATCACGAACATCTCATCGAGGTGCCACCGCCAGAGGCTGGATCGCATCCCTTCGATCCGGCGCTTTCTGATCTCTGCCGCGAACATCGGGCCGAAACGCTGCCACCAGAACCGGACGGTCTCATGGCTGACGTCGATGCCACGCTCATGCAGTAGATCCTCTACGTTCCGGAGCGACAGCGGGAAGCGGACGGAGAGCATGACCGCTAGGCGGATGATCTCGGGCGATGTCTTGAAGTACTTGAAAGAAGAACTCCTAGGTATGCGGCAGGGTAGGGAGGCCGGCTCCCCGGCTCAAGAAGAGTTGCCCTAACAGTGCCCCCTCGCGGCCTTTTCGTTTCCTCGACCAACCAACAGGCTCCCTCAACGCCCTGATATAGCGAAAGAAACAGGCCAAGTCACGATATCCTTCGGGAATGGGGCTGGCGTGGTATCCTGCGGTGCGTGCCCAGACGGAGCGCTACAGGGAGGATCGACATATGACGGGTGACACCGCACGGATCGATACGGACACGGATGAGCTGCATCTGTCAGATGAAGGAACGCTGAATGCGGGACGGCGCCGGTTCTTGAGGAACACGAGCCTTTCGACGCTCGGCGCGATGGTGGGGATGACGATCCCATTCGAAGCCCGCATGCCGGCAGGCCTCATCCCCGTCGCGGCGGCACAGGGGATGGAAGAAGACCTGATGGCCGCGAAGGAGGGGCTTGTGCTGCTGGGCGACCGCCCGATCAACGCCGAGACTCCGGCCCACCTGCTCGACGACGACGTCACGCCATACGAGCACATGTTCGTCCGCAACAACGGCCTCGTGCCGGATTCGGCGCTCGACATGGATGCCGAAGGCTGGACCCTCACGATCGATGGCGAGGTCGACGACCCACTCGAATTGTCGATCGCCGATCTGCAGGAGCGGTTCGAGACCGTGACCGTCCGCCTCGTGGTTGAATGCGGCGGCAACGGGCGCGCCTATTTCCAGCCTGGTGCGTCCGGAAACCAGTGGACAACCGGCGCCGTCGGTTGCCCTGAATGGACCGGAGTGCGACTTGCCGATGTACTTTCGGCAGCCGGGGTGAAGGACAGCGCTGTCTATACCGGGCATTACGGCAACGACGTCCACCTGTCCGGTGATCCCGAGAAGGAGGTGATCTCGCGCGGGGTGCCGATCGACAAGGCGCTGGAAGACGACGGCGCGATCATCGCTTGGGCCATGAACGGCGAGCCCGTTCCCGCGCTGCACGGCTTCCCGCTGCGGCTGATCGTGCCGGGCTATCCGGGCTCCGCCTCGCAGAAATACCTCACCCGGATCTGGGTGCGGGACCAGCAGCATGACGGCTCCAAGATGACGGGATATTCCTACCGGCTGCCGGCCTACCCGGTCGCGCCTGGCACCGAGGTTCCCGAAGAGGACATGGTCGTAATGGAGACGATGCCGGTGAAATCGCTGGTGACTTTCCCGCAATCCGGCACCTCGGTCGCTGCCGGCACCGCGAGCGAGGTGCGCGGCCATGCCTGGTCCGGCAAGGGCGATGTCGCTGCGGTGGACGTGTCCACCGATTTTGGCGCCACCTGGCAGCCTGCCACGCTGGAGCCCGCGCCCAACAAATACGCTTGGCAGCGCTGGCGCGCGGACGTGACTTTGCCCGAAGCCGGGTATTACGAGGTCTGGGCGCGGGCGACCGACATGGACGGAACGATGCAGCCGCCGGTGGTGCCTGGGTGGAACCCGCGCGGCTACGGCAACAACATGCAGCACCGGATCGCCCTGATCGCGAGCTGAATACCCGAAGGGCCGCCCCGCGACGGGCGGCCCCGAATCTTGGAGATATCCGATGATCCGCCCGTATTTCGCCGTCCTGGTCACCGCTGCCGTGCTGGCCGCAGCATCCGGGCCCGCCGCCCCGCAGGGGGACTACGATCCTATGGCCGCCGCACGCGGCTCGCCAGCGCTGCCCGGAGCGGCGCCTCTTGCCGGTCAGACTTCGGCTCAGGAGGGCGATCCGGAATTCGGCAACCTGCCCCCCGGACCCGGGATGGAGGACACATACTACCAATGTGTCGCCTGCCATTCGACCGCGATCATCCGCCAGCAACATCTCACCGACGCGCGGTGGGACTATCTCTGGACCTGGATGGTCGAGGAGCAGGGCATGCAAGAGACCGAACCCGAGGTCAAAGACGCGATCCTAGCCTACCTCAAGACGCATTTTTCGTCCGAGCGTTAGCGCGCGCCGAACCAGCGCCGTTCCAGCCCCGATCACCGGCTGCGATTGAGTCGTCGCCGTAGGGCAGGGGGGCAAGCCGATGTCCCGGCGGCACGACGTTTTTTGCGGGGCGTTCATGCGCGAGGCGTGCCCGGGCCCCCGCGCGAGCCGGGGGCCATAGCCTGATCGCATGTCCCGGCCCGCGCCCGATCCTGCAAGCGAGGCGGCGCGCCGTCATCGACGGCGCGACGCGGGAGCCCCGGGATGTCGGATCCCCGAGACGGGCCGGGACGCCGCGCCTGTCCGGCAGCCGCGCCCCGTCCGACCCTGCGCGCAGTCCTGCCTTCGCCGATTGCCGCGACCCTTCCCCTTGTGCCGAACCGCGAAACGCGGGCTCCTGCCTTTGGACATCACGATCATGCGGGAGCGACTCATGCCCATCCAACTCAGCCGACGGACCTTCCTCGCTAGCAGCGCGGGTTTCGTCGCGCTCCACCCCTTCTCGGCCCGCGCGCAGGCCAACCAGGCCCATCTGCGGCTGATGGAGACGACGGATCTGCACGTCCACGTCTTCCCCTACGACTATTATGCCGACAAGCCGATCGACACCGTCGGCCTCGCGCGCACGGCTTCGCTGATCGACGGGGTCCGGGCCGAGTCGACGAACGCGCTCCTGCTCGACAATGGCGACTTCCTGCAGGGCAACCCGATGGGCGATTACATCGCCTATGAACGCGGCATGCCCGACGGCGCGATGCACCCGGTGATCGAGGCCATGAACACGCTGGGGTTCGACGCCGCGACGCTGGGCAACCACGAATTCAACTACGGCCTGCCCTTCCTGATGAATTCCGTCGCGGGCGCCGCCTTCCCGGTCGTCTCGGCCAATGTCGCGACACAGCTCGGGTCCGGCCCGACCGAGGACGAGACCCTGGTTCCGCCCTATGTCATCCTGGAACGGTCGCTGACCGACGGCGCGGGCGAAGCGCATCCCATCCGCATCGGCGTCATCGGCTTCGTGCCGCCGCAGATCATGAACTGGGACCGCCAGCACTTGGAAGGCCGGGTCGAGGCCCGCGACATCGTCGCGGCGGCCCGCGCCTGGGTCCCGCGGATGAAGGCCGAGGGGGCCGATATCGTCGTCGCGCTCAGCCATTCGGGCATCGGCGAGGCCGAATGGACGGAAGGCATGGAGAACGCGAGCGTCCCGCTCGCCGCCGTGGACGGGATCGACGCGGTCCTGACGGGGCATCACCACCGGGTCTTCCCCGGGCCCGATTACGAGGGGACGCCCGGCGTCGACGCGGCCGCGGGCACGATCGCGGGAAAGCCCGCCGTGATGGCGGGCTTCTGGGGCAGCCATATGGGCCTCGTCGATCTGCTGCTGGAACGCGCGGACGGCGCCTGGCGCATCGTCTCGCATGAAAGCGAGGCGCGCCCGATCTACCTGCGGGGCGAGGACCGCTCGATCACGCCGACGGTCGAGTCGGACCCGGAGGTGCTCGCCTCCGTCGAGCAGGAGCATCAGGAGACGCTCGACTACGTCCGCCGTGCCGTGGGCAAGAGCGACGCGCCCCTTCACAGCTATTTCGCGCTGGTGGCCGACGACCCCTCGGTCCAGATCGTGTCGAACGCGCAGACCTGGTATATTGAACAGATGATGGCCGGGACGGAGCATGCCGCCCTGCCGATCCTGTCGGCCGCGGCCCCCTTCAAGGCCGGGGGGCGGGCCGGTGCCGACTACTATACCGACGTCAAGGCGGGCGATATCGCCATCAAGAACGTGGCCGATCTCTACCTCTACCCCAACACGGTGCGGGCGGTGCGCATCACCGGCGCCGAGGTCAGGGAATGGCTGGAACGCAGCGCCGGCATCTTCAACCAGATCACGCCGGGCGAGGCGGATCAGGACCTGCTGAACCCGGATTTCCCCAGCTACAATTTCGACGTGATCGACGGGGTGACCTATCAGTTCGACCTGAGCGGGCCGTCGAAATACGACAGCGACGGCAACCTCGCCAATCCGGACGCGAACCGGGTGAAGAACCTGACCTTCGACGGGGCCCCGATCGATCCCGCGCAGGAATTCATCGTCGCCACGAACAATTACCGCGCGGGCGGCGGCGGCAACTTTCCCGGCGCCTCGCCAGAGACGACCGTCTTCGAGGCGCCCGATACGAACCGCGACGTGATCGTGCGCTACATCGTCGAGCACGGCACCGTCAGCCCGCGCGCCGACGCGAACTGGAGCTTCGCGCCGCTGGAGGGCACGACCGTGCTGTTCGAGACCGGGCCGCTCGGCACGCGCTACGCGGATCAGGTGCAGGGAGTCGAGATCGAACCCCTGGGCGCGGCGCAGGACGGCTTCTTCCGGTACCGCATCGCGCTCTGAGCCCCCGCAAAGGGGAAACACGGGCCCTGCCGTCACCGGCGGGGCCCGTTTCGCGGCGCGCGGCCCCGCGTGTCAGTTCCCCGCGTCCGGGGACTGGCCGGGGAGTGCCGGCGCGGCGCTGCCCGCGCAGTCGGAATTGTCGAGCTCGTCGCGGGGCATCTGCGTGTTGCACAGAAGACCCTCCTGAAGGTCGGTCCGCGTCAGGACCGCGCCCTCGAACACCGCGCCGCGCAGATCAGCCCCCGCGAAATCGACATCGGTGAGCTGCGCATCGACGAAGCTCGCGCCGCGCAGGTCCGCTCCGGCGAAGCTCACATCGCGCAGGACCGCGCCTTCGAAGACGGCGATCCCGAGACCCGCACCGTCGAAAGTGACCGACTCGATCCGGGCCGCGCCAAGGTCGATCCCGGTCAGCCGGTCGTCGGTGTAGTCCTTGTTCGCAATCTGGCACGCCTCGCAGTGGCCCAGGGCCCGCATGTCCCCATCGGGGGCCACGGGCTGCGCGACGGCGGGGCTTGCGACCGGCAGGGCCAGGCCCAGGATAATCGCGGTGAGTGTCGGGTTTGGCATGGGGATCCCCAGAAGATGGAACGTCATGGCGGGTGATGGGTCTTGACGCGGATTGGGTCGTCGGATGACCGACCGGATGTGAGGTGGCCGAGGCCCGGTGTTCCGGGCCAGCCGAAGCGTCGAAGATCGTGACCTCTCGGCATCGCGCCAGGGCGGTCAGAGGCGCATCATCGCGACGAAGACACCGGGCGGAAGGGTGGGGCCGGACATCCTGATGGGCGCCCGCCATAACGCGCCCCGGACCTCCCCACCGAAATCGGGTCGCGCGGTCGCGCTTCAAGGGCGAGGTCGAAAAATCCGCCGGGGGCCCAACCGCTCCGGCCCGGGAACGGGGTCCGTCGCGGCGGGGCAGTGACCCCGTCAGGCGCCACCGCGGCGCAGGCAAACCGTGGGAAGCACGCGTGCGAACGGGTCGCGGACGCGGCGTTCGTCCCGCGATCGGCGCCCGGTCGGCGGGACGGGGCATGCGCGCGCGTCCCGGCGACCCCGTGCGTAAATCTTGTTGACGCGACACAGGGCCGGCGACGGGTTCAGAGGCCAAGCTCCGTCAGACCGGGGTGATCGTCGGGGCGGGGGCCCTGAGGCCAGCGGAAAAGACGGTCCGCCTCCCCGATCGGCACGTCGTTGATCGAGGCGTGGCGGACCGCCATGTAGCCGGCCGGATCGAACTCCCAGTTCTCGTTGCCATGGGCGCGGAACCACTGGCCGGACCCGTCGTGGTATTCGTAGCAGAACCGGACCGCGAAGCGGGTCTCGCCATGCGACCAGAGCTCCTTGATGAGCCGGTAGCCGCGCTCCGCCGCCCATTTTCGGGTCAGGAACGCCTCGACCTCCGCCCTGCCATCGAGGAATTCGGCGCGGTTGCGCCAGCGCGTGTCGGGCGTATAGGCCTGCGCCACCCGGACCGGATCGCGGGTGTTCCAGGCGTCTTCGGCAATTCGGACCTTTCGCACGGCATCGTCGAAGCCGAAGGGCGGGACGGGAAGGCGTGTCATCTCGGTCTGGCCCTTTGCCGGGCGTTCGGGGGGACACCGCACGCGCCCCCCCCCGGACGGGACTTACCAGCTGTTGTAGCCCAGATACTTGCCCGACATCTCGACCTTCACCCGGTCGCCCTTGGGGTTCTCGACGCGCGTCACGGTCATGTCGAAATCGATGGCGGACATGATGCCGTCGCCGAACTTCTCCTGGATCAGGGCCTTGAGCGTCGGGCCGTAGACGCCGACGATCTCGTAGAAGCGATAGATGCAGGGATCGGTCGGCACGGCCTGTTCCCAGATCTTGGTGGGGCTTTCGGCCAGCACCGATGCGGCCTCCTGCGGCAGGCCGAGCGCCTTGGTCAGCATCTCCGCCTTGGCGGGCGGGAAGGCGTTCATGCCCATGCAGGCGGAATGGGTCCAGACCGGCGACATCCCGATCTTTTCGGCGATGCCCTCCCAGGTCATGCCGGCCTGCTTCTTGGCCGACAGGATCATGGCGGTCACGTCTTCTTTGGTCATCTCGGTCATGGCGTACTGGTCTTTCATGATTGTCGTTCCTTTCCTTGGGTTCGGGTGCCGTTTCTCGTGCGGCGATGCTCAGAGGTTGACCGCGCGTAGCCGACTGGGGGCATCGCCGGGCGCGTCGGGCGGCGGGGTGGTCTTGTCGATATGCACGGTCGCCGGGCGGTTCGGCCCGGACCCTTCCGCGTTGCCCGAGATCTCCCGCGAGCGCTGGCCGAGGAAATGCACCAGGTGGTTGCGGATGGCGTAGTAGTTCGGATGCTCGACGATCTCGGTCCGGCTGCGCGGGCGCGGGATCGTGATGTCGACCGATTCCGCCACCCGGGCGAAGGGGCCGTTCGACATCAGCAGGATGCGGTCGGCCAGCAGGATCGCCTCGTCGATGTCGTGGGTGATCATGAAGACCGTCTGTTCGGTGCCGCCCCAGATCTTCAGCAACTCGTCCTGGATGGTGCCGCGGGTCAGCGCGTCGAGCGCGCCGAAGGGTTCGTCCAGCAGCAGAAGCTTCGGGTGGTTGGCGAAGGCCCGGGCGATCGAAACCCGCTGGCGCATGCCCCCCGACAGCTGCGAGGGTTTGCGGTGGATCACGTCGCCTTCGAGCCCGACCATGGCCAGGTACTTCTTCGAATGCTCGATCACCTGCGCCTTGGACCATTCGGGATGGCGGGCGGCCACGCCGAAGGTGACGTTCTTGAGCGTGCTGAGCCAGGGCAGCAGCGAGTAGTTCTGGAACACCACGCCGCGGTCGAGGCTGGGGCCCGAGACTTCGTAGCCGTCCATCTTGACCACGCCGCTGGTCGGATCGGCGAGGCCTGCGAGAATGTTCATGATCGTCGATTTGCCGCAGCCGGAATGGCCCAGGATCACGACGAACTCGCCCTTCTCGACGCCGAAGGTGGCGTCCTCGAACACAGTCAGATCGCCGCCTTGCCCATCGGGATAGATCTGCGTCAGGTTCTCGACGCTCAGGAACGGTTTGGGCATCGGTTCACTCCTTATTCCACATAGGCCACGGCGCGCTGGAGCGTGCCGAAGGCCGCATCCAGCAGCATGCCAACGATGCCGATCATCAGGATCGAGAAGACCACCGAGGTGAGGTCGAGGTTGTTCCACTCGTTCCACACGTAGTAGCCGATGCCGGTCCCCCCCACGAGCATCTCGGCCGCGACGATCACCAGCCAGGCGATGCCGATGGAGATGCGCATGCCGGTCACGATGGTCGGCGCCGCGGCGGGCAGGATCACGGTCAGCGCGGTGCGCAGATGCCCTAGTTCATGCGTCCGGGCGACGTTGACCCAGTCCCCGCGGACCCCGGCGACGCCGAAGGCCGTGTTGATCAGCATCGGCCAGATCGAGCATATGAAGATCACGAAGATGGCCGAGGCCTCGGAATCCTGGATGATGAACAGCGCCAGCGGCATCCAGGCCAGCGGCGAGATCGGCCGCAGCACCTGGATGAAGGGGTTCAGCGCCTTGAACGCCACCTGGCTCATCCCGATGAGGAAGCCCAGCGGGATCGCGACGATGGCGGCGAGGAAATAGCCCGACAGGACGCGGTAGATCGAATAGCCGATCTGGATGCCGATGCCCTTGTCGTTGGGGCCCGCGTCGTAGAACGGGTTGCTCAACTCTTCCCACGCCTTGGCGAAGACCTGGCTCGGGGCGGGCACGCCCGCCTTGGGCGCGCCGCCGCCGGTGAGCCGTTCGTATTCGGTGAGCTCGCCCACCGCCTTCTGCGCCGGGATGGCGGCCTCCCAGATCAGGAGGCCGACCAGCAGCAGAACGACGGAGAGAAGGGCGGCCCGGCCGTTCAGGCTGAGGCTGGCCATTGGTTATCCCTTCTTGATGGCGAAGCTGTCGACATAGGCTTCGGGCGTTTCGGGATCGAAGCTTTTGCCCATGATCATGTGCGACTTGTAGCTGACGTCCGGGGCGTCGTAGCCCAGCTCGGTCATCACCTTCCGGCAGTCCGCCGCCAGGTAGACCTGCTCGGCCACCGCCTTGTAGTCGATGTGGTTCTCGATATAGCCCCAGCGCTTCATCTGGGTCAGGATCCACACCCCCATCGAATGCCAGGGGAACGGGTCGAAATCGATCCGGTCGGGCACCTGCTTTACCTCGCCCAGGCCGTCGGCATAGGTGCCGGTCAGCACCTGCTCGATCACCGTGACCGGCTGGTTGAGGTAGTTCGTGGGCGCGATCGCGGCCGAGATTTCCTTCCGATTGTCCGGGTTCGAGGCGTATTGCGTGGCGTCGATGATCGACTTCAGCAGCGCGCCGTAGGTGTTGGGCAACTCGGTGGCGAAGGACAGCGGCGCGGCGAAGGCGCAGCAGGGGTGGCCCTCCCAGATCTCCTTGGTCAGGATGTGGATGAAGCCGATGCCCTCGTAGACGGCGCGCTGGTTGAACGGGTCGGGCGAGAGATAGCCGTCGAGATTGCCCGCGCGCAGGTTGGCCACCATCTCGGGCGGCGGCACGACGCGGATCTGGATGTCGACATCCGGGTCGAGGCCGAATTCGGCGACGTAGTAGCGCAGCAGGAAGTTGTGCATCGAGTATTCGAACGGCACGCCGAAGGTGAAGCCCTTCCACTGCGTCGGGTCGCGCTTGTCCATGTGCTGGTTGCCCAGCACGATGGCCTGGCCGTTGATGTTCTCAACGGCGGGCATGATGTAGGGCTCGGCCACCGACCCGGCGCCCAGCGTCATGGCCAGCGGCATCGGGGTCAGCATGTGGCTGGCGTCATATTCGCCCGACAGCGACTTGTCGCGGGCCACGGCCCAGCCGGCGGTCTTGATGACCTGGGCGTTGAGGCCGTATTTCTCGTAGAAGCCCAGCGGCTGCGCCATGATGATCGGCGTGGCGCAGGTGATCGGGACGAAGCCGATGTTGAGGTCGGTCTTCTCCGGCGGCCCGAGATTGTCGAGGATCGCGGCCTTGGCCTGGTCCATCGGGAAGACGGAGGCGAGCGCAGCCGCGATCGTGGACCCGCCCATCATCCCCATGAAGGACCGGCGGCCGATATCGCTCTGCCCGAAGACGGAGCGGACGATCGCGCTTTCCACCGCGCGTTCCAGCATCTCGTCGGATGTCGAGATGTCCGCGCTCGTATCGGCATCCGCACCATTGCCGCTGCAGCTGTGGCAACTGCAGTCGGCGCCGTGCCGAAGGTCGGTTTTCGCGGAAAAGGGGTTTCCGAGGCTCTTAACGGTCATGCGGGATCTCCACCTGTTGCTGCGTCGATCTTGAGCGGGGCGGTCGCGGACCAACAGGGGGCGGGGCGAAAACGCGAACTTTCCGAATTATCAATTAATACAACGTGCTGGGAGCATATCTTCTGTCGACGGGTTTACGAAAATTCATAAATTACGAATTTTCGTATTGAAGCGCAGCCCGCGTCGCGCTTCTTTCGAGCGCATGTCCGTCGATCAAGCCACACTCGATTCCCTGCTCGCGGGCGCGTTCGGCGCGACGGTGGTGATCGACCTGTCGAACGACCGCATCCTGGGCGCGTCCGCCGAGGCGCAGGCTTTGCTGCGGCAGGCCCCGCTGGCGGGCCACCGCTTTTCCACCTTCGTCCACGGACACCTGGGGCAGCTGATCGTATTCGTGGATGAGGTGCTGCATCGGGGCATGGCGTGGACCCGGCGGATCCAGGTGACGCCGCGCGACGGCGAGGCGCTCGACTGCGAGATCAACGGCAAGGTCGCCGCGCTGGACCGCGGCGCCGCGCTCGTCCTGCAGATCACCGATCTCGCGGAACTGGATTCGCGGGCGGAGGCGGCGCGCGTGGCGCGGCTTTACGGCGGCGGGCTGCACGAATGGCAGCGGGCGCAGTCGTTCTTTTCCGAACTGGAGCAGCAGAACCAGCTGATCCTGAACGCGGCGGGCGAAGGGATCTACGGCGTCAACGCCGACGGGAAGACCACCTTCGTCAACCGCGCCGCGCAGGAGATGCTGGGATGGACCGCGGACGACCTGCTGGGGCAGGACATCCACTCCAAGATCCATCACCATCACCTCGACGGGGAACTCTATCCCTCGCAGGAATGCCCGATCTACCAGTCCTTCCGCTTCGAGGAGGTGAACCGCATCGAGGACGAGGTTTTCTGGCGGAAGGACGGCAAGCCGATCCGGGTCGAATACGTCTCGACCCCGATCTACGAGGGCAAGGTGCTGGCGGGGGCCGTCGTCATCTTCCGCGACATCACCGAGCGCTGGGAAAACGAGCAGAAGCTGCGCGAGGCGCTGGAGGAGGTCGCGGCCCTGCGCGACAAGCTGGAGCAGGAGAACGCCTACCTGCAGGAGGCGATCAACATCGAGCGGGCGCATCACGACATCATCGGCCAGTCGCCGTCGATCCGCGAGATCCTCGCGCGGATCGAGATGGTGTCGCGCACCAACGCCAACGTCCTGATCACGGGAGAGAGCGGCACGGGAAAGGCGATGGTGGCGACGGCCATCCACGCCGACAGCGACCGCCGCCGCCGTCCGCTGATCCATTTCAAGTGCGCCTCGGTGAACCCCGACATGATCGAAAGCGAGCTGTTCGGCCATGTGCGCGGCGCCTTCACCGCCGCGCTGCGCGACAAGCCCGGCAAGCTCGAGCTGGCGCATGGCGGCACGCTGTTTCTCGACGAATTCGCCGATATTCCCCTCGAACAGCAGGGCATGCTGCTGGAGGCGCTGCAGAGCCGGCGGGTCACCCGCATGGGCGACACGCGCCCGCGCGAGCTGGATCTGCGGGTCGTCGCCTCGACCAGCCGCAACCTCGAACGCGAGGTGCAGGCCGGGCGGGTGCGGCAGGACCTGATGTTCTTCCTCAATGTCTTTCCGATCCAGTGCACGCCGCTGCGAGAGCGGATCGACGACATCCCGCCGCTGACGGTGCATCTGCTCAAACTGGCCTGCAAACGCCTGGGCATCCCGGTGCCGGTGATCACCGAAGGCATCATACGCACGCTGCAACGCTACGACTGGCCCGGCAATGTCCGGGAACTCGCCAATGTCATCGAACGCGCGGCCATCGTGTCGCGCGGCGACAAGTTGCGCGTCGACATCCGCTCGGTGGGGGCCCCGGCGGTGCGCGGCGCGGCGACCCTGCTGACCGAGGCCGAGGTGGACCAGATCCGCACCGCCAACACCATCGCCTGCCTGCGCGAAACCGGGGGCAAGGTGTCCGGCCCCGGGGGCGCGGCGGAACTGCTGGGGATCCGCCCGACCACGCTCTATTCCCGCATCCGGAAGCTCGGGCTGCAGGCCGAGGGGTGACGCCCGGGGCCCGCGTCGCGAAAGGCCGTCGCGTCCGAGAGCGACTTGGTTCCAGGGGCGAGGGCGGGAAGTTGGGGGGCGGTTGGCGGTGGTGTCAGACAAGTTCGAACCAGTCTCAGCTCGGGCAGGATGACTGTCCCTTAGTTTGCGCGGAGTCCGCGCCATTCGGACAGAGCGGCGGTGCGGTTGGCATTGAAGGTGTCCCGTCGGGAGAGGCTGCGTTCATGGTTGAAGTGGTTCCAAACGTATGCGTTCGCGGCGGCGAACTTCTGCAGACACCGCATGCGCAGGAAGCGAAGCATCGCTTGCTCTCGCATCGGCATGCGCCAGTGGTCCAATCACCCCAGCGCCTTCAGCCTTCGCAGCAAATTGCTGACGTTCGACACGTGCCATCGGCCTCCGCGCCGCGTTCGGATTCCGCGGGTGTTCAACTCGTCAGCGATCGCGCGCAGCGCCATATGCCTTTCTTCGGGGATCGCCGCGATGACCGGCGCCAGATCCCGCGCAAAGGCGTCCGCGTTCGCCGCGACCGCCGCGCGTAACGCGACCCCGCCCTTGCCAGCCCGTCGGAGCGCTGCAGCCCCGTTCGGGTTTCCGAGCTTCACCCCGCGTGCCTTTGCCGCCGCGAGCGCCTCCCTGGTGCGCCGTGAGATCGCCTTGCGCGACGAGGGCCATGATGCCCATGGTAAGGTCGTTCGCCTCGGGCATGTCGCAGGCCAGGAAGCGCACGCCGCTCGATTGCAGCGTCAGCAGGAAGGCCGCGTTGCGCGACAGCCTGTCGAGCTTGGCGATGACCAGCGTGGCGCCCGTCAGCTTGGCGAGGTTCAGGGCCTTGTCGAGCTCTGGCCGCTCGTTCTTCCGACCGCTCTCCACTTCCGTGAACCGGCCGATCACCTCCGCGCGGCGGGAGGTCGCGAAGGCGTCGATCGCTTTCCTCTGCGCCTCCATTCCCAGCCCGGACCGTCCTTGCCGCGCCGTCGAGACCCGCTCGTAGGCGACGAGCCGCAGGGCCGGGGCAGGGGGCGGAGATGAGGAAGCGGCCATGTACACACCTGCCTGACGTTCGTTGCGCAGGTCTGTACGTCGCTCGAACGGGACGCGAAGTGTAGCGCCCGAGCCCGGTCAAAGGCGCGGATCGATCGTCACGGCGTTCTCGTGGCCCTCGACGAGGTTGCCCTTCCCATCGCGTGTTCTTCCGTCGGCGCCTTCGAACAGGATCCTGAACACCGTCGTCTCGTCTCCGGCGCCGGCCCGATCCGGGAGGCGCGCCCGTGAGGTCGGCGTGGTCCCGAGTTCGGACATGTACCGGCCCATGAGTTCGAGCTGCTTGTTGGCGATGCCGATCCAGGGCGATTGCTGGACATAGCCGGAGGGCGTCTTGATCAACTTCGGACCCGCGCGCAGCTGACGCTCGGCCTCGGCCCACTTGCTATAGGACTGGCAGTAGGCGGCGAAGGCGGCCCGATCGGCGACGGTCAGGATGCCCGCGTCGAAGAGGGTTCTGGCCAGCCGGCGCCATTCCTTGCGGGCGACATCATCGAGATGGGCCGGGCAGCGCGGCAGGCCGCCTTCCTTGAGTTCCGCAGACGCGCGTGGTCGGGGCTTCGGTCCACGCCGCGCCATCAGTCTGGCGATCCCGGAACCAGGCGCCGAACGAGAGGACTGCCTCGGGTCGAAGCGACCGCAAAGGCGAGGCTGCCGACGAGCGCCTGCTGCGCCCGAATGTCAAAACACGCCATCGGGAAGACGAGCACCTGCACGACGACGTTCCAACTACCATTAGCCACGAGCCTTGTTGCGGTTTCGATGCGCCAAAGGGCAGGCGGCGGGTTCATGCAGCGGCCTCTTCGCGTGCGCGGGCGACGGCATCGAAGGTTTGTCCATCCTGCGCGTTCGTGGCCTGCCGGCCCGTGAAGTCCTGCCAACGCGCCACGGCCACGTCGACATAGGCCGGGTCCAGCTCCATCGCGAGGCAGACGCGCCCCGTCGTCTCGGCCGCGATGATGGAGGTGCCAGAGCCCGAGAAGGGCTCGTAGACCGCCTGTCCGGCACTCGCGTTGTTGAGCATCGGGCGGCGCATGCACTCGACGGGTTTCTGCGTGCCGTGGACCGTCGCGGCGTCCTGGTCGCGGTTCGGGATCTGCCAGAGCGTCGACTGCGTCCGGTCCCCTGACCAGTGGCCCGTGCCGCGGACGGCGTACCAGGCCGGCTCGTGCTGCCAGTGGTAGTGCCCGCGGCTGAGCACATGCCGGTCCTTGGCCCAGATGATCTGCGAGCGGATGTCGAAGCCGGAGGCTGCGAGGCTTTCGGCCACCGTGGAGGCGTGCAGCGCGCCGTGCCAGACATACGCGACTTCGCCGGGGAACAGGGCCCAGGCCTCGCGCCAGTCGGCCCGGTCGTCATTGGCGACCTTGCCCGTGCGCCTCGTCTTCGCCGCGCCGACATCGTTGCGCCAGCCCGGGTCGTAATTCACGCCATAGGGAGGGTCGGTGACCATCAGGTGCGGCCGGACGCCGTCGAGCAACCGAGACACCGCCGCCGCGTCCGTGGCGTCGCCGCAGAGCAGCCGGTGGGACCCAAGCTGCCACAGGTCGCCCGGACGGCTCACGGGCCGGGCAGGGGGCTCGGGCGTGGCTTCCTCGCCCTCCCGGGCCGCACCGCTGCCGAGCAGCGCGTCAAGCTCCGCGCCGTCGAAGCCCAGATCGCCCAGCTCCACGCCCAGATCAGCCAGCTCGCCCAGTTCGAGACCCAGCAGGGCGCGATCCCATTCGGCCCGCTCGGCCAGGCGGTTGTCGGCGAGGATGTAGGCCCGCTTCTGCGCCTCTGTCAGATGCCCGAGCTCGATCACCGGCACCGTCTTGAGCCCGAGCTTGCGCGCGGCCAGCACGCGGCCGTGGCCGGCGATGATGCCACGCTGGCCGTCGACCAGCACCGGGTTGTTGAACCCGAACTCGCGAATGGAGCCCGCGATCAGCGCCACCTGCGCGTCCGAATGCATGCGCGCGTTGCTGGCGTAGGGGACGAGATCCGCCACGGGGGCCTGGGTGATGGACCGGGCGCCGTTCGGTCCGCCGTAATGTGCTGCGACTGCCTTGGTCACGACCCCCGCCTCGAATTACGCGGCGCCGTCCGCCGCCCGCCGCCAGTCTAGCGCCGGCGGTAAATAATTGTAATCATGACATTTCACGACAATCCCGGACGGGGAGCGACAATTCCGAAATCGATGACTGACGGCGGCGGACCCGTTACTGCAAGCGACCGCGCCCCTACCGTAATTTTCAGACTATGAATTCCACTAAGCGGCGAATGGCTGCTCCGAGTCCAACTTGCACGTTCGTCATAGCGCAGCGAAGGTCTGCTCGAAGGATCAGGCACAAACATGCCGAAACCAGTTGGGTTTCGCCCTGGGGTTCTGACCGTGCTTACATGTTGAAGGGGCGGAGGCGCTCACGGAAAGACAGAAACGACCGTCTTTGGCGCATAGGTATTGTGAGGAGGGTTGTGTCCGATGAGCGGACGAAGCTGCGGTTCGCGTCACCAATTCGATTGTCCGCTTCGGCAATGCCAATGCCAATGATTTCCTCGCCAATATGCAACCGGCTCAAAAAAAAAGATCACGGCGATGACAAGATCCCAGGGAGGGCTTTCTACACTTCATTGAGATCCGACGGGATGACGAAAATCCAGGCTGGATCAAAGAGGGGCGGCGCAATGTGCTGCCTAATTCTTGTGAATTTTAAAATCTGACATCCCCTGACGGGGCGACTTTGCGGGCCCGGAGCCTTAGGGACAGATCGCCCGAGTTGTCACTGTGATGTCGCCCGAGTAGCGCTGTCGGACAAATTGGAATTGGTCCGACAGCGCCATTCAGCAGGCGTAGGGTGTCCGGTTCGTCATCTTCGTCTAAGTGCTTTAGTAGCTACCTAAGTGTACCAACCGGTCCGAAAATCCGCGACCAGCTCTCAGCTTGGTGGGACGACTGCTTTATATGTGCTGCCATTCTTCTGGAACCCAAGCGTAGGCCCCGTCTTTTTCTTCGACATGACCGATACCAGGGAACGGCAAATGGGTGCCCGCAACGGCGATCTTGTCGGCAACCACCATATCCAAGACACGGCGGCGCGTCTCGGCGGCCTGCACGCCATCTGCGTCAAAGGCGATACCGGCATCAGGGTGGCTAAACTGCAGCGACGCCAAAGCTGTGCTGTCTCCCCATATGATCAACTGATCAGAGCCATCCGACACACGGACCCCACTGTGTCCTGGGGTATGCCCCGGCATTGCCAAAGTGGTGAGGCCGCCACCAAGATCGGTATTGTCGCCAAACATTTCAGTCCGCTGAGTGTAGGCCTCGCTGACAGCACGTGCCAGGGCAAAGAAACCTTGCGAAGACTCCGGCGCACCCGATGCGATCATCTCGTCCGTCCAGAAGGCATGATCGGCCTCGCTGACATGCAACGACGCATTCGGGAAGACCGGGCCATTATCTCCGATCAATCCCCCGATGTGATCCGGGTGCATGTGAGTCAACACAATGTGGTTCACGTCTTCAGGTGCAACGCCAAGCAGCTCCAGCGATGTGCGCAGCCTGCCTGCTGTTGGTCCAAAGGCACCGCCCGCACCAGCATCGACCAAGCTAACCTGGTCTCCTTGGCGAATGACGTGAGTACTGATTGCCAGCGGAATCGGATTCGCAGGATCAAGATAGGCCGCCTTCATTCCTTCCGCGATTTGCTCGTCCCCGAGGTTCGTTACAAGGTTCTGATCGAGCTTGAAATACCCGTCCAGCAACGTCGTCACGCGCAGATTGCCGACCATACGATCATAGAAGGTTGGAATTGGTGCCGTTGTATGGGCCGCGGCTTGCAGGGGGTGTGGGCGTCCGGCGGCAAGAAGGGCGGCCCCACCCGCGGCGCCCAGAATCAATCCACGGCGCGAAGGATCGAAAGAAGTCATGAGTAATTCCTTGTTTCATATGCAGAACTTCAATTCTGCGTATCGTATACTTTCAATCAAATAGGTCTGAATTTCAGATGACCACCCACCGAGAGCATGGACAGACCAACGGCCCTCGGACGAACAGCGGACATCTTACGGATTTGCGGCACACCCCAACTCGGGCTCTTTCCGGACCTTCTTCGCACCGAAGAATGTGCCAAAACTCAACCGTTACTGTCACCGGCGATAACGACCGTTTCTGTCCTTTGCCGAAAGCTGCCGTCCGTGCAACGTCCGTCCACTTCGTCCGCACAGGCGACGTTCAGCCCTTGGAGAATGCTGCGGCAACGATAAATGGCCGCTTTGGTGACGCTGCGAGCCGCATCGACGGTCGGTTCGAACGACTGGTTTGGGCCGTCCGCGCAGGACGGCCCGCCCCTCCATATCCCCAACGACTCGAGTCCTGCCAAGGCGAGCGCGAAGTGCGCGCGGTCGCGGCGCGCCTTGCGCATGACCTCGGGTATCGCCCGCAGCATTGCCTCGGTTTCCACGATGTCCGGATGGTCGCGCGGCGGCAGGGGTAAGGGCGGCCGAGAACTCCTTGCGGGAAAGTTCGAGGTAGCCGGGCAGGTCGCGCGGCAGATGGGCGAATTCGGACCGCTTCAGGAACCAGTCGAGGAAGGCCCGCAGGTGCGACAGAATGTGCGAGACCGTCGAACGCGAACGAGCGGCCTGTCCCTCCGACGCGAAAGAGCGGCGGAGGGCCTCGCGCAAGCCCGCAGCGTTATCGCGATTGAGATGCGCGAAGGGCTTGCTGTTCGTAAGCTCCGCCATCCCCCGGATTGCTACGAGTATTCGGCCTTGCGTCGTCCGATCGAGGCTACCCGCATAGCTCTGCTATCGGTGGATGACCCAGTCGTTGCGGAGGTAGATCGCGAGGCTGTTGGCTGGGAGGAACTCCCCAGCATCAGCGCGGCCGGAAGAATTCCATACGTCGGAAGCGCCTGCCACAGCAAAAATTTGCTACGGAAATCTAGGCCCGACCTGAGCTAGCCGTTTTCACCTATTCTTGTTCCTTCAGTGCTTACAATTAGGCAATTAGTTCCGCTATGAGAACTTGGTGTGTGAGGGTTGCCGAGGTCTAAGCCGTCGGAGAGCGAAAAGCGGCAAGCATCGACTCCTCAGAGCAAGGACCGCGTCAAGACCGTGTTGAGACCACTCTAGCAATTGACCTGTAGGATTTTTGGTTGCGGCTTCGTCCGAAATCCGGCGATGTCTAGGCCCAAGGAGCTACAGGGTGGGCGCTGCATCGAAGAACTCCAAGTTTCTCGGCTGCGAAGAGCCTGCGGATCGGGATAAAGTTGAGTTCAATTTTTACATATTTATCGCGCCGCGGAAACCGTTCGTTACGATAGACTGTCATACTGATGATCTACTGCACGCGCGGAGGCCTTCGGGTTGGGCCGGGTTCGAGCGAATGACAGATAGACCGCGCCGGAAGTTTGGGGCTCACAATGTTAAAGATCGAGACATCAAACGCTTCGGGCCATTTCTCCTCATCCGACCATTTCCACACCAATCTACTGCCCTTGGCCCATACAGGTTCGCCGTCATTTGCGACCGAAACGGAAAACCCAGACGGTAAGCTTACCCTCGCGATGGAGAATGCGCTCGATCATTTCGGAAGCACGGCCGTTCGCTTCCCGGGTGGCATGCCGGATAAGGTGTTCGAGGATGGGATGCTTCCAGGTGGAGGCCTCGCACCGGAGATCGCGACGTTCCTGGCGGATGCAGATTCAAAGGGTCTTTCCGTCAGCTTCGTCGTACCGGTCGACGCACCTCTAGGTCAGACGCGGGATCAGTTCCTCGACGATCTCCAGGACTTTGTCACTATCGTCTCCGACCGTTTTCCCGGGGTCGTCGAATCCTATCAGCTTGGAAACGAATATTGGGCGGGGCGGACGTCAGGCGATGCAAGTCTGGAGGAGATTTACGGAAGAAATGCCGCAGAAGCGACCAACGCAATCGCTGAGGGCCTAGGCGGCGCCAATGCAGAGGCTAACATCTTTATACAAGCGTCTGGAAACCTTAGGGGCGCTTTTGGGAATGATCCGCGGCAGGCGAACGAAGAAATCCAGAACGCTTTCTCGCAGGTTCCTGGAGCGACGGACGAATTGGATGGCGTGGTTCGAAACTTCTACTGGAAGGATCCCGACGAGGGCGGATTCGAAAACGACAGTGGTGCGTTTCGCGAAGATCGAGCGCTTCCTGAAAATCTTGCCTCCGAAGGTGTCGGTGGCTGGGAGGACTGGCTTCAACGTGACCTCCAGAAGATGGTGGGTGAATACAACATAAACCTGAATTTGGCGATAGGAGACGACGCGATCGATATCGGGAGGCACGGCGCCTCTATGCTATTGGAGCACTATACAAATCTTGTAGAGGCCGACGTTGATACTGCTTTCGTTTGGCCTCTCATCCACAACACACAGAACGCTTTTCTGAATAAAGAGGAGGAAATCCAAGTTGTCTCTGTGGCAGGCCTTGAAATCTCCACAAACTCAACTCGCGGCGCTATGTTCGATGTCATCCGGCAGACTGTGGGCGATCATGAATTGGTCGATGTGAGTTGGAGCTTTCTTCAGGGTCCACATCAAATCGAGGTCACCGCGTTCGAGTCGCGGGCTAGAGACGAAAACGGCGCGGCCGAAGAGAGGATCGTCTTTTTGTCCTCACGCTCGGAAGATGTGATTGAGACGCAGATCGATCTTTCCCAATTTTCGGGAGACTACTTGGGGTCGTCAGGAATTCGGATCGGTTATGAGGATATTGGCGGCAATCATCGCGATGCAAAGGTTTCCCTCATCGACACTCACGATCTGGTCGACGGGATCGGCGAGATCAGTCTCGCACCGTATGAGGTTGTTCAGATAACCTTCGAGCGACCATTCGGGAGCTCGGAGCCCGAAGAAGATAGCGATGTGGCGAACCCGGAGCCTTCCGACACGCCCTACGTATCGCACTGTGTCCAGTTGACCTGGCGTGAGGACCACTACCGAGGGCTAGAGTTGGCCGAAGAGGTTCATGGCCGAGGAGGTCATGACCGGATCTTTGGGAACGGAGGCGACGACACGATCTTCGGACATATGGGAGACGACACGATAGATGGCGGCGTCGGTAACGACGAAATCGGGGGCGGCCACGGAGATGATGTCCTTTGGGGTGGCGCCGGCAATGATCGGATCAACGGAAAACGGGGCGAGGACACAATTTACGGGGAAGCCGGGGACGATCACATCATCGGTGATTGGGGTCGCGACCTTCTGGATGGTGGCCTCGGCCATGACACGATCTTCGGGCGTGTTGGCCAGGACACGATCAATGGAGGAGGAGGGCGGGATATCATTGACGGCCAGCGAGGTGATGACGTCCTTAATGGCGGGCGCGGTGTCGACGTGTTGACAGGAGGTCACGGGAACGACATCTTTGTCTTCCAGGATCTCGACCGTGGATTTGACCGGATCACGGACTTCACGAGAGGCGAGGATAGTATCCAGCTTTCCGCTCCCGAAATTGACGGAATGGAAGATCTTCGCTTCATTCCATATGATCGGGGCGCCTCCGTTCTGATCCGATTCGAGGACGAAGCAGGAGAGCAGGTTGATAGCTGGGGAGGTATCGTGATCGAAGATTACGATGATCAGAGCTCTTTCGAACACTCAGATTTCGTGTTCTTCTAGGAGCTAGGCCGAGTGTTTCCTGGCAATAAGTCGGTTGGCGGAATATCTTGCGGATCGTCACCAGAACCGATATCCGTCGCCTGTTCTTACCCTGAGGTCGGGCAGGCCTAAACGACTCCAGTCCTGAGGATAGGTTTGATTTTCCAGTGTACCGCCTCTCAGAGAGAGTGCCCTAAGGGCTACTTTTCCGAGGGATATTAGGCGCCGACGCATCAATCGTCTCTCAGCAAAACGTATCAATATCTTTTGGCGAGCTTCCAAACCCACCGAAGTCGCTACAGAGGACGATTTTGTTATCCGAAATCTTGGCAAAGTCCAGGAACCACCAGCGAAAGATAATGGCGCGCAATTCATTCGCGAAGGGCTGCAAGCCGTAGCGTTCCATTTCGTCAGCAATGTCCTGAACAGTCGAAAGCGGATCTCTTGCGAAGAAGGCTTCCTCATCTTTCCCAACTGTGTTGACCCAGTGGCTTTCAGCATCTTGCCCCTTTTCGTCGAAACTTTGACCGGCCTCGGATTCATCGACACGACCGGAATCTGCGGCGCCGAAATCATGCGAGAAGTCCCGCTGTTGGGTGGCATCCCCATCGCCCGCGGCATTTCCATCTATGCAGGACGATTTGCGGTCGCGCTCATCGTTTCGAATAGTCATCGAACCCCCTGTTCTACGCCAAAGAAAATTTGTCGGCGCAACGTAGTGCCGTTTTTTCGTGCCATTCACTAGAGAACAATCCTGCCGATACGGTTAACCAAGGCTTAAAATGTTGCAAGTGCGCTATTGCGTTGGATTTTTCCCTTCATATTGCGCCATTGGCGTGACGCCATACAAAATCTGCGCTGCAACTTCAGAATTGCATGCGAAGGTATGCAGACATCGGCGGGATCTCGCCGAATCATTCGGTGAAACTTCCTTGGCTCGATTCTGCGAAATAGATGAATCAGAAGGACTGCTTATGGGCGCCAATGCCGCAACCTCCGGTGGTACAGCAGGCCACCAATCCACAGCCGTCCGGGCAAGATCCACTTCTGTTGTGTTACTGCGTAGCGGTTTAGGGCTGGGTCAAGGTTTGCTCGGGGCCGTTTTATGGTCGTGATGGGCGTTGTTGCAGAACTATGGCCTTGAGGATTCACTTCGCGAATCCAAGCGGTTAGACGGGCTGCATGAGCAAACCACCTCCCGCCCGCTATCGCACGACGAACTGGTCCAGCTACAACGCATCGCTTCGGAAGCGGGGGTCGCTCCTGATCTGGGTCGACAAGGACATGGCCTGCCTCGCGCCGCGTTACGGGCGGCCCGGACGGCCAGCGGTCTTTTTCGATGCCGTCATCCGGTTCTGCCTGTCGATCAAGATCCTGTTCAAGCTGCCGTTGCGCCAGACTTCCGGCATGGTCGCGAGCCTGCTGAAGTTTGCAGGGCTGAACTGGCCCGTGCCGGACTTTTCGACCCTGTGCCGCAGGCAAAAGACCCTGGTCGTGCAGGTTCCCTATCGCCGCGCAGATGGCCCGCTGAACCTGCTCGTAGATAGCACCGGGATCAAGTTCTTTGGCGATGGCGAATGGTAAGCCCGCAAGCATGGGGTGCAGGGCCGACGCCAGTGGCGCAAGGTCCACTTGGCCATGGATCCGGCCACATCCGACATCCGTGCCGTGGAATTCACCCCCAGTCGTGATGGCAACAGTCCCGTGCTACCGGACCTCCTTGGGCAGGTCCCGGAAGACGAGCAGATTGGCACCGTGACTGCCGACGGCGCCTATGACACGCGCCGCTGCCACACCGCTATCCTCGCGAGTCAGGCCATTCCAATCATTCCGATCCGCAAGAACGGGCGGCTTTGGAAGGATGACAGCCCGTCGGCACGCGCCCGAAACGAATTCCTGCGCGCAACGCGATACTACGGCAAGGCTTTCGGGAAACGATGGACGGGATACCACGCCCGAAGCCGCATCGAGGCGAAGATGCGCTGCCTGAAATCCTTCGGCGAGCGCATCATGGCAAGAGACCCCGACCGCCAGACCGCCGAAATCCACATCCGCGTCGCACTCATGAACCGCTTCAACGCACTCGGAACCGCCGAGGTCGTTCGCGTCGCCTGACGTCAGCGGGGTAAGGGGCGGTCATGCCTCAGGCTTGGGTTCTGCAACAATGCCGGGGGACAATCGACCTGTCGACCGACGGCGCGGTCGTCCGATACTCATCGGCCTTTCATGATTGGGCGGGGGGTCGCATCGACGAGACCATTCCGAGGGAGATCGCGAAAGAGATTGTCCCGGTCGGAACACTGGAGTTGGACCGTACCTGGATCGCAAGTTCGGACGATGTCGAATCGCCGGATCGGTTCTGCCGGGAGGTTCTCGACAGCCTGAAGTCTTAGACGAACGTCCACTTCGTCCGCATGGCGGACATTGGTGCAATTGGCAGCATGAGGCGGAAGAACACTGAAAGCCTGCAACGGGTCTGGACGATCAGGTTCACTCACCGCGCCCGTTGCCTTTGAACGTCTCCACGAGGCGATAATCCGATGCCCAGCCGCATTCTTTGGGTCGGCCGCCCGACCGCCTCGCGCGCGCGTACTTCCCTTGTTGTCCCCAGTGTCGGTTGGAGAGTCCTCAGAGCGAAGGCATAGGACGACCAGCCCCGGCCACGTGCCGAAGCCGGTCCCCTCTGCCTTCAGCTGTCCGTGTCGGTCGGAGCCGCCCCGTCGCTTCAGGCCCCCGGGATCGCAATCACCCGCGTTCCGGGGTCGGCCGCTACTTTCGACACCGGGTGTGGTGCCGGGGGACGCGCTTCGGCCTTTCGGACTGCGCCTGGCATGTGTCCCCGCCCCGTGGTGTGCCATTCCGCGATCGGCGCCACGGTCATGAAAACCCTCCGCCGAACCAGGCCACGAAGCGGCCCGATCGGCCAAACCCGTGACGCCTCCAAGGTACTTCGGACCCTAAGCTATTGTAAGAATGACACTTTCCGACATCAGGCGACAATCGCCGCCAGCTGCCCGGTCGCCTTCGCCCGAGACCCCCGAATGTGTCCAAGCGGTTCAAGCGGGACGTGACGCTTCGACGCGCGCGCACTGGGCCTTTGACACGGCCCGACGGGACCCGTTTTGATGAGTGCAGGGAGGCCAATTTCATGGGGCACAACACACTCGGCGTGATCCCAAGATCCGTGCGGTGGCGCCGGGTCGTCGATCTGCTGGGTACGGACGCCCCTGATGCGACCGTGATCGCGGCTACCGCGGACGCGGCCGAGTCCAGCCTGCTGCGAGCCTCCGACGACCCGGTCTTCGTCGAGGCCGTCAGGCTGCTGCTTCTGGTCCCGACAGCCGCTCGCGCCGAAGATTTTCGCGGGGCGCTGGACGCGGCAGGTCTCGCCGCGGGGGACAGTCCCGAACTCCTCGACCTCATAATGGCCGCCTCGGCACGCCTGGACGCCGTCCGACGCAGTACGATCCGGCGCACCGACCTGGGAGAGCTCGCGGGACGAGCGCTTGCCACGTCCCTGAACCAGCATATCGGTGATGCCCTGCCGGGCCTGTTCGCTGCGACGCCGGAGGATGTGCAGCTGGCCGCGAAGAGACTCTCGTCCGCGCGCGGCATGTCCCATCTGGCCCGTGGGTTCTTCGCCAACATCACGCAAGCCACGCTGTCCTACTGGCTGGAGCGAACCCTGGCGGATCAGGAGGCTAGAGGTGGACGGTTTGGCGCCTTGGGAAGCCGGGATGCGTTCGACGCGGAACTCCGCGCCTACACCCAGGAGGCCTCGCGGATCATCAAGGAGTTCGCCGGCAGCTGGTACACGAAGACCTTGCACGACAAGGGGGGCATCTCGTCCCAGGACGCGGCGCGCTTCGGCGCGGTCTGCCTGAAGAAGATCAGCGCGGAGTTGCGCCTCAAGCGGAGCACGGATGCCTGACGCGGAGGTCCTGGTCGGAGGCGAAGCTGAACCACGCGTGATCCGGATCAACGGCCCGGACCCCACATTCGTTCTGGCGTCCGACATCATCCGCGCCGCCGCCATATCGGAGGTCGACCCACGCGCACTGGATTTCCTGGAGATCGCCGCGGTCGTGTTCGCCGCCGACAGCGCCGTGACCCGGGGTGGCGGGACACGGGTTGGCATGGGAGAAGGTTGGCGACGCGACTTCGTCTTCCGGATCCCGGTTCGGAACCCGGAACTCTGGTCCCGACCGGATGTGACCGAGGCGCTGGAGGCCGCGACCGAGTTCCTGACGGAGGATCGCGTGCGCTTCGCCTTCGTTCCGGCCGACCCCGAACCGACGCGGGAGCCCTATCTCGATCTCGTTCCGGGCGGTGAGGCGTTTCGGGCGGACCAGGTGATCCTGTTCTCCGGCGGTCTCGACTCCTTCGCGGGGGCGCTGGAGACGCTCGCCACCACCTCGTCGAACGTCGTGCTCGTCACCCATCGCTCGGCGCAGAAAGTCATTCCGCGGCAGGTTGAACTCGGCCAGTACCTCAGGGACCGGTTTCCGAACCGCGTTCTGCACATCAACGTACAGGCACGCCGCAAAGGGCAGGAGGCGAGGGACGCGACGCAGCGGTCTCGGACCCTGCTCTTCGCCGCCTTGGGTCAGGCCGTGGCCACGACCTTCGGGGGCGAGCGGCTGAGCTTCTACGAGAACGGCATTGTCAGTCACAACCTTCCGATCACCCAGCAGATCGTCGGCACGATGGCCACGCGGACGACGCATCCGATGTCACTGAAGCTGGTGAACGATCTGCTGGCGCTGGTCTGGCCGGACCGTCCGCGCATCGTAAACCGGTACGAGTGGCTGACCAAGACCGAGGTCGTGCGGCGGATCGCCGAGCAGGGCGGGGCAACCCAGATCCCAAGGGCCGTCAGCTGCACGAGCATCCGCGAACAGACGAACCTCCACACCCATTGCGGCGCCTGCACGCAGTGCCTCGATCGCCGCTTCGCGATCCTCGCCGCCGGACTGGCCGACCACGATCCGTCCGAGATCTACGGAACAGATGTTCTGCTGGGAGAGCGGGGAACGACGCGGTCGCGAACGATCGCCGTCGAATGGACCCGCCATTCGCTCCGGCTCGCGAAGCTCGATCCGGCCTCCGCCATGTCGGAGTTCGGGCAGGAGATCAGCCGGATTGCCGGCGGGCATCCGAACCTGTCGGGGGCCGCCGCGCTCGACAGGACGCTTGCCATGCACAGGCGCCATTCCGAAGCAGTGCGCTCGGTCTTGGCACAGGCGGTCCGCGAGCATTCGGACGAGATTGTCAGCCATGCGCTTCCGGACGACTCGTTGCTCGCGATGCATCTCAGGCAGGACATCAGCGCTATCTCCGCGCCGGCCTTTCGGTTCGAGGGCATCTTGCATGACGACGACCTGGAGGCTGAGTACTCAGAGGAGGCGGATCAAGATGCAGGCGACCGATTGCGGGTCGCGTTCCTCAAGGAAGGCGACCGCTTCGTCATCGTGGCGCATTCGCTTGGCCGTGTGGCGGGGCAGCCCGCGATGGTCGCGCATGGGCTAAAGCCGGCCTTTGATGCAGATCGTGCTGCCGGCCGTTCCGGCGACCATCACCGCTACTTGCGCGTATCGGAGATCGAGCACTGCGAAAAGCTATCAAAGGAAGCCATCCGGAAAGCCGTCCAGCGATGCCGAGAGGAACTGGCGGCGTTCTATGAAGCGATGCACCGCAAAAGGCCGGCTGCTCCGCTCCTTATACAGAACAGACCAAAAGCTGGATATCGGCTGGACCCCGACCTGATCCCCGCCAGCGCGTATCTCGAAGGCGGCGACTAACCGCTCGTTCCGGGCCGCCGATCCTAGTGTCACGCTATACTTGGCGTATGTCACGCTTGCGACCTTGACAGCCAACAGAAACAATAAGTTGTGATGGTCGCATGTCACGCATGGCACGGCTTCCGTCACGCTTGGAAGGGCGAAAAAGTGCGGTTCCCCCGTCACGATAGAGCTTGAGACGACAAGCCCGGACGGAGACCGAGCCATGCGACATCGCGAGCAAGACCACGGCGGAACCCTGAGCGAGGGGCTCCTGGCCAAACGCTGGCAGCTCTCCTGTCGCACGCTGCAGCGCTGGCGGAGCCAGGGACGGGGTCCGGCCTTCCTCTTCATCGAAGGAAGCATCCGCTACCGGCTTTCCGACATCATCGACTACGAGGAGCGCTGCGTTCGCGGCGGAAGCCAATGATGGCCGGGCAAGGCGCCCGCATGACCAATCCGCTGGCGCCCCATCACCTGACCCCGGCCGAGCGTCGTGCCGAGCTTTGCCGACTGCTCGCCCTCGGCTTGATCCGTCTCCGGATGCGCACAGAGGCGATCGAGATCCCCGGTGACGGAGACCTTCCGCTACACTCTCCGGCTCACCGGAGCGGTCATGCAACTCCAACTCAGGAGATGATGGCATGACGACCCACGATCCCATCCCCGCGCGCCTGGCCGCGCTGAAGACCGCCGCGACCCCGGCCCTGAAGGCGCAGTGGCGCGACCTGTTCGACAGCGAGCCGCCCCCGTTCAACCGCCGCTACCTGGAGAGCCGGCTGGCCTACCGCACTCAGGAACTCGTCTATGGCGGGCTGAAGCCCGAGACCGTCCGGCGGCTTGAGCGGCTCGGCGAGGATCTCGACGGAGGCGACCGCAGGAAGAGCCGCGTTCGCGCCGATCACGGCCGCCCGATCACCGGTACGCGGCTGATCCGGGAGTGGCAGGGCGTCGAGCAGGTCGTCACAGTCACAGCCGATGGCTTCGAGTGGCAGGGGCGGCCCTACAAGTCGCTGTCGGCCATCGCGCGCGCGATCACCGGCACGCGCTGGAACGGCTGGGTGTTCTTCGGCCTGAGGAACCACCGGAGGAGGCCGCGGTGAGCGACAAGACTGTCCCAAAGGTTATTCCCAAGCGCCGATGTGCGGTCTACACGCGCAAGTCGTCCGAGGAAGGGCTGGAGCAGGAGTTCAACTCGCTCCACGCCCAGCGGGAAGCCTGCGAGGCCTACATCGCCAGCCAGCGCTCCGAAGGCTGGGTGCTCGTCCGCGATCAGTATGACGACGGCGGCATCTCCGGCGGCACGCTGGAGCGGCCCGGCCTGCAGCGGCTGCTGGAGGACATAGAGGATGGGCTGGTCGACGTGGTCGTGGTCTACAAGATCGACCGCCTCAGCCGCTCGCTCGCCGACTTCGCCAAGCTGGTCGAGGTGTTCGATCGGAACGGGGTAACCTTCGTCTCGGTCACGCAGTCCTTCAACACGACCACGTCTATGGGCCGGCTGACGCTGAACATCCTGCTGTCCTTCGCCCAGTTCGAGCGCGAGGTGACGGCCGAGCGCATCCGCGACAAGGTCGCCGCCAGCCGGAAGAAGGGCATGTGGATGGGCGGGGTGCCGCCCTTCGGTTATCGGGTGGAAAGCCGGAAGCTGCTGGTCGACGAGAACACCGCCGCGCATGTGCGTTGGATCTTCGCGCGTTTCCTTGAGATCGGGTCCTGCACGGAACTTGCGCGGGAGGTCGGCACGCGCGGCATCCGGACGCCGCGGGGCAACCTGATCGACAAGAAGTACCTGTACCGGATGCTCAACAACCGCGCCTACATCGGCGAGGCGGTCCACAAGGGCGAGAGCTACCCCGGCGAGCACGACGCCATCATCGACCGCGAGACTTGGGAGAAGGTTCACGCCATCCTCCAGGAAAGCCCCCGCAAGCGCGCAGCACGCACCCGCGCAGAGACGCCCGCGCTGCTGAAGGGGCTACTGTTCGGCCCCGATGGCGCGGCCTTCTCGCCGACGCATACCCGCAAGGGCGACCGGCTTTACCGCTACTACGTCAGCCAGACGGTGCTGAAGCATGGCGCCGGATCTTGCCCGGTTGGCCGCGTGCCTGCGGGGGAGATCGAGGCGGCCGTCATCGACCAGCTGCGCGCCGTCTTCCGCCAGCCGGAGATCGTGGCGGGGACGTGGAAGGCTGGGCGTCCCCACGCTGATGGCATTACCGAGGCCGGGGCCCGCAGCGCCCTGCAGCAGCTCGACCCTCTGTGGGACGAACTGTTCCCGGCCGAACAGGCGCGCATCGCGGCGCTGCTGGTCGAGCGCGTGGACATCGGCACGGAGGGCCTGAACGTTCGACTACGCATCGACGGCCTTAGCGGCCTCGCGTGTGAAATGCTGGCCGGCGGTGTCGAAACCGCCGCATGACACGGGGCGCACCGATCCCCGACACCGTGACACTCCACGTCCCGTTCCGCGTCGTGAAGCGCGGCGGGCGGAAGGAGATGCAGATGCCGGAAGGCGCTGCGCAGCCGCGCCGGACAGACAGTACCCTCGTCAAAGCGCTGGCTCGCGCCTTCCGCTGGAAGCGGATGCTGGAGTCGGGCGAGTTCGGCACCATCGCCGAACTTGCTGCCCGTGAGGCTATCCCGTCGACCTACATGGCGCGCGTTCTTCGGCTAACGCTGATCGCACCTGAAGTCGTCGAGGCGATTCTCGATGGGCGCCAGCCGAGGACACTGACGCTTCCAACGGTGATGAAGCCGTTCCCGATGGCATGGAAGGAGCAGCGGACGTTCCGGTAGGCTGAGCTGCCTCGACGGGGCGCACCTGCTCTGTTTCTGCTTGGCGCTGGAGGGGGTACGACCTCCGATGCCATTAGAATATAAACAAAATCCATGGTGATCATCGAAGACCCGCGATAAACCGAAGATTGAAAAGCAAGTAAGGTCAATCCCGGAATGAATCTGCAGGCTCACGATCAGCTCAAAAACCACATCTGGGAAATCGCGAACCGCCTGCGCGGTCCTTATCGTCCGCCCCAGTATCGGCTTGTCATGTTACCGATGGTCGTCCTGCGTCGGCTCGACAGTGTCCTTGAGCCGACAAAAGACGCCGTGCTCAAGGAGTACGACAAGCTCACCGCGCAGAACATGCCCGAGAGCGCGATGGAACGGCTGCTCGGCCGTGCCGCTGATCCTGGCCGACAGCATCCCCTGTACAACACCAGTCCGTTCACATTCAGGCGTCTGCTTGGCGACGCCGAGAACATCGCGCCAAACCTTGTCGCCTACATCAACGGCTTCTCGCCCACGGCGCGCAGCATCTTCGAGCGGTTCAAGTTCACCGACCAGATCGAGAAGCTCGATGCTAGCAACCGGCTCTTCACCATCGTGAAGGCGATGGCCGATGTCGACCTACACCCGGACCGTATCGACAACCTGCAGATGGGCTACCTGTTCGAGCACCTGGTGATGCGCTTCAACGAGCAGGCCAACGAGGAGGCCGGCGACCACTTCACCCCGCGCGAAGTCATCCGGCTGATGGCGAACTTGATCTACACCGGCGAGCAGGACGTCTACACACCTGGGATATATCGCACCATCTACGACCCCGCCTGTGGCACGGGCGGGATGCTCTCAGAATCCGAAAAGTTCATCCTCGCGCAAAACGAGAGCGCCAACCTCGCGCTCTTCGGACAGGAGTACAACGACGAGTCCTGGGCGATCTGCTGCTCGGACATGCTGATCAAAGACGAGGAAACCAGCAACATCGTCCTTGGCGACACGCTGGGCGATGGCAAGACCCGCGACGGCTTCGAGGGGGAGCACTTTCACTACCTTCTGGCGAACCCGCCCTTCGGCGTGGAATGGAAGGATCAGAAATCCGTCGTTGAGGCGGAGCACGCCCTGCACGGCTTCTCTGGCCGCTTCGGCGCCGGGCTGCCCGCGATCAACGATGGCTCGTTCCTGTTCCTCCAGCACATGATGTCGAAGATGCACCCGGCGCTTCAGGTCGGGGGCGAGGGGTCAAAGATCGCGATCGTGTTCAACGGCTCGCCGCTCTTCTCAGGCGACGCCGGGTCCGGGCCGTCGAACATCCGCCGCTGGATCATTGAGAACGACCTCCTCGACGCCATCGTCGCGCTGCCCGACCAGCTTTTCTACAACACTGGCATCTTCACCTACGTCTGGCTCGTCACCAACCGCAAGGCGCCCGAGCGGCGCGGCAAGGTACAGCTGATAGACGGGACGCGCTTCTTCAAGCGCATGACGAAGAGCCTCAACAACAAGCGCAACGAGATCACCGAAGACCAAATCCGTCATCTCACCCGCATCTATGGCGCCCACCGCGACGGCGAGACGGCGGAGGTCGTCATTGATCAGAAGACCGGCGAGGCCGAGATACGCACCGTCTCGCGCATCTTCGAAAACCGGGAGTTCGGATTTCTCAAGGTGACAGTGGAGCGACCCTTGCGCATGAACTTCGAGGCGACACCGGATCGGCTGGCCAAGCTCGACGACCAGACCCCCTTCGCCAACCTTGCCACCTCGAAGAAACGCAAGGACGAGGCCGCCGCGGCGCGCGAGATCGCGGAAGGCCGGAAGCAGCAGGAGGCGATCCGCGCGGTGCTCGCCACGCTCGAGGGCCGGGGTCGCTACATGGACCGCGCGGTTTTCGACGCCGATCTGACAGCCGCCGCCCGGCGGGTCAGCGTGAAGATCGCAGCCCCTGTAAAGAAGGCAATCTTCGCCGCCTTGGGCGAGCGAGACCCGGACGCTGAGATCTGTCGTGATGCCAAAGGCAGGGCCGAACCCGACAGGGAGTTGCGCGACACCGAGAACATCCCGCTACCTGAGGGCACTACACTGCCCTTGCCGATGCAGTTCGGGCCGGACAAGCCCAACGACCGACTGGTGGCGGCATTCCGTGGCACAATCGAGGACTACATGGCGCGCGAGGTGCTTCCGCATGTGCCGGATGCCTGGGTGGATTTCGACAAGACCAAGGTCGGCTACGAGATCCCGATCAACCGGCATTTCTATGTCTACAAGCCGCCGCGCCCGCTGGACGAGATCGAGGCCGACATCACCGGGCTGGAAGGCGAGATTGCCGGGCTGCTTGAGGGGCTCGTGAGATGAGGACCGTCCCCGAGAAGGTGCAGCAGGCCTATGGGTCGCTTCCTGCTGGATGGCATCTGGAAAAATTGAAGTTCTATGCAAGCGTCCGGAACAGCAATGTCGACAAGACAATTTCAGACGATGAGGAGCCCGTTCAGCTCTGCAATTACACTGACGTGTATTACAATGATCGGATCACCCGTGATCTGGAGTTTATGCAAGGGTCCGCGACTGAATCCGAGATCGAGAAATTCCAGCTCAAGCGCGGCCAGGTAATCATCACCAAGGACAGCGAGGGCTGGGATGACATCGGCATTCCTGCACTTGTCACCGAGGACATGCCGGATGTGCTATGCGGCTATCACCTGTCGGTTTTCGAACCCGGACCCGATCTGGACGGCGCGTTCCTCGCTTGGCTCTGCCGATCCGATCCGTTGAACGATCAGTTCAAGCTCGGAGCGAACGGGGTGACGCGTTACGGGCTCGGCCAATACCCAATGAAGAACGCGTTAGTGGCACTCCCGCCCATAGAAAGCCAGCGGCGGATCGCACGATTTCTGGATGAGAAGACAGCGCAGATTGACGGACTGATCGAGAAGAAGCGCGCGCTTCTGGACGGGCTGGCCGAGAAGCGCCAGGTCCTCATCACCCGCGCCGTCACGAAGGGCCTCAACCCCGACGCGCCCATGAAGCCCTCCGGTATCGACTGGCTCGGCGACATCCCCGCTCATTGGGAATTGTTGCCGCTCAAGCGGCTTCTGGCTGATGGTATCGGTCTCCAAATGGGGCCTTTCGGAGGGATGCTGACCAACCTGCCCGATTACGAGACAGGATTTAAGCTATACGGCCAAGAGAACACAATATCCGGTGACTTCACTCGCGGACGACGCTGGGTTGAGGAAGAACGCTTCAACGAACTTAAGCGATACCAGCTCGTGCCGGGCGACTTGGTTATTACGCGCAAAGGTTCGTTAGGGAGTTGCAGACGCGTACCTGACGGCATTCAGCCAGGTATTACTGATAGTGATACGATCCGAATCCGGCCAAATCACTCGCGGCTTTTGTCAGAATGGGCGCTAGCACTCCTTCACGAAGCGCATTTTGTTTCTGAACAGATCTCAGCAGAACGCAGGGGGGCAATACTTTCTGGGCTAAACACTACCGTAGTTGGCAATCTTCTGTTTACTGCGCCGCCAGTAGACGAGCAGAATCGTATTCTCAGATTTTTGAGCCGGACATTATCTCGCGACGACATCATTGTCGCAAAGGTGAAGGAGACGATCGCCAGACTGGTAGAGTATCGGTCAGCGCTCATCACCGCCGCCGTGACTGGAATGTTCACGGAGGCTCAATGACACTGGCGGCTGGTACATATTTCGAACATCTGAAGGCGTATGTGAACAGCGAATACGTCATGCACGACGGCAGCGGAGGCGAAGTCGTTCTGCAGGAGAAATATTTCCCAGCGACCGCGACGCGCGCCAAGACTCGCAAAATACAACTTCTCTTGCCCGGACCAGGACTCGCCTTCAAACTCGACCATGACCAAGTCGAACTGCAGCGGAAAAAGACTAAACCGGCACTATTTCATTTTCTCGACGATACTGCGAAGCCGTGGTCGAAGCGCTGTGACTTCGTGATCTTTTACGTCAACGGTCGCTCGTTCCACGCCGACTGTATCGAGTTCAAGTCGAAGAGCCTCACGGCGGAGAAAATTGTTCCTCAGTTAAAAGCCGGGATGTGCTGGGTGAACACGCTGAAGCGGACCATCGAGCACTATACCGGCGACAACCGCAGGATCCGGCTGCGCAAGTTCGTCTTCGCCGACAACGAGGATCCCGGCGCATACCTCGACCCCAACCGGCAGCTCAACGCCGATCCATCCATTCGATACTATCACTTTGACGAGGTGAATGGTCAGCCTTTGGCCGACCTGCAGAACACTTCGGTGCAGGAGATTTGAGCCATGTCCGGCCACACCGAGCGAGATTTTGAAACCGCGATCGAGGCCGGACTGACCGGAGGCGGCGGCTACGCTACGCGCTTGGCGACCGACTATGACGAAGCGCTGGCGCTCTTCCCCGAGGACGTGAGCGGATTTCTCAGGGACAGCCAGCCGACGCGCTGGGGCCAGCTCGAAGCTCTGCTCGGTGAAAAGACCAGCGCGACGGTACTCGACAGCCTGGCCAAGGAACTGGAGATCAAGGGAGCGCTCCACGTCCTGCGCCACGGGTTCAAGTGCTATGGCAAGACTTTCCGCATGGCGTTCTTCCGCCCGAACTCGGGCATGAACCCCGAGGCTGCCGCGCTGTATGGTACCAACCGGCTGACCATCACCCGGCAGGTTGCCTTCGCCTCAGTACTGAAGCGTGCGGACGGCAAGAACCGGCGCTGCATCATCGACGTGACGCTCAGCCTGAACGGCCTCCCGGTGGCGACGGCGGAACTCAAGAACCCGATGACCGGACAACGCGCGGCCGATGCGATCAGGCAATACGCGGAGGAACGCGACGAACGCGATCTGCTGTTCGCCTTCAAGAAGCGCGCGCTCGTGCATTTCGCGATGGATCCGGACGAGGTCTGGATGACCACGCGGCTGAAGGGGCGCGAGACGGTCTTCCTGCCCTTCAACCGTGGCCACGACCACCGGGCCGGCAATCCGCCCGCGGTAGGAAACTGGAAAACCCATTTCCTATGGGACGAGGTGCTGCAGGCCGACAGCCTGATGGATATCCTTCAGCGTTTCATGCACCTGGAAGTCAAGGAAAGGCAGGTCAAGACCGACAAGGGCGTCCGCACGATCCGCAAGGAAACGATGATCTTCCCGCGGTATCACCAGCTCGACGCCGTCCGAAAGCTCATCGCGCATGCCGGCGCTCATGGGTCTGGCAGGAATTATCTGATCCAGCACTCGGCAGGGTCCGGAAAGTCTAACTCGATCGCCTGGCTAGCCCACCGGTTGGCGAGCCTGCACGACGCCAATGACGAGAAGGTGTTTCACTCTGTCGTCGTCGTCACCGACCGGCGCGTGCTCGATCAGCAATTGCAGAACACGATCTACCAGTTCGAGCACAAGACGGGCGTCGTCGAGAAGATCGAGGAAAACACTCAGCAGCTTGCCCGGGCACTGTCGGCCGGAACACCCATCGTCATCACGACGATCCAGAAATTTCCCTTCATCTCGCAAGCCCTCTCCACTCTGGAGAGCAAAGCGACTGGCGTGAAAATCGACACGGCAGGCAAGCGGTTCGCGGTGATCGTGGACGAGGCGCACTCCTCGCAAAGCGGCGAAACGGCCATGGCGCTGAAGGGCATGCTCAATAAGGACGGGATCGAAGCTGCGATCGCTGCGCAGCTGTCTGAGGAGGAAGATGACGATCTATCCGAGGACGCCAAGGCAGCGATGCTTCGCGACTCGCTGAAGCGGGCACGCCAGCCGAACCTCAGCTTCTTCGCCTTCACCGCAACGCCAAAGTTCAAGACCAAGACGCTCTTCGACGAACCGGGACCAACGGGCACGTCGCCGTTCCACGAGTACACGATGAGGCAAGCCATCGAAGAAGGCTTCATCATGGACGTGCTGCAGAACTACACGACCTACAAGCGCTTCTTCGGTCTGATAAAGCAGGTCGAGAACGATCCTGATGTGCCGCGCAAGAAGGCGGCCAAGGCTCTGACGCGGTATCTGGAGCTGCACCCGGTCAACATCGAGCAGGTCGTCTCCGTCATCGTGGAGCATTTCCGTCTCTACGTCATGCACGAACTCGGCGGTCGCGCGAAGGCCATGGTCGTGACAGGCTCGCGCCTGGCCGCAGTGAAATACAAGCTGGCCTTCGACCGCTACATCAAGGCGCACGGCTACGATGGCATCCGCTCGCTCGTCGCCTTTTCCGGCACCGTGGAAGATCCGGAGGACCCGGGATCCGCCTACACCGAAGTGTCAATGAACGATGGCCTCGCAGAAAGCGAGTTGCCCGAGACCTTCGAGCGTGACGACTACCGAGTGCTCTTGGTGGCGGAGAAGTATCAGACCGGATTCGATCAGCCCCTTCTGCAGACAATGTATGTCGTGAAGCGGCTCGCGGGCGTGCAGGCGGTGCAGACCCTCTCGCGCCTGAACCGGATGGCGCCAGGCAAGGCACGCACCTTCGTCCTCGACTTCGCGAACGAAGAAGATGACATCTACAAAGCCTTCAAGCCGTACTACGAGGTAACGCCGATTGGCGAAAACGCCGATCCGCACCGACTGTCCGAGTTGCAGCACAAGCTCCTGGAATGGGCGATTTTCGCTCCCGACGATGTGAACGCCTTCGCCGAGGTCTGGTACCGACGCAAACGCGAGCACTCAGCTACCGATCACCGGCTGATGAACTCGGTACTGGACGCTGTTGTGCAGAGGTTCCTCGATAAGGAAGAGGCCGAGCAGGAGGAGTTTCGCGGCCAACTCACGGCGTACCGGAACCTATACGCCTTCCTCTCGCAGATCATTCCGTATCAAGATAGCGATCTCGAGAAGCTCTATGCCTTTGTTCGCAACCTGATCTCGAAGCTGCCCCCGCCGGGTGATGGCCAAGCGTTCGCCTTGGACGACGAGATTGCGCTGCGCTTCTTCCGGCTTCAGCAAATGACCGAAGGATCGATAGACCTGTCCGACGGCGAGGCCGACCCGCTCAAGGGTCCAACGGACGTGGGCACGGCCCGATCGCCCGACGAAGAGGTGGCTCTCTCTAGCTTGATCGAGAAGCTTAACGAGCGCTTTGGTACCGATTTCACTGAGGCCGATCAGCTCTTCTTCGATCAGATACGCGTGAGCGCCGAACAGGACGAGAAGATCGTGGAAGCTGCGCGTGCGAACAACTTGGCAAATTTCTCGTCGTATCTTGAGCGGATGCTAGACGAGTTGTTCATCGACCGCATGGAGGGCAACGAGGAAATTTTCTCTCGTGTGATGACGGACAAGCAGTTCCGCGCCGCGGCGCACGAGCACCTCGCCAGTGAAATTTTCCGCCGGGCCCAGAAGGCAGATCCTGTTGAGTGAACCGCTGAGGAGGTCGCCAGGCATTTGGATTTCAGGTGCGCTCGCAAGGCGAAAGGAATACACAACTATCATGCGGGTGCAGCTTGAAAAAATCATGCGTTTCAGGGTGTTGGCGCTGTGCACCGGATGCGAAGCGGTTCACAGCCCCGGAGAATATCGGCCCTGAAAGACCGCCTCCGAGCCTCCAGGCCCCGGGGCCGGTGCTCAGATCCTACCGCATAACCCTCGAAAACAACGGAAAAATCCGGACGCAGCCGGATCGAGAGAACGCTTTCGCGGGGGCAAGTGGCGGAGGGAGCGGGACCGGGATCCAACGTTCTCCACCCCTCAAGAGGCTTAAAAAGCGCTTTTTCTTGAGACGCTCGAGCCTGAAGACTACCACGCGCTTTCAGTTAGACCCGTTGGCATCTCGACTAGGCTCACGACCTACTTGGTCAGCCACGAACCAGCCGCCGCCAAGGTCGATGTGTCGAATGGCGTGCTCTTCGATTATGTCCTCGTATCCCTCGGGCAAGAATGACGCCTGCCAGTCCTCGCCGAAGCGCTGCTTGATGGCATCGAGATCTTTCCAAAGAGACGCGAACACCAGCTTACCGTCATCGGTGAAAATGTCGCGACCGAAGAAGTACCCGCAATTGCCAGCCTCATTGCGAACGACTTCCGCCGAGGTCGTGGAGAGCTTTTGTAGTAGTGTCTCGGCATGCCCGTCACGGACCTTGACCTCGAAGAGACGTAATACTGGACCGTCCGCGGGTGTGTTGTCGGTCATCACTTTATCCCCGGCATCATCCACGCACTTGAGACTCAGTGAGCGGCTTCGCCGCTGGCCATGGCCATGTGGTGCATCCGATGGTGATCGCCTGTGGCAATCAGCCCGAAGAACCCGAGTGCCTGGATACGCGCGACGGCGCCAGTATCGGCCGCGGTGACCGTCCACACAATTTCATCGCCGTCGCTGACAACCTCCGACCGCCACCCGGTCTCATTCGAGAGAAACGGCGCGTGTGCCGGAACCATTCGGGACGCGGCCACGCCGGGACGCCCGGACGTGCCGATCCGCATTCTGAGTCCATCGGGCAGAGGCTCGGAGCGCACGCTGGCGCCGACTATTAGCTGGTTCATGTCGACCAGATGCTCGCGCAGTCCGTCGATGTCGACGCGGGTCCAATCAGTGTCTGGATCTGCAGACAACATCGCCACGATTTCAATGATCGCGGCGAACGAGCCGTCTCCTGGTTCAGACGGAACGTCCGATGCTCCGGGCACCGCCATGACATGGCCCGCGTGACCCGAATGGTCCGCGTGTTGAGCCGCCAATGGCGTCGCCACCGCAGCGTCAAACGTTGCAATCGTCGTTGCGAGCACCCTGAAAAACATGCGCAGATCCTTTTCCTGTTGGTGGCACCCTATCCAAGGCGCCCATGGCCGGGATATGATCGCGATCATGTCAGCTGGGGAATTCTTCGAAAGACTTGAACAGGCGTGCCAATCAGGCCACGCGCGCAGCATCTCTCTTGAACCAGGGCAGCCACTGTTTCAGCAGGGCGACGATCCTCCCGGGCTACCGTTCGTGACCGACGGTAAAATCGACCTCCTGCGCCATACGGCGACCGGACGAAGTGTTCGGATACATGTGGCTCGTTCGGGCGAGACGTTTGCAGAGGCGTCGATCTTCGCCGACCGCTGCCACTGCGACGCGGTCGCGGCTGGGCCATCGCATCTGCGCCTCTTGCCGAAGCGTTCCGTGCTTGGGGCGCTGGAAACCCAGCCCGGCCTTGGGCAGGTCTTCAGTCTGCACCTCGCGCAGTCTTTGATGACGGCCCGGCGCCTGCTCGAACTTCGGGCGATTACCCCTCTGACCGAAAGGATTCTCGCCCGGCTGAGCGATGTTTCAGACACGACTGGCGCCTTGCCGCGAGAGACGTCGCTCATATCCATTGCAGCGGATCTCGACGTCACGCCACCCGCGCTCTACCGCGCCATTGCGGCCCTCGAGAAGCGTGGACTTCTGACCAGGCCCAAACGCGGACGGGTGCGTTTGACACTGAAGTAAGTCGGGAGGGCGAATTGAGCACGGCTCTCACGCGCTGCAAACAGGGAGCGGACCCTCGCGACGTCCCTGTTCGACAAGGGTTGCGATTATGTCTTCGGACACAGTTCCGACCACGACAGTGCGCCCTCCCACCAGAGCAGGCGTGCCAATGAAACCGAAGGTGCGGGCGACCGCTTCGGTGGTGCGCAATCGCTCGGAAACTGTTTCGCTCTCTATGTCCGAAAGCAAGCGGTTCCCATCCTCGCCGATATCCCGAGCCAGGATCTTCAGGTATTCCGGCGTCGCGACGAAACGCCCGCGCATCAGTCGCTTGTGAGAGGCCGCGTAGGCGCCTTGCATGTCGGCGGCGAGGGCGGCCCGCGCCGTCAAGATAGAGGTCGGCCCGAGCCTCGGCCATTCGTGCAAGGTTATGCGGATACCTCCGCCAGAGCGCTCTTCAAGATCGGAAAGCCTCTACGTCAGAACACGGCAGAACGGGCAGTTGTAGTCGGAGAACGAGGCGATTGGTACGAGGCCCGCGGGAGGTGACCCCCGAACAGACCTGTGCACAGGTCCGCGCGTACTGCCTCCTCGGGGACGGCTTGTTTCTGCTCGTCAGGTGCCTCCAGCCCGAAGATTGGACCGGGCATGCCACTTGTCTCGCCACCTGCGATGCGGCGGAAGCCCCGTGGGTCGTCCAAAAGCTCAAAGTTGAAGTCGCCGACAAAGAGGTGCGCTATCCTTGGCCATGCCCACCAGGCTCCTACACCCGCCGCCGCTGCGCCGAGAAGTGATGCACGGCGATGCAAGGCGCGTGGTCTTTCTGCCCCTTCGCTTCTACTCATCTAGTGGCCTCATCCTGTGCGGTGACGTTGGCCTGATGGGCGCGCTCGCGCTCCGGCCACTGGGTCTTGATCCATTCAAGGACGTCGCGCAGTTCTTCTTCGGTGTAAGCATCTCCAAAGCCCGGCATGTTGCTCTCGTAGCCGCCGCCGACCACCGCCGCCGTGCCGCGCATCGTGATATCGAGAAGGATCCGGTCGGGGTGGTGCCAGGTGTGACCTGTTTCGTCGTGGGGCGGCGCGGGCAGCCGTCCATCGGGGCCTGGCGAACGCCAGTCAGGTTGCCCCTCGAGGTCAGCACCGTGGCATGAGGCGCAGGCCTCGGCATAGATCGCTTCGCCGCGCGCAAGGTCCGCGACACGGTCCGAGACAGCCGAACTACTGGAGGCGCCGCTCCAGAACCACCCCACCGCCGCAACCCCTATCACGACGATAAGCCCTACAAGAAGGTATCGGCTCGTCACAGCTTGATGCCCCGCAAGCGCAGTGAGTTGCCGATCACCGACACCGAGGACAGGCTCATCGCGGCCGCCGCGACCATGGGTGAGAGCAGGACGCCGAAGAAAGGAAACAGGATCCCCGCCGCCACCGGAACGCCCGCCGAGTTGTAGACGAAGGCGAAGAACAGGTTCTCACGGATGTTCCGCATCGTGGCCTGCGCCAGCACGCGCGCCCTTACGATGCCGCGCAGGTCGCCCTTGACCAGCGTCACGCCCGCGCTTTCGACCGCGACATCCGCGCCGGTGCCCATGGCGATGCCCACGTCCGCCGCGGCGAGCGCGGGGGCGTCATTCACCCCGTCGCCCGCCATCGCAACGGACAGGCCGTTGCCCTTCAACTCTTCGATAAGCGCCGCCTTGTCCTCCGGCGAAACGCCCGCGCGCACCTCGTCGATGCCCAGCTCTCGCGCGACCGCCTCGGCGGTTCGCTGACTGTCGCCCGTGGCCATGACGATACGCAGGCCCGCCTTGTGAAGGTCGCGGATGGCGCCGGCGGTTGTCTCCTTGATCCGGTCGGCGACCGCCACGATCCCGGCAAGTTGCCCGTCGACACCCAGCAGCATCGCCGTCTTCCCGTCGTTCTGCAGCCCTGCGATGCGGGACTCGACCTCTGCAAGGTCGATCCCAAAATCATCCATCAATCGGGCATTGCCGAGCGCGACCGTGGCGCCGTCCACACTGCCGCGCACGCCCTTGCCGGTCACGGCATCGAAATCGGTCGCTTCAAGGTGTGGGGCACCCCGCTCTTCGGCGCCCGCCAGGATCGCCTCCGCCAGCGGATGTTCCGAACCCCGCTCCAGCGCCGCCGCAAGGGCAAGGACGCGGGTCTCGTCATGGTCGCCGAGTGCAATTACGTCCGTCAGACTCGGTCGGCCTTCGGTCAGCGTTCCGGTTTTGTCGACGACGAGAACATCCACCTTTGCAAAACGCTCGAGCGCCTCGGCGTCCCGGATCAAAACGCCTGCCTGCGCGCCACGCCCCGTCGCCACCATGATCGACATGGGCGTGGCGAGGCCGAGCGCGCAGGGGCACGCGATGATGAGCACGCTGACCGCCGCGACGACCGCGTAGCCGAGCGCCGGAGACGGCCCGAAAGCCAGCCACAGGATGAAGGCCAGAATGGCGATGCCGATCACCGCCGGCACGAAGTACCCGGCAACCTGGTCCGCCAAGGCCTGGATTGGCGCGCGCGACCGCTGCGCCTGTGCAACCATCGCGACGATCCGGCTCAGCAACGTGTCGCTCCCGACTGCCTCGGCCGTCATGACGAAAGAGCCGGTCTTATTGAGGGTGCCACCGGTCACTGCATCCCCTTCGGTCTTCTCGACCGGGACGGGTTCGCCGGTGATCATGCTTTCATCAACCGACGAGCGTCCGTCTGCGACAGTGCCGTCAACCGGCACGGACTCGCCCGGTCGCACGCGCAACCTGTCTCCGGCCTTCACCGCATCCAGCGGCACGTCCTCTTCGCCGGCGTCCGTCACCCGCCGAGCGGTCTTCGGTGCGAGGTCCATCAGAGCCCGGATCGCATCCCCGGTGCGGTCTCGTGCGGTCAGCTCCATGACCTGGCCGACGAGGACGAGGATCAGGATCACCGCGGCTGCTTCGAAGTAGAGCGGCGGGCCGTGATGGTCCTGCAGCGCTGCGGGGAAGATCCCTGGCAAAAGTAGCGAGACCAGGCTGAAGCCATAGGCCGCACCGGTTCCGATGGCGATCAGCGTCCACATGTTTAGATTGCCCGTCACGATGGAAGACCAGCCGCGCTTGAAGAAAGGCTGCCCCACCCAGACGACCACTGGCGTGGCGAGCAGGAACTGCAACCATCGCACGGCCGTGCCGCCGAACCAGTCCGCCCAAGGCAAGCCTAGCATCCCGCCCATCTCCAGCACCAGAACGGCGAGCGCGAGTGGCGCGCCGATCCACAGTCGGCGGCGGAAGTCGATCAGTTCCGGGTTCGGACCGGCATCCGCCGAGGGCATCATCGGCTCGAGCGCCATGCCACAGATCGGGCAGTCGCCCGGACCCTCCTGCACGATCTCGGGGTCCATCGGACAGGTGTAGAGCGTCCCTTCGGGCATCGGCTCAGAGGCAGGCCGGTCGCCGAGATAGTCGTCGGGCGCGGCCTCGAACTTCTCCTTGCACCGGCCCGAGCAGAAGTAGAACCGCTCGCCTGCGTGCTTGGCCATGTGGCGCGCGGTGGCGCGATTTACGGTCATGCCGCAGACCGGGTCGTCAGCTTGGATATAGGCCTCCGGATCGGCTTCGAACTTCGCGCGGCAGCCATCGTGACAGAAGTGGTAGACGTGACCGTCGTGCGAGGCGATCGGTTTGCCCGCTTCCGGGTCCACCGTCATGCCGCAGACCGGGTCGCGGGTGATCGTGTCGGCGTCGAGCGCTGTGTCGGACATGATTTGCTCCTCTGGATGGCATAGCGGTAGTCCTTCCAGTGACTGGAGGGTCAAGAGAAAACCATGTATTGACCCTCCAGTAACTGGAAGCCCTATGCTAATTTGGTAAGTGTGGAGGGTCCGATGGCTTCGAGAAATCGTTTCGGGAGATTGGCAATTGTGGGTGCGTTTGGTTCGGCACTCACGTTGTCCGTGGCACAAGCCGATCCGGGCGACGGGCGATACTATGACCACCACAGCATGATGGGATGGGGCGGCTGGTTCTACGGGCCGGTCATGATGCTTCTGTTCTTCGCGCTCCTCGTCGGTGCGGTGGTCCTTGTGGCGCGCCTGCTCGGGTCGGACACCCTGAGAGATGGCGCGCAGCAGGAGGACCGCGCCCACGCGATTCTGCGAGAGCGTTTCGCTAAGGGCGAAATCACTAAGGAGGAGTTCGACACGTCGCGGAAGGCGCTGGACGGAGAGGCGTCATGAACATCGGCCAGGTCTCGGAAGCCAGCGGTCTGCCTGCCAAGACGAGCCGATACTACGAGGACATCGACCTCGTGCGGCCTGCGCGTGGCGCCAACGGCTACCGCGACTTCTCGGACCGTGACGCTCACAAGCTGGCCTTCCTCGCTCGCGCGCGATCGCTCGGCTTCTCGATCGAAGAATGCCGGGCGCTCCTATCGCTCTACGAAGATCGAGACCGGGCCAGCGCCGACGTAAAGCAGGTTGCCACCGAACATCTCGAGCGGATCGCACGGAAGATCGAAGAACTCGAAGCCATGCGAGAAACGCTTCAAACGCTAGTGGCGCGGTGTCATGGCGACGACCGCCCGGACTGCCCCATCCTCGACGATCTTGCCGGCGAGAAGACAGCGACCGCATGAACACGCGTATCGTCGCATGTGGGTTCGTGGGTCTCGCGGTCGTCGCCTTCGTTGGCTGGCAGATTATTCCCTCCACGGGAGACGACGCGAACGACACAGACCTAGCCTCTCTGAACTTACCGGACCTGACACCGGAGCAGGAAGACGGGCGAGTGCTCTTCGATGCGAATTGCGCAGCCTGTCACGGCGAGAACGCGGCGGGTTCCGACCAGGGACCGCCGCTCGTTCATCACATCTACGAGCCGGGCCATCATGGCGACATGGCGTTCGTTCTCGCGGCAAAGCAGGGTGTCCGGGCGCATCACTGGCGGTTCGGTAACATGCCGGCCGTCGAGGGAGTGCGCGATGAGGATGTCTTGCGGATCACCGCCTATGTCCGCGCGCTTCAGCGCGCGAACGGAATAAATTGAAAGGGAAGACCATGAAATCACGCCTCGTTATTGCCATCGCAGCCATGCTGGTCAGCGGAGCGGCTCTTGCGCATTCCGAAAGGGAAGGCACAACCCCCGCGGATGGCGCTCTGCTGACCGAGACGCCGGAAATGATCCACATGGTGTTCGACGACCCAATGCGCGTCACCATGGCGCGACTGGTTAATGCGGACGGTGCTGAAATGCCAATGGCGCGAGGTAGCGGGCTGGAGCCCTCGCTTGAGTTCCATGCCGAACCGGAATCGCTCGCGCCAGGACGCTATACGGTGGAATGGCGTGGGCTGGCCTCCGACGGCCATCCCATGCAGGGAAGCTTCTCTTTCCAGATAGCGGACTGAGCCCGGAATGATCGACACGCTCGCCTCGGCCGACACAACCGTCTGGCTCTCCATCTTGGTCAAGACGCTGGCCTACGCCGCGACGCTGGTCGCGGCCGGAAGCGTGCTCGTGTCGGCGTCGCTTCGCGAGCTTACCGAAGATGGACGGGGGGCACTCCGCCGGATGGCGGTGATCGGCGCACTGGCCGCGGCCATTCTGAGCTTGCTGCGCGTGCCCGTGCGCGCGAGCTTTTTGATGGGCGGTTCGATCGATGGGGCCATCGATCTGATGATGCTCGGTATCGTGACCGAGAGCCCTCTGGGCGCAAGCGTGATCGTCCGATTGATTGGACTGGCGCTGATCCCTGCAATTTTCCTTCCCATGCGTGGCGCAAGGTGGATCGCACTCATCGGAGCGCTTGTGACTTGCGCGTCGTTCGCTTTGCGCGGCCATGCCCTTGGCGACCCGCGTCTGCTGCTCGGCGCGCTGGTAACACTTCACATTGCCGGCCTCGCCTTCTGGCTGGGCGCTTTCGCGCCCCTGGCGCGCGCCAGCCGCAGAGAGCCTGCGGCAAGAGCTGGCGCGCTCGCGCATGAATTCGGAACAAAGGCGTTCTGGGTCGTGGGAGCGCTCGTGATCGCCGGGGCCATCACGCTCGCCCTGCTTGGCGCGACAAAGCTGGACGCCCTTGCGACGCCTTATGGCCAGGCGTTCGTGATCAAGCTGGCGCTTTTCGCCGGCGTGTTGGGCTTGGCGGCGCTGAACAAGGTGCGGCTGACGCCGGAATTGCAGGCGGCCGCGCCGGGCGCCGCGCAGCGCTTACGCCGGTCCATTGTGGTGGAAGGCGCGCTTGTGCTTGCCATTCTCGCGACGACCGCCGCCCTGACGACGGTCACGTCGCCTCCGGCCGAACGGGCGAACAACGCGCCGTCGCAACCACAAACGATGCAAACCGCCTCCCTTGTTTCGAGGGATTTCCCATGGCGATATTGAACCGCCGCCAGTTCCTTCAAACGCTTCTCGGCTCCGTGGCGAGCCTCGGGATCCCGCGCATCGCTTTGGCCGATGCGACTGAAGACCTCGTCGCCGGGGAGGGACGCGCCCGCCTTGCGCCGGCGGAGTATCCGGAGACGAAGGTCTGGGCCTTCGGCGCGTCCGTACGAGGACCGACAATCCGCCTGGCAGAGGGCACGCGGGTGTCTCGCCGATTTGTCAACGACTACCGCAGCCATCTAGCGTCTACTGGCATGGGACTCGTATCGAGAACGCCATGGACGGTGTCGCCGGTCTGACGCAAGCGGCCGTCGAGCCAGGCGGAGACTTCCTCTACGATTTCCCACTGCCGGACGCCGGCACCTACCGTGCGACCGTCTCGAAAGCCACCGGGTTGCAGTCAGCCATCACGGCAAAGATATCGAAGGCTGGATTTCGACGCCTTTCGGTGAGGGGGTCTTGGGGAACTTTAAAGTTCGTCTACTCGCTTTTCGACCAAAGTGTCCTATCCGCGGAATGATAGTTAATGTCCCCAGCTGCCGCAGCCCAGTTCGACCCACCGGAAAGCCGAGAGCTCATTTCGATGTTCCGATAACAATAACGCATGTGTATGAGGTTTCTGGTTGATTTCTTCGGATGTCCACCCCTGGCATGGCGCTGGACGGAGGTTCCATCCTGACTAGACGCCGCGATCCGATCCCGTCCATGTCGTTGCAGTCACTGGCGACCGAGCCCTCTCCTAGAAAGGGGACGCTCGGACAAGCAATGCCCATCAGTTCAGGCGAGCGCGACCATGTCACCTTGAAGGGCGCGGGCCACCGACTTGCCTATGGATTCTCGGAGCGGGTCAAGAAGGCACGGACGCGCTTCGATCTTGCGGCGCTCGGGAAGGATTCGGAGCGGCTGGATAGTCTCCTCGCCGAGAAAATGTCATTGGCAGCGCCATCCCGATAACCCGCCCCTTGTAACGTCGCGCCTCTGCTCGAACAGGCCCGTGCTTCCGATACTTCGCTATTGTCGAAGCTCAATGCCGAGGCCATCGGACGCGAGGTCGTCGCACGCATTGCGCTTGTCCAAAGGGTTGCACGCGACCCTCACGCGCTTCGGCGAACGGCATCTGGGTCTTCGTCCCCTCGGAGATGCATTGCTGGAGGAATTTCTTCGACACAATCAAGAGCCAGCCTCACGATAGGGCTGCGTCACGTCGCTGCGAAAGACTAGGGACTGATCATCGTGATGCTGATGCTCGAACCGAGCGACACCAACGGAATGCCAGGCGCTACTGGACATCGCTCCTCTCCGAGCTTTCGACCGCCGAACCGAGCGATCGGTGGCAAGCCTAGAAGTCAGGGACTCTTTCCGCGCGCTTGGTTGCACCAGCGTTCGGCCATCCGCCGTGAGCCTCCCTTAGCCGGTTAAGCAGATTCCTTACGTTTGACACATGCCACCGCTTACCGCGCCGCGTCCGGATCCCGCGGGCATTCAGTTCGGCTGCCATTGCCCGCAGGGTGCTCTGGCCATCCGCCCAGATCGCATCGATGACCGGCGCGATCTCCTGCGCGAAGGCATCTGCATTGGCGGCGACGGCAGCGCGGAGTGGTGCGCCCCCATGACCGGCGCGCCTGAGAGCTGCCGCCCCGTTTGGATTACCCAGCTTCACCCCGCGTGCCTTTGCCGCCGCGAGCGCCTCCCTGGTGCGCCGTGAGATCGCCTCGCGCTCCTGTTGCGCGACGAGGGCCATGATGCCGACGGTCAGGTCGTTGGCCCCAGGCATGTCGCAGGCGAGGAAGCGGACGCCGCTTGACTGCAGCGTTAACAGGAAGGCGGCATCGCGGCTGAGCCGGTCGAGTTTGGCAATGACCAGCGTGGCGCCGGTCAGCCGGGCGAGGGCGAGCGCCTTCTCCAGCTCCGGTCGGTCATTCCGTCGGCCGCTCTCGATCTCGGTGAAGCGGTCCAATAATGTTGCATCGCGAGAGGCGGCGAAGGCGTCGATCGCTTTCCTCTGCGCCTCCATTCCCAGCCCGGACCGTCCTTGCCGCGCCGTCGAGACCCGCTCGTAGGCGACGAGCCGCAGGGCCGGGGCAGGGGGCGGAGATGAGGAAGCGGCCATGTACACACCTGCCTGACGTTCGTTGCGCAGGTCTGTACGTCGCTCGAACGGGACGCGAAGTGTAGCGCCCGAGCCCGGTCAAAGGCGCGGATCGATCGTCACGGCGTTCTCGTGGCCCTCGACGAGGTTGCCCTTCGCATCGCGTGTTCTTCCGTCGGCGCCTTCGAACAGGATCCTGAACACCGTCGTCTCGTCTCCGGCGCCGGCCCGATCCGGAAGGCGCGCCCGTGAGGTCGGCGTGATCCCGAGTTCGGACATGTACCGGCCCATGAGTTCGAGCTGCTTGTTGGCGATGCCGATCCAGGGCGATTGCTGGACATAGCCGGAGGGCGTCTTGATCAACTTCGGACCCGCGCGCAGCTGACGCTCGGCCTCGGCCCACTTGCTATAGGACTGGCAGTAGGCGGCGAAGGCGGCCCGATCGGCGACGGTCAGGATGCCCGCGTCGAAGAGGGTGCTGGCCAGCCGGCGCCATTCCTTGCGGGCGACATCATCGAGATGGGCCGGGCAGCGCGGCAGGCCGCCTTCCTTGAGTTCCGCAGACGCGCGTGGTCGGGGCTTCGGTCCACGCCGCGCCATCAGTCTGGCGATCCCGGAACCAGGCGCCGAACGAGAGGACTGCCTCGGGTCGAAGCGACCGCAAAGGCGAGGCTGCCGACGAGCGCCTGCTGCGCCCGAATGTCAAAACACGCCATCGGGAAGACGAGCACCTGCACGACGACGTTCCAACTACCATTAGCCACGAGCCTTGTTGCGGTTTCGATGCGCCAAAGGGCACGCGGCGGGTTCATGCAGCGGCCTCTTCGCGTGCGCGGGCGACGGCATCGAAGGTTTGTCCATCCTGCGCGTTCGTGGCCTGCCGGCCCGTGAAATCCCGCCAACGCGCCACGGCCACGTCGACATAGACCGGGTCCAGCTCCATTGCATGGCAGATGCGCCCCGTGGTCTCGGCCGCGATGATCGAGGTGCCCGATCCGGAGAAGGGCTCGTAGACGGCCTGACCCGCGCTCGCGTTGTTCAGCATCGGTCGGCGCATACACTCGACGGGCTTCTGCGTGCCATGCACCGTCGCGGCGTCCTCGTCGCGGTTCGGGATCTGCCAGAGCGTCGACTGCGACCGGTCCCCTGACCAGTGGCCCGTGCCGCGTACCGCATACCAGGCCGGCTCGTGCTGCCAGTGGTAGTGCCCGCGGCTCAGGGACATGCCGGTCCTTGGCCCAGATGATCTGCGAGCGGATGTCGAAGCCGGAGGCTGCGAGGCTTTCGGCCACCGTGGAGGCGTGCAGCGCGCCGTGCCAGACATACGCGACTTCGCCGGGGAACAGGGCCCAGGCCTCGCGCCAGTCGGCCCGGTCGTCATTGGCGACCTTGCCCGTGCGCTTCGTCTTCGCCGCACCGACATTGTTGCGCCAGGCCGGGTCGTAGTTCACGCCATAGGGCGGGTCGGTGACCATCAGGTGCGGGCGGACGCCGTCCAGAAGTCGCGCGACGGCCGCCGGGTCCGTGGCGTTGCCGCAGAGCAACCGGTGGGGCCCAAGCTGCCAGAGATCACCGGAACGGCTCACCGGCCGGGCAGGGGGCTCGGGCGTTGCCTCCTCGCCCTCGCGGGCCGCACCGCTGCCGAGCAGCGCGTCGAGCTCTGCGCCGTCGAAGCCCAGATCGCCGAGCTCCACGCCCAGATCAGCCAGCTCGCCCAATTCGAGCCCCAGCAGGGCGCGATCCCATCCGGCCTGCTGGGCGAGGCGGTTGTCGGCGAGAATGTAGGCGCGCTTCTGCGCCTCCGTCAGATGCGCCAGTTCGATCACCGGCACCGTCTTGAGCCCGAGCTTGCGCGCGGCCAGCACGCGGCCGTGGCCGGCGATGATGCCACGCTGGCCGTCGACGAGCACCGGGTTGTTGAAGCCGAACTCGCGGATGGAGCCCGCGATCAGCGCCACCTGCGCGTCCGAATGCGTGCGCGCGTTGCGGGCGTAGGGGACGAGATCCGCCACGGGAGCCTGGGTGATGGACCGGGCGCCGTTCGGTCCGCCGTAATGTGCTGCGACTGCCTTGGTCACGACCCCCGCCTCGAATTACGTAGCCGTGGATGGCCGGTCGCAGTCAGTCTAGCGCCGGCGGTAAATAATTGTAATCATGACATTTCACGACAATCCCGGACGGGGAGCGACAATTCCGAAATCGATGACTGACGGCGGCGGACCCGCTACTGCAAGCGACCGCGCCCCTACCGTAATTTTCAGACTATGAATTCCACTAAGCGGCGAATGGCAGCTCCGAGCCCACTTTACCGAAATTCTGCTCCGCGACGAAAGTCCGGTTCAGGGGGAATTACCCAAAGCTGAGTGCTTATGGCTTGTGAGAACATCGGCGCAAATCGATTGCGAGAAACGTAGGCGCTCCGCCTCATATCGTTCCATTGCGGCGCCCCTGTCCCATTTGCGGATTTCTTTTGCCACAGCGGCCTGTTTCAACGGCGCACGGACTGCAAGCTGACGACCTACTTTGCCGACCGCCAGACACACGCGAGCCGCAGGGCCGTTCAATGCATCACCGGCTCTGCAGCTGGTCTGAAAAATTCTGGTCACGGTGCGGCGCTCTGCGGGCGTCAAACCTTTGAGAACCTCCGGCCCCAGCAACAGCGATTCCGACTGGCAGCCGTTGGCAGTGACGACTTCGTGTCGGTCGCAGGCAAAGTGGACATAGGTGATCTTGGTCTTGCCCTTAATGTGCCGAATACCGGGTAAACTGGTAAGCGCTTTGGCCGGGGTAAAGGCCATCGTATCGAAATACTCCATTAACTGCCCACCAGCGCCCACGATGATGCGGTGCTGTGGCGACACGATCAGGTCTTGGGCGGGCCGATTAGGACCCAAGGCCCCAGATTGAATGAGCACGGGCTTGCCGTCGACATCGGCTTCTTCAAGGGGGTGATCGCCGCTGCGCACCCATCGGATCTTCTGCGGGCCATGATCCGCCGTTAGCACGAAATCACCGGGGCGCAGGGTTTCCACCGCGCGTGGGCCGTCCGGCGTGTCGATCATTGTGCCGGGTGCATAACAGGGGATGGTGCCGGGGCTGGATGTTGTTGTGGTTGAATAGCTGCTTCCACCGTCGGAGGTCTCAAGGGATTGATTGCTGCCAGAATGTTCGCCAATTGCCGTCGAGGTCGTTCCAGACGCAGGCCCTTCGACGGCAGTGACTGGGGCCTTAAACGAAATAAATTGCAGCACAGTACCGGAATCATCAACCAGCGCGAGTGCTTCGTCATTGTGCAGATCAATCCAATTGGCATCGTTACTGTCGAGCAGATACACGTTGTTGCCTGCAATTGTTTGGGTTGGGCTGCCCAGCGAAAAGGTTTCGATTATCGTCCCGTCCTTGTCATAGGCGACAAGCGTATAGGCAGAGGTATCGACACCTGCAGGGACCACGATTTCGACGAAATCCGATCCGGCACCGCCGTCATAATCTACTTCCGAAATGTATCCCGGCATCTATCTGCATCCTCTGGTGTGTCGGAACAAAATAGCGTCCGCAGCTTTCTCCCCGGTTAATTTTATGGAGTTTATTTGTGGCGTGGTTTTGGCGGCAAAGCGGAGTTTTGGGGTTGGTGCTGCCTGATGTCATGTGAGCGGACGACATTGGTGGCTGCGCAGCTCTGGCACATTGAGTTCAAAACGGACCGCAAGATCGGTCAAAGCGTGAACCCACCGTGCATCGCCCAAGCGGCTGCTATCGACTTAGTTTAGAGGCTGTACCTTCCGGCGTGAAAACGCTGAGCGAGACCAAAGGTATCGAGCGAAGGCGGGTTAGGTTTGCGGTCATTGGCGCAGCCGCAGCGAATTCACACTTTGTTCCGCATGGCGGACATCGGTGCAATTGGCAGCATGAGGCGGAAGAACACTGAAAGCCTGCAACGGGTCTGGACGATCAGGTTCACCCACCGCGCCCGTTGCCTTTGAACTTCTCCACGAGGCGATAATCCGATGCCCGGCCGCATTCTCCGGGTCGGCCGCCCGACCGCCTCGCGCGCGCGTACCTCCCTTGTTGTCCCCAGTGTCGGTTGGAGAGTCCTCAGAGCGAAGGCAAAGGACGACCAGCCCCGGCCTCTCGTGCCGAAGCCGGTCCCCTCTGCCTTCAGCTGTCCGTGTCGGTCGGAGCCGCCCCGTCGCTTCAGGCCCCCGGGATCGCAATCACCCGCGTTCCGGGGTCGGCCGCTACTTTCGACACCGGGTGTGGTGCCGGGGGACGCGCTTCGGCCATTCGGACTGCGCCTGGCATGTGTCCCCGCCCCGTGGTGTGCCATTCCAGTCCGCGATCGGCGCCACGGTCATGAAAACCCTCCGCCGAACCGGGCCACGAAGCAGCTCGCTTGGCCAAACCCGTGACGCCTCCACAGTACGACGCAGCATAAGCTATTGTAAGAATGACATATTTCGAAATTTACCGACACGCAACGACGACTGGGACGTTGAACATCCTCCGCTCGCTGGATCGTCTTCGCCGGATTCGCCAGACTATGCTCATTCGCCAACGCCAGGAGGAATGAATGAAAGCCGATCGAGACGCCTTGGATGCTGACCGGCAGAAACTTCTGGAAGGAGGCTTGGGACGCTGGTTCGCCTGGAAGACTCCGAAGGTTTCCAAGACTGTGGGCCCCTTCGATCCGGCGCCATTCCTAGAATTCAACACCCAGCGGCAAAAGACAATCGACGAGTTTAAGGCGAAGCTGCAGGATTACAGCAATGAGGAGATTGCCATGATCCTTGGCCCTCGGAACACGCGCCCCCCTTCTCCGAAGCAGCATCGCCTGAGGGTCGACCCGGGTCCTATGGCAAGGATCCCGCGAGGAGACCCCCCCGACCGGATCGATCGCCTAAAGTCGGAGTGGTCCGGTTTCGCCTCATCTCGACGCGACGCCCTGCGATCGGCGGAACCGGAATGGTTTGCGGCTGGATTTGGCCATCCGGATCACCTGGCGAACTTCGAATACTGGAGCAGGATGCCGGATTACACCATGGCCGAAACAACCTGCCTCTCTATCGGGATCGAGCCCGACGGGTTCTCGGAACGCCGGCTGAAGGAGCTACGCAGAGACAAGAAGTTCAAGGATTGCGGGGTCCTGAATTTCTTGGTCCAACGCTACGAGCAACTGCGAAGACGGTTTGATCCCGCCGATCACGGTTGGCGCGTCAAGCCAGCCAAGTTCCTTGATTGGGTCGACCATTTTGAGATCGAGGTTCACGGAGATTTCGTGGATCACCTGCGGAGGTATCACGGGCGAGACAAGGCGGTGACCGCGCGAGAAGCGAATAAGCCCTCATCCGATCGCCGCGAGGTTGATTCTATAGCCAAATTGTTCACCGCAATGGCTATCGAATACTACGGCTATGATCCAACGGCCGCGAGGAGCCCCATCCCGCGTGAGATCACGGACATGGCTGCAAATCTGGGTCTGTCCATCTCGGATGAAACGGTGCGGAAATATCTCCGTATCGGCGCCAAAGCGATCCCGGACGACTGGAAGCCAAATGGAGACTAATTGGAATGCGAACAGGCTGGCTGCAAGTAGCTGAAATATAGAACTTCTCCCCTAATCGGGGAGGGCCGTTTCCACTCCGCGTACGGGAAGCTCCGCCTCTGGCATCAATCCGCCACCATTCGCAGCCAGAGGGGCGAAAACAGTGTCGAGCAGCGACCGGAACAGCAATGGCGAAACCAGGCGCGCGATGATGCTGCGCGAACGGGACCTCGCCGAGCGCTGGGCAGTGTCACAGCGCACCCTGCAGCGTTGGCGCGCCGAAGGATATGGACCTGCGTGGATCAATATCGGCGGATCTATTCGATATAAGCTTGCGACCGTCGAAGCATTCGAAGGGCAGATGCAGTCTGGGCGGGATGGAGCATGAATCCGTTGGCGCCCCATTACCTGACCCCGCTCGAACGCCGGGCCGAACTCTGCCGGCTCCTCGCCCTCGGCCTGATCCGTCTCCGGATGCGCACAGAAGCGGGTGAAGAGGCGTTGGGCGGAGACGTTCCGCTACACTCTCCGGCCGACCGGAGCGGTCATGCAACTCCAACTCACGGGAGACTTGCATGACGACCCATGATGCCATTCCCGCGCGCCTGGCCGCGCTGAAGACTGCGACGACGCTGGAGCTGAAGGCGCAGTGGCGCGACCTGTTCGACAGCGAGCCGCCGCCGTTCAACCGCCGCTACCTGGAGAGCCGGCTGGCCTACCGCATCCAGGAACTGGCCTATGGCGGGCTGAAGCCCGAGACGATCCGGCGGCTTGAGCGGCTGGGGGAGGAACTGGACGGCGGCGACCGCAAGAAGAGCCGCGTTCGCGCCGATCAGGGCCGCCCGATCATCGGTACGCGGCTGATCCGGGAGTGGCAGGGCGTTGAGCATGTCGTGACCGTCACCGCCGACGGCTTCGAATGGCAGGGGCGGCCCTACAAGTCGCTGTCGGCCATCGCGCGCGCGATCACCGGCACGCGCTGGAACGGCTGGGTGTTCTTCGGACTCCGGAACCACCGGAGGAGGCCGCGGTGAGCGACCAGACTGTCCCCAAGGTATTCCCTAAGCGTCGCTGTGCGGTATACACGCGCAAGTCATCCGAGGAAGGGCTGGACCAGGAATTCAACAGCCTCCAGGCCCAGCGCGAGGCCTGTGAGTCCTACATCGCCAGCCAGCGCTCCGAAGGCTGGGTGCTCGTCCGCGATCAGTATGACGACGGGGGCATCTCCGGCGGCACGCTGGAGCGGCCGGGCCTGCAGCGGCTGCTGGAGGACATCGAGGACGGGCTGGTCGACGTGGTGGTGGTCTACAAGATCGACCGCCTCAGCCGCTCGCTGGCGGATTTTGCCAAGCTGGTCGAAGTGTTCGACCGCAACGGCGTGACCTTCGTCTCGGTGACGCAGAGCTTCAATACCACGACGTCGATGGGCCGGCTGACGCTGAACATCCTGCTGTCCTTCGCCCAGTTCGAGCGGGAGGTGACGGCCGAGCGCATCCGCGACAAGGTCGCCGCCAGCCGCAAGAAAGGCATGTGGATGGGAGGGGTGCCGCCCTACGGCTACCGCGTCGAGAACCGGAAGCTGGTCATCGACGACGAAAGCGCCGCGCATGTGCGCTGGATCTTCGCCCGCTTCCTCGAGATTGGCTCGGGCACGGAACTGGCGCGGGAATTGGCGAAGCGGGGCATCCGCACGCCGCGCGGCAACCGGATCGACAAGAAGTACCTCTACCGGATGCTGAACAACCGCGCCTATGTCGGCGAGGCGGTCCACAAGGGCGAGAGCTACCCTGGCGAGCACGACGCGATCATCGACCGCGAGACGTGGGACCGCGTCCACGTCATCCTCCAGGAAAGCCCGCGGAAACGCGCTGCCCGCACCCGCGCAGAGACGCCCGCGCTGCTGAAGGGGCTGCTGTTCGGCCTCGATGGCACGGCTTTCTCGCCGACGCATACCCGCAAGGGCGACCGGCTCTACCGCTACTACGTCAGCCAGACGGTGCTGAAGCATGGCGCCGGATCTTGCCCGGTCGGCCGCGTGCCTGCGGGGGAGATCGAGGCGGCCGTCATCGATCAGCTTCGCGCCGTGTTTCGCCAGCCGGAGATCGTCGCGGGCACGTGGAAGGCTGCGCGCGCCCACGCCGACGACATCACCGAATCCGACGCCCGCGCGGCCCTGCAGCAGCTCGACCCACTGTGGGATGAACTGTTTCCCGCTGAGCAGGCCCGCATCGTGGCGCTGCTGATCGAGCGCGTGGACATTGGCACGGTCGGGCTGAACGTCCGGCTGCGCGTGGATGGCCTGAGCGGCCTCGCGCGAGAGATGCTGGCCGGCGGCATAGAGGCGGCCGCATGACCCGCGGGGCTCCGACCCCGGAGACGGTCACGCTCCACGTCCCATTCAGGATCGCGAAGCGTGGCGGGCGGAAGGAGATGCAGATGCCGGAAGGCGCCACGCAACCGCGACGGACCGACAACACGCTGATCAAGGCGCTGGCGCGCGCCTTCCGCTGGAAGCGGATGCTGGAGTCGGGCGAGTTTGCCACCATCGCTGGACTCGCCAAGCGCGAGGGGATCGCACCCTCCTACATGACCCGCGTCCTGCGGCTAACGCTGCTCGCGCCCGACATCATCGAAGCGATCCTGGACGGGAAGCAGGGGCCGGAGGTGACGCTCGCGCAGAAGCTGGAGCCGTTTCCGGTGGAATGGGCGCACCAACAAGACCGCAGCGGACAGTTTGGCGGAAGCGGTCGTTGGTGACTGTGCAGCGACCAGCAGATTCGAGCCCACTCGGCTCCGTCGGTCTGATCAATCGCCGGGGACCGTCCTATCAGACGATATGGCCGTACCGACGCCCGCTTGCCATAGAACGTACCCCGGCCAACCGATCAGCAAACGCCTTCTCGAAGTCGTCGGCTTCCAGTGCGCGCATTTCAAATCCGTCGCCAGATCGCCAGAAAACAATTACTTTCCCATCATACAAGTCAAAACCGTGCGTTTCCGGAATTGGAAGAGTAATCTTCTCCATCAGATTATTCCCGAGTCGCAAGTTTCTGGATACGCTATCACCCGTTGGCGGGCGGAATGAAATTTCTCCAATGACAGAGTTGCGTGGGAGATTTGGCGGCACATCAAACCCAAAGTATTTGCTCATCCCCCTTGGGAGATCAATTTGGTTTCCGGGCCGGAAATCTCCTCTATTCCTCGTGACATAACCGGCTTCAATCCAGAAAATCCCGTCGAAGTCGGCGAGCTCGACTTCATCATCGTCTGGTGCATTGGCATCCAGAGAGAATAGGGCGTCCCATTTCTCCTCATACTCTTCAATGAGATCCTCAAGAGGCGTCGCCGCGTCCCACAATTCCTGCGCAAAGTGATAGGAGCGAAGCATTGTTCTTTCTCGCTCCAAAGGAGATGAAGCTTGAAGTGCAACGCCTGCCTCTACATTTTTCCGAAGCCCGCTCGCGGAAAAATTTCCCGACCCAGCAACAACGCCATATCGATCTGTCGAATCATTATTTAAAAACGCAGCCTTTGCGTGGAAGTCGCGCCTGGGAATAAATCCTGGCTGATGCAGCAGCCATTCGCCATCATGAATGCGAACCGCGGCGCTATTTTGTTCAGCGATAAATCGCAGGGCCGCTGGCTGTGTTCTGCCATAGTCGATGCCGAAAATCCATTTACTCGGAGTGATACCCCAAAACTCTGCCCCAAGCTCAAGATCAAAGGCTGCTGCACCTGACTGGGTAGCATATGCATACGCCCCGAGAAATGCCTCGGATTGAGCCCAATTATTGACGCGCTTGATCTCTGACAGGGTTGTGTCGCTGCCGTGACTTCCATGAAAAAACGAGGACAACTTCATGCTTTCACCACCGGCTCCAGTGCCGCCGACCCAAGATTATAGCGATATGTGGCAATAGTCCCGTCCTTGATCCGCTCGACGGCATCATCAATCACAGATCGCGGCACCAGGAACCATTCACGCGGCACAACGGGATTGCCGAAGCGGTCCTTGATCTCGATATCGAGCCGCGCCGGATCAAAGATGCGATGGATCAGGTTCTCAAGTTTGGTCCGATTGATGTTGAAAAGTTCGTAGGTCGCAACGATCTCGACATCGGCCAGCAGGAACGTCGCGTCGAGCCTCGCGTTAGCGATGCGCCGCTCGACCTTGCCACTCGTCACACCGATCTTGTGCAGCACTTGGCGGTTGTCCCTGACCGCCGGAAGATCGGACTTGCTTCGAAGGACGTAGATAGTACCGCTCGCCTCGTCGCCGTCGATCCTCTCATCCGAAAATAACGGCCCGGCACTGGGCTCGATGATCCTACGGCCTGTCTCGTCCTGCTGGAGCGCCTTTTGCAGCGAGCGCATGAGCATGTTGCTTTCGGTGCCGTTGTCGAAGATCACCCGCAGGCGCGCATCGATGTTGCCGTGTTCGTTGGCAAAAGGCTCTTCCATGTCGGCGACATAGGCCTTCTGCCCCCCAAGAATGTAGAAGCGGCCAGACTGGATTTCCGACTTTCGCTCGAAGCGCCGCGTCTCGCGCATGCCGTTATCGAGCTCTTTCTGGACCTGTTCGAAGAGCGGCTTGAACCGGTCGAAGTCTTCGCAGCGCTTGCGGCTGGCGATCTCTTCCGACGCTTTCTTCTCGGCACTGGAACGGACGTGACGAAGTTCGGCGATGTCGGGCTTGTCTGCCTCGACGCCCAGCTCCGCGAGCAGAGCATCGTCATCCATGTCTTCGTCAGCCGCCGGAGCAGCCAACTCGCTGCCAGCGATCAGGCCCTGATGATCAAGCGGCTCAAGCAGCGTGCGGCACTCTTCGAGCGCGCGTAGACGATCAAGCCGCACGGCATAGAGGCGTTCGAAGATGTCCTTGTCCTCGCCGTGTTTCGGGGCGTGCCCGTGCTCGTCGACAAACCGCTGAATCTCCTCGAAACCTGCTATGATGCGCTCTTCGCGCGGCGTGCGCGCGGCGGCCTTCTTTGCCGTGACCTCGACCCCGAGCTCGGCAAGCAGTGCGTCGTCTTCGTCGGTGAACTGTTTAGCCATTTGCCGCCTCCGCCTTTATGCGGGCGAGAAAGGCAACGCCCTCGGCCATCCGCCTTTCCCAGGCATCCGGCGAGGTGATCGACGGCAGGCGCCCGCGCTCCTCCTTGAACTTCAATGCGCGCTTGGCAAGGTCGCGCGCCTCTTCCGGGGTCAGTTGCACCTTCTTCGCGGCGATGACGGCTGCCACCTGCTTGAGGCTTTCTTCGCTCATCGTCTTGGCGAGGATGGCGTAGGCCTCGCTGAACGGATTGATGCGGTCGATCAGGTCGATATCAAGCTCGCGGACGTCCATCGCAAACTTGCGTACACCGTCGATCAGGGCGGTATTCGCGCTCTTCTCTTCCTCGGCGATTTGCAGGGCGTGTTCCTTCGCTTTCTGCGTCAGGTTCAGCGCGGCGATGGCGTGTTGGCGCACTGTCTCCTGATCTTCGTCGTCGAGTTCGGGGTACTTGTCCTTGATGATCTTACCCATGCGGACCTGGGTCAGCTCCTCGGGTACGAGTTCCTCGTCGAAGAGCCCGCGCTCGATAGTCGGCTTGTTCTGCACGAAGGCGGCGATGACCTCGTTCAGGTCCTCCTGACAGATCTCGTTCGGCTTCCTTGCTCTTCGGCTCGGCGAGTCCCTTGATCTCGATCTGGAACTGGCCGCTGTCTTCGTTGAAGCCGATATTGCATTGGTCGGGATCGTAACCGCCCACGCCGTAGTCGAAGCCCTCGACCGGCCCGCTGTCCGGCTTCTTGGGTGAGAAATTGAAGCGCGGCGCTAACACCTGCTCCATAAGCAGGCTGGCGGCAATCGCCTTGAGCGTATCGTTGACCGCCTCGGTCACGGCCTCCTCGGAGGCGTCCGGTTCTGCGATCAGGTTGGTGAAACGCGCGAGGGTCTTGCCGGGCGCGTCCCGCGTGGCCCGCCCGATGATCTGCACGATCTCGGTCAGGCTGGCGCGATAGCCGACCGTCAGCGCGTGCTCGCACCACACCCAGTCAAAGCCCTCCTTCGCCATGCCGAGCGCGATGATGATGTCGACATGGTCGCGGTTATCTTTCTGGGCGGGGTCCTTGAGCGCCGCCGACACCCTGTCCCGCTTTGACGGATCGTCATCGACCAGATCGGCTATCCGGAGCACGCGCCCGTCCGCTATCTTCACCAACTGGAAGCCAGTCGCGGGATCGGAGCCCTGCCAGTCGCCCAGTTCGTCGATGATATGCTCGACCTCGCGGTGCTTGTCCCTCGTGCTCTCCCGCGAATTGACGCTCGGAATGTGGATGATCGTCTTCTCGACGGGATCGAGGACCTTGAGGATGTCGTCCGCGTACGGTCCCGAGTAGAAGAAGTAGCCGATATCGAGCTGTTTCAGGTATTTGTAGCCATTGAGCTGCTCGTAGTAGGTGTAGGTGACCGTCTCGAACCTGGCTTCGTCATGCGGCATCAGGACCGGCTCGGCATCACCGCGGAAATACGATCCGGTCATCGCCACGACGTGCACCTTGTTGCGGGTGATCAACGCGGCGAGGTGCGCGCCAAGCTTGTTATCAGGGTTGGCAGAGACATGGTGGAACTCGTCCACCGCGATGAGGCGGTCGTCGAACGCCTCCACCCCGAACTTGTCCACCGCGAACCGGAAGGTCGCATGGGTGCAGACCAGAACCTTGTCGTCGCTATCCAGGAAGGTCTTGACGGCGTTGACTTTGCCGCCCTCGCTGCCCGGCGCATTGCACAGGTTCCAATTGGGCTCGACCGTCCAGTCGGCCCAAAAGCCGAACTTGCTTAGAGGCTCATCGTGAAAGCTCGACCCGATAGATTTCTCGGGCACGACGATGATAGCCTGCTTCAAGCCCTGGTTCGCCAGCTTGTCGAGCGCGACAAACATCAACGCGCGGCTCTTGCCCGATGCGGGCGGGGACTTGATCAGGAGATACTGCTCGCCCCGCTTCTCATAGGCGCGCTCCTGCATCGGACGCATGCCCAGCTCGTTCGACTTCGTCGAACTGCCGTTGCGAGCATAGGTAACAGAAACAGAGGGAACACCTTTGGTCATCGCTAAATCATATACTCTTCCAAGAAATTGATCGCCCAGGAAGGCGGGGATGGCCAGCTTCGCAGCCCGTTTTCATGCCAGGTCACGCTGGCATCTCCAATGAGGTTATTGGTCTCCAGATGGCCGACAAGCTTATCATGATCGTAGACATACACGGCATCGCCGAGAATGAAGGCTATGTGGATGCCCTTCCCACGGTACTTGCGGTCAATCACCAAGCGCCCCTTGAGCTGCACCCTTAAGAAGGTCTCGCCGTCAATGTGACAGGCGATAAAGTCCGCGCCCTGCCAATCATCTGTCAGCCGCAGGCAATTGAAGCCGTAGTCAGCCATCCTCGCCGCAACCTTGTGGAAGTTGTAGTTTTCCTTCTGCCGCGAATTGAGATCGGTATAGGGGATCGGCTCAAACTGGCTCATGCTGCCGCCCCTCTCGTGGTCATCTTTTTGTACAGATCAAACAGCTTTTCCAGCCGTTCGGTGTCGTTCTTGAAGAGGCGACCGATATAGATGCGCTCCAGCACTTCATCGTTACGATCATGCGCGGCACGCAAGTCATCCGGCATCTTCTCCGGGTCGTAAAGATCGGCAATAGTGGCAGGGAAGTGCGCTTCGCGCGCCAGAAGAAGTTCCTCGGCGCTTCGGGTAAGGTCAGCCTTGTTCTTTTCAGTAAGTCGAGGGAGAGGAAAGGTGTTCCAACCGAGTGTATTGGAGTAGCGATAGTCCGTCTTGAGCTTGCCGCAAGCCGTAGCGATCCAGACCGTGTGAAGCTTGGAGGCAACCAGCGCGAAGTTCCAAAGGGGCGCATCGTAGATCGCGAATAGCAGATCACTCACAATTGAGCGTCCATGGAGCACATCTACCGGAAGATAGGACCTCCTCTCGGAGGAAACTTTCGAGACAGCAATAGAATATTTCTTTGCGGTCCCGGCGATCTGAACGAAACGATGGGGCCGTTTGGCAAAATCACGCGTAGAACTTGCTGCGCTCTTAAGGCGGAAGGCTCGAACGTTCGCCAGGACTTCTCGCAGGAAAGGGTGACATTCCGCAAACTCACGGTCCGATTCAGCAATCCAAATACACCATCTTGGCTTTCCCTGGATCATCTGTTCGGAGCCAAGGTAGGGCCGGATGAACCGATCTAGTTCGGGATAGCGTTCGAGAGCACTCCTTCTTTCTTCGGAGGAGAGGACAAAGTTTCCGTCATCTCTGGGCATATTTCCGAACAGCATCGGGGAGACTTCGGTCAGAGGGGATCGGCTTTGCTGAACAATGGTGTTCGTGCCCGCAACAAGATACGAGTTAATGCTTTCAACCTGTCTTTCTTCGATAGCTCCGTCATCAGCGGTAGAATATAGCCTCCTGAATCTTCCCACGTCATTGGAGATGGAGACAATCGACACAATGACGCCGGCATTCTTGCTCGCTAGATTTGACCACTTGAAGGACGTATGGGCGAACTGAATTTCGTGGCCCGTGGCGAAAATGTGGGGCCACAGCATGGGCACTTGCAGCCCCTGACAAATTGAATTTGTTGCAACAAAAGCCGAAGCGGATTTTGTTTTGGTCCCGTAATCCGCAGCTTTCCAGAACCAGCCAGAGACATAGTCAAGGGACTTCCAATTGTTCGTGTTCGCACCAAAAACGAGCCTAAGATCGTCCTTCTGCTCGGGAGATTGCCATTTGCTTCCAAGATATGGTGGATTCCCGCAGATATATGTCTCACCTCCTTCGTTCTCGAAGTCGATCTCGGCTTGGTCGAGCGGCGTGCTAAAAAGATCGTCGCCGTGCATCTTCACGCCCGTTCTCGTGGGAGGGCAGATGCTGCTCCAATCAATACGCAGCGCGTTGCCGCAGGTGATCCAGTTCATCGCGTCAAGCGGCAGGAAGTCACGGAGCGCTTCCCGTTGGCCGCGATAGGTCACATCACACTGATACTCGGCGATGATCAGCGCCAGCCGCGCAATCTCGGCGGGAAAGTCGCGAAGCTCGATTCCCCGGAAATTCGTCAGAGGGATTTCAGAGCGGCGATCGGCCTCGCCGCGCCGCTTGTTAATCTCGGCCTCGATGGCGCGCATTTCCTTATAGGCGATGACCAGGAAATTGCCTGAGCCGCAGGCGGGGTCAAAAACCCTGATCTTGGCCATGCGGCTGCGCAAGTTCAAAAGCTTGCGCGCGTTGTCTCCCGTCTCCTCCAGCTTCTCGCGCAGGTCATCGAGGAAGAGTGGGTTCAGTACCTTAAGGATGTTTGGTACGGACGTATAGTGCATGCCGAGCGCGCCACGCTCCTCGTCGTCGGCAACGGCCTGGATCATCGAGCCGAAGATGTCGGGATTGATCTTCTTCCAGTCGAGATTGCCGATGTGCAGCAGGTAGGAGCGGGCGATGCGGCTGAACCGCGGGACGTCGACGCTCTTCGAGAACAGCCCGCCGTTAACGTAAGGGAAGGAGCTGGCCCAACGAGGGATGCCTGCCGCCGCACGGTCCTCGATCTTCGTGTTCATGGCGCGGAAAAGCTCGCTGATGATCTCGTGCGTGTTCGAGCTGTCCTTCTCGCTCATCCGCTCGATCGTCGATGTGAATTCGTCGTCCTTCGGGAAGATGTCGGTGTCCTCGGCGAAGAAGCAGAAGATCAGCCGCGCCATGAAGTGGTTCATGTCGTGACGGCGTTCTGACGTCCCCCACTCGGGGTTGTCCTTGAGCAGCTCGACATAGAGCCGGTTCAGGCGACCTGTGGCCTTGATGTCAAAGGCGCTCTCGCGGACCTGCTTGACGGTCGTGATACCTGCCAGCGGCAGGAAAAACCCGAAGTGCTCGGGGAAGTCCGCGAAGTCGCAGACGACGACCTCGCCGGTGTTCACGTCTTCGGCCTGAAAGTCCCTGCCATCGGTCGCGAGGATGAATTTGGCTTTGGCGCGCGTCGTCGCGGGGCTGCTGCGTAGCTGTGCCAGGCAAGCCTCGACCTCGCCCTCGTCGCACGCCTTGATGTGGATGTTATTGGTTTGCAGAACGCCGCCGCAGTCTGACCTGTTGGACGCACCGGACCGCAGCCGTTTGACGGTCGTCGCCTTGTTGCCGAAGGCCTCAAGGAAGGCGAACGGGAACTCGTCCGGCTCGAACGGCTGCTCGGCCAGCGCGGATATCGCTTCTTCGATCTCAACGGCGTTCACTTACTGGTCCCGCTTCTTCTTACTTGACGATCTGCTCCGCCTGCACGGCCTTGGCTGCCGCGCGCTTCTCGACATAGCTTCTCATGAACTCACGAAGGACCTGGGCCGCGGGTTTGTCATCTTCCCGGCACGCGCTCAAAAACTGCTCGCGCAACTCCCGGTCGATTCGTATGCGCAGCCCTGCATCCTTCATAGGTAGTGAGTGTAGCCATTGGATACACGCTTGTGTAGCGTCATTCTTGACTTCACACACTAGGGATTGCGGCGCGGTCGGCGTTCTTGCCACAAATGTGCCACGACGAGTTTCAGAGAATGGTGGAGTAGTGCGGGTTCCGATCGGGAAGATCCAAGGCGGCTCGAACTACCGATTGCGGGAACCAAAGCTGGGCCGCAGCGACGCGACCGTTGTCGGTTTGCAATTTGGACTATCACCCATCCCGCTGGCGCGCCGGTACGGCTCGTACGCGACGAGGTCGTTTAGGCAGGCCGTGGCGAACGCCGGCAATGGCGAACGTTCGATCTCTGTTCCATCTTATCGAGCGCGACCGGCGTCGAAGTACTATGCCCAGCACCGAGGAAAAGCTCTGCACACCAATATCTTACAGGCTATTCACCAAATCGGCACAGTCATGAGGTCCGGAGAATATTCGCCCTGAGAGACCGCTTCCGGGTCACTTGGCAGCAAGGGCAGTGCTCAGCCCCACCCGCATAACCTTCGAAAACAACGAAAAAATCCGGCCGCAGCCGGACCGGGAGAACGCTTTCGCGAGGGCAAGTGGCGGAGCGGAAGGGATTCGAACCCTCGAGACGGTTTCCCGCCTACACACTTTCCAGGCGTGCGCCTTCGACCACTCGGCCACCGCTCCGCGGGCGGGTCTAAAGCAGGGGGGCGGGGCTTCGCAAGGGCGCATTCCTCAGGGCTTCAGCAGATCGGCCAGCCTGTCGCCGGCCGTGTCCAGCGGACCGCCGGCGCGGGTGACGAGGACGAGCGCGCGATGCCGCGCGAGCCGGCGCGACGGCCGGTCGCCCAGGTCGCTCGCCGCCAGGATCGTCGCCCCCAGCCCGGCATCGAGACAGGCGAGGATCGCGGGAATATGGTCGAGCGTGAGCGCCGGGCGCGCGGCGAGCTCGGGATGGTCGCGCAGTTCGGCGGCGACGACGCGGCCGAGCCCGGTCTCGGGCGTGAATTGCAGGAAGGGTGCATCGGGAGCGAGGCCCTCGGGCCGCGCGACGGCCAGCGGGTCCCGGGCCAGCACGCGGTGGCGCAGAGCGCCCGACGGGATGCCCGTGGCCGTGACGATCGCCGCGTCGAGGCCGCCATCGGCGACCGCGCTCTCCAGCCCCTCGGACAAGCCGGTGTGGAAGGTGAAGCGCGCATGCGGCAGCGCCGCGGCGGCGTGGCGCAGGAAGCCGGGCAGGAGCCGCGGTCCCGCGCTCGCGGTCAGGCCCAGCCGGAAGCGGCCCGCCGGCGCCGCCTCGGGCGCGGCCAGCGCGCGCAGCCGGGCCTCGGCCCCGGTGACCTCCGCCGCGGCCTCGGCCACCGCGCGGCCCAGCGCCGTCAGCCGGGGCGGGCGGGTCGCGCGGTCGAACAGCGTCGCGCCGAGCGCGCCCTCCAACGCCTTCATCTGCATCGACACGGCCGAGAGCGTCTGGTTCGTGCGCTCCGCCGCGTCCCGGAAGGAGCCGTGACGCGCGATGGCGCGCAAGGTGAGGAGGTCTCGGTTGTTCAAGAATACTGATCCTGATCTTCAGGCAAATTCGATGGTGTTGAACATAGCGGCGGCGTTATCCTTCGCACAAGGAGGCCGCCATGTCCGATCATCTGACCCATGCGCAGGCCCTGCTGCCTGCCTTCCGCAATCGCGCCGCCACCTGGGATCGCGAGCGGCGCTACGCCCATGACAACGTGGCCGCGCTGGCGGAGGCGGGGCTGATGGGCATGACCATCCCGCGGGACTGGGGCGGCCCGGGCCTGCCCCTGTCGCAGGTCGTCCCGATCGTCGAGGCCGTTTCGGGCGCATGCACCCTGACAGGTCGCATCCTGGTCGAAGGCAACATGGGCGCGCTGAGCGCCGTCATGGCCTTCGGCACCGACGCGCAGAAGGCGCTGGCGGCGGAGCTGGTTCTGGCCGGAGACAAGCCCGCCATCTGCATCACCGAGCCCGGTGCCGGCTCGGACGCGACGGCGATGACCACGACGGCCACGCGCGTCCCGGGGGGCTGGCGGCTCGACGGCGTGAAACACTGGATCACCGGCGGCGGCGTCTCGAAGCTGCACCTGATCTTCGCGCGCACGCCCGACGGGATCCGCGGCTTCCTCGCGCTTCCGGGCGCGGGTCTGCGCGTCGCGCGGCTGGAGCGGACGATGGGCCTCTGCGGGATGCCCGAGGCGGAGCTGCACCTGGAGAACCTGTTCGTGCCCGACGACATGGTGATCCCGGATGCGGGGTTCGGCGAGCTGATCGATGCCTACAACACACAGCGCGTGGGCGCGGCGACGATCGCCCTGGGCGTCGCGGCGGAGGCAGCGCGGCTCGCGGCCGCCCGCCTGAAGGACCGGCACCAGTTCGGCCGGCCGCTGGCCGAGTTCCAGGGCCTGCAATGGATGCTCGCCGACATGGACACCGAGATCCACGCCGCCCGACTGCTGATCGGCGAGGCGACCCGGACCGAGCGGTTCCCCGACCGGGTGAAGGCCGCGCGCGCCAAGCTGATGACCTCCGAGATGGCGGTCCGCGTGGTCGACCGGGCGCTGCAGATCTTCGGGGCCGAGGGCTACGGCTCAAAGACGCCGCTCGAGCGGATGTATCGCGACGTGCGCATGTTCACGATCGGCGGCGGCACGGCGCAGGTCCTGCGCAACCAGATCGCCGCGGCGGCGCTCGACATGAAGCTGCCCCAGACGCGCGACGGGTGGCCCGCCGCCTGGCAGGGTGCTATCGCCGCCGAGTGACCGCTCGATCTCCGGAGGCTTCCATGCCCGACCGAACCGGCCCGCTGGCGGGCGTCCGCGTGCTCGATCTCAGCCGCATCCTCGCCGGTCCGACCGCGACGCAGCTTCTGGGCGACCTGGGCGCGACCGTTCTCAAGGTCGAGAACCCGGCCACGGGCGGCGACGACACGCGGCAATGGGGGCCGCCCTACGTGAAGGACGGCGCGGAGGATACGGATCTATCAGCCTATTTCATGTGCGCGAACCGCAACAAGCTGTCGGTCGCCGTCGATATCGCCGCGCCCGAGGGCCAGGCCGAAATCCGCAGGCTTGCCGCCATGGCCGATATCGTGATCGAGAATTTCAAGCCGGGCGGGCTGGCGAAATACGGGCTGGATTACGACAGCCTGCGCGCGGTCAACCCGAGGCTCGTCTACGGCTCGATCTCGGGCTTCGGGCAGACGGGGCCGAACCGCCACAAGCCCGGCTACGACCTGATGGCCCAGGGCTTCGGCGGGATCATGTCCCTGACCGGCGAGCCCGAGGGTCAGCCGATGAAGGTCGGCGTCGGCATCGCCGACGTGATGTGCGGCATGTATGCCTGCGTGGGCCTCCTGGCCGCGCTGCGCTACGCCGAGGCGACGGGCGAAGGCCAACAGGTGGAGGTGGCGCTCGTCGACAGCCAGATCGCCTGGACGATCAACGAGGCCGTCAACACCCGCCTGACTGGCAAGGCCCCGATCCGCCGGGGCAACGGCCATCCGAACATCGTCCCCTACGGCGTCTACGCGACCGCCGATGGGCATGTCATCGTCGCGGTCGGAAATGACAGCCAGTTCAAGCGGTTCTGCGGCGTCCTTCAACTGGGAGACCTCGCCGCGGACCCGCGCTTTTCCACAAATCCCGCGCGGCTCGACCATCGCGCTGCGCTGGCCGAACACCTGGAGCCGGCGCTGGCCGGGCTCACCACCGCGCAGGTGATCGAGGGGCTGGAGGCCGCGCGCGTCCCCGTGGGCCCGGTCCAGACCCTGCCCGAGGTCTTCGCCTCCGAGCAGGTCGCCGCCCGCGGCATGGCGCTCGACATGGAGGCCGACGGCCTGACCCTGCCGCTGGTCGGCAACCCGCTGCAGTTCTCGCGCACGCCCGTCACCTATCGCCATCCGCCGCCGCGCTTCGGCGCCGATAGCGACCGGCTGACCCGCGACGACCCCTTCGCGGATGATGACGCGCCGTAAACAGTCCGTGACACCGGCCGTGCGGCTATGGCTGCGCGTGGGATCAGACGGTTAAGGCTTTGGGTATCCCCCGTCGATCCGAGGCCCGCATGACCCGTCACGACATCTTCGACCAGCCGGTCACATTGCCCGCGGAGGCTGTCGGGCATTGGAACGCGACCTGCCTGGCCTTCCTAGCGCATGGCGCGGCGACCCCGCTGCACCTGGCCAAGCTGGCCGAGGCCGCGCCCGGCCATGCCGCGCCGCACGCGCTCAGGGGGATGTTCTACATGCTGCTCGGCCGCCGGGAACTGTTCGAGGAGGCGCAGGTCGCGCTCGACGCCGCACGCACCCGCGCCGAAGGGACGAACGCGCGCGAACGCGCCCTGATCGACACGCTGGCCGCGCTACTGGACGGGCATTACCGCCCGGCCATCGCGGCCCTCGAAGCGGCGCTGGACCGCGCGCCGGGCGATACGCTGGCCATGAAGCTCTCCCACGCGATCCGCTTCGTGACGGGCGACGCGGCGGGCATGCGCGCCTCGGTCGAGCGCACGCTCGCGGACCATGGGCCGGGCCATGCCGGACGCGGCTACGTGCTGGGCTGCCATGCCTTCGCGCTTGAGGAGACGGGCGAATTCGACCGCGCCGCCCGGACGGGGCGCGCCGCGCTGCAAGCCGCCGCCGACGATGCCTGGGCGCTGCACGCGGTGGCCCATGTCCACGACATGACCGGCGATGCGGCGGGCGGGCTGGCCTGGCTCGACGCGCATGGCGACGCCGCGGCCGGCTGCAACAACTTCCGCTTCCACATCTGGTGGCACCGCGCGCTGATGCTGCTCGACCTCGGGCGGCTGGACGAGGCGCTGCAACTCTACGATGCGAAGGTCCGGGCCGAACATACCGACGATTACCGCGACATCGCCAACGCCACCTCGCTGCTCACCCGGCTGGAGCTCGAAGGTGTCGATGTGGGCGACCGCTGGGTCGAACTGGCCGATCTGTCGGAGCGCCGGACCGAGGATGCCTGCCTCGTCTTCGCCGATCTGCACTACCTGCTCGCGCTCGAGGCCGACGGCCGCGAGGATGCCGCCGCGCGCATGCTGGGGCGGCTGGCCCGCTGCGCCGAGGCGCCCGCGGACGGGGTCGAAGCGCGCATGGCGCAGCCGGGCCTCGACACGGCGAGCGGGATCGCGGCTTTCGCCCATAGCGACTATTCTGGCGCCTTCGCGGCGCTGTCGCGCGCGCGCCCGCACCTGCCCGACGCCGGCGGCAGCCACGCCCAGCGCGACGTGTTCGAGCGGCTGGCCATCGATGCCGGCCTCCGCGCCGGCCAGATTGCCGGTGCCGAGGCGCTTCTGGCCGCCCGCGCGGCGCGGCGCGGCGGCCACGAGGACGGTTATGCGGCGGCGCGGCGCGCATTGATCGCGCAGGCGCAGAAACCCGTTCCGCGCGCCGCGACCGGCCCGTAAGTTGCCGCATCGAGTCAGAGAGACGCGGACCATGGCCACCACGACCCCCTCGCGTGCCTACCAGAGCGCGCCGCGTGCGACGACCGCCACGGCGGGCGCGGCCATCCGCGACCTGCGCCTCGACGTGTTCCGGGGGCTGGCGATGTTCATCATCCTGCTGGCGCACACGCCGGGCAATGCCTGGACGCTGTGGATCCCGGCCCGCTGGGGCTTTTCGGACGCGACCGAGATCTTCGTCTTCTGCTCGGGCATGGCATCGGCCATCGCCTTCGGGCGCAGCTTCGATCGGATGGGCTGGCGCCTCGGCACGGCGCGGGTGGGCTTCCGCGTCTGGCAGATCTACTGGGCGCATATCTGCATGTTCCTCGCCATCGCGACGATGCTGGCGGCGATCGACGCGGCCGCCTGGAACCCGTCCGAGACCTATATCGGCACGCTCAACCTGTGGAAGTTCTTCGCCGATCCCGCGCCGCAGCTGATCGGGCTGCTGACGCTGACCTACGTGCCGAACTATTTCGACATCCTGCCCATGTACATGGCGGTGCTGGTGATGATGCCCGCGATGGTCGCGCTGGCCCGCGTCTCGCTGCCGCTGACCTTCGCGCTGTCGCTCACGATATGGGTCTTCGCGCAAGGCGCGCTGCTCGACACGCTTGGGCTCGGCCATCTGCATCTCGCTTTCCCGGCCGAGCCCTGGTCCGATCGGGCGTGGTTCTTCAACCCGTTCGGCTGGCAGCTCGTCTTCTTCACCGGCTTCGCCTTCATGCGCGGCTGGATCCCTGCGCCGCCGGTCCGGCCCTGGCTGATCGGCCTGGCGCTGGCGGTCGTGCTGGTCAGCATGGTCCTCAGCTCGATCGGGTTCCGCCTCTTCCAGACCGACCTCGTGAAGGGCGCCTACGTCGCGCTGACGGGCTGCGCCGAGACCGGCTTCGGCGCCTGCAACCCGGTCTTGGACTGGCGGCAGGCCCATCGCGACTGGTTCGACAAGTCGGATTTCGCGATCCTGCATTACGTCCATTTCCTCGCGCTCGCCTATCTCGCCTGGTCGGCGGCGGGCGCGGGCGGCGCTCGGCTGGTTGCGGCGGGGCAGGGGGCCGTGGCGCGGCTTTGGAACGGCCTGATCCGGCTGATCACCAAGGTCGGCCAGCAGAGCCTGGCCGTTTTCGTCTTCTCAATGGTGCTGGCGCGGGTCAACGGCATCGTCCTGGACCTGATCGGCCGCAACGCGGGCACCTGGGCGCTGGTGAACCTGACGGGCTTCGCGCTCCTGATCGCCTGCGCCTACACGGCCGGCTGGTTCAAGTCGCAGCCGTGGCGGGCCAAGCGATGAAGCGGCGCACTTTCCTCGGCGGGGTCTCGGCGCTGGCGCTGGCCGGTGCCGCGGACGCCGCGCCGCGCATCATCGAGACGCGGCCTTTCGGTCCCGACACGGTGCGCGAGATGGCGCGCGACCTGGCCGCGCAGCCCTACATGCCACGCCCCCTCATCCCCGAGCCCTGGCGCGCGCTGACCTATGACCAGTATCGCACCATCTGGTTTGATCCGCGCCGCGCGGTCTGGTCCGGCGAGGATCGGGGCTTCGAGATGGATCTCTTCCATCCGGGGCTCTACTTCCCGCGCGCCGTCGAGGTGGCGGTAGTCGAGGGCGACAGCGCCGCGCGGCTGGCCTTCGATTTCGACCTCTTCGCGCGGACCGACCAGACGCCCGAGCTGCCTCTTGACGAGACGATGGGCTATTCCGGCCTGCGCCTGCGCCACCGCTTCCCCGGCGAGGCGAATGCCCGCGAGTTCGCCGTCTTCCAGGGCGCCAGCTATTTTCGCGCGATCGGCGCGGCGCAGCATTACGGGCTCTCTGCGCGCGGGCTGGCGCTCGATACCGGCGAGGATTCGGGCGAGGAGTTTCCCGATTTCACCCGCTTCTGGGTCGAGACGCCCGCGCCCGGCGACGACCGCGTCATTCTGCATGCGCTACTCGATGGCCCCTCCGCCGCAGGCGCCTTCCGGTTCGAGATCACCCCCGGCCCGGCCTGCGAGATGCGGGTCGAATGCAGCCTCTTCCCGCGCGTCGATCTCGACCATGCGGGCATCGCGCCACTGACCTCGATGTTTCTCTACGATCAGACAAACCGCCCGCGCTTCGAGGACTTCCGCCCCGCGATCCACGACAGCGACGGGTTGGCGATCTGGAACGGCGCGGGCGAAATGCTGTGGCGGCCGCTGGCCAACCCGGTCGTGCTGCAGTTCTCCAGCTTCGTCGACGACAGCCCGCGCGGCTTCGGCCTGATGCAGCGCGCCGACCGGCTGTCGGATTTCGCCGACCTGGAGGCGCATTACCACGAACGCCCCAGCCTCTGGATCGAACCCGAGGGCGATTGGGGCCCGGGCGTGGTGCGGCTGGTCGAGATCCCGTCGGATCGCGAGATCTATGACAACATCGTCGCCTATTGGCGCCCGCGCGCGCCGCTGGCCGCGGGGCAGGAGCATCGCTTCGCCTACCGCATGTCCTGGCACGACGCCGCCGCCACGCCGAAGGGGCGGGCCGATGTCGCCCGGGTGATCGACACCCATATGGGCCTCAATTTCGAGGGCGACCGCTGGCTCGCCGCGATCGACTTCGCCGCGCATCCGGAACTGGAAAGCCTCGACGGCATCACGCTGCATGTCTCGTCGGGACGGGCGGTCACCTCGGACGGCATCCTGCAGCGCAACCCCGAGACGGGCGGCGCGCGGCTGGCCTTCACCTTCGATCCGGCGGCCCGCGACGCGGTCGAGCTGCGCGCGCAGCTGATGCGCGACGGGCGCGCCGTCTCGGAAGTCTGGCTCTACCGCTGGACGCGCGCATGACCGCCGAGATGCCACCCGTCGCGCCGCTGGCGCATCCGCGCCAGGACCTGCGGCGCGCCTTTCGCGACGACACGGCCCCCGATCCGGCCCGCGATCCGCAGGCCGTGCGCTGGCGCGCGGGGACCTTCCTGCCGGCCACGCTCGCCACCGGCGCGCTGGCCTGGGCCTTCCTGTCCTATTTCGCCGAGGGCGGAACGACATGGGCCGAGGGGCTCCTGGCTGCGCTGATCGCCGTGGGCTTCTTCTGGATCGCGCTGACCTTCGTGACCGTGCTGGCGGGCGCGGCCGCCATGCAGCGCCGCATCGCCCCCGAGACCGGTCCCGTCACGCCGCTGCGCGTGGCCCTGCTGGTCCCGGTCCACGAGGAGGCGCCCTGGGACGTCTTCGGCAACGCCGCCGCGATGCTCGAGCGGCTGGGCCGCGCGCCCGGCGCGCATGACTGGGCCCTCTACATCCTGTCGGACACGCGCGATCCGCATCGCGCCGCGCAGGAAGAGGCCGCTTTCGCCGCGCTGCGCAGGCGCCTGCCCTGGGCCGCGATCTGGTATCGCCGCCGGACGCGCAACACCGACCGCAAGGTCGGCAACCTGGCGCAATGGCTGGCGAATTGGGGCGGGGCGCATGATGCCATGCTGATCCTCGACGCCGACAGCCTGATGAGCGCCGGCGCCATCCGGACGCTCGCCGACGCGATGGGCCGCGACCCGGCGGCCGGGCTGATCCAGTCCTTCCCGCAGCTGATCGGTGCGGGCACGCTCTTCGCCCGGGCGCAGCAATTCGCCAACGCGATCTACGGCGTGGCCCTGGCCGAGGGCCTGGCCCGCTGGACCGGGCGCGAGGGCAATTACTGGGGCCACAACGCCATCCTGCGGACCCAGGCCTTCGCCGCCTCGGCGGGCCTGCCGCACCTGCGCGGCCGCGGCGGGCGCGAGCAGCTGATCCTCAGCCACGATTTCGTCGAGGCCGGGCTGATGCGCCGGGCGGGCTGGGCCGTGCGCTTCCTGCCCCGCCTGCGCGGCAGCTACGAGGAGACGCCGCCCACGCTGATCGACCACGTCCTGCGCGACCGGCGCTGGTGCCGCGGCAACCTGCAGCATCTCGGCCTTCTGGGCACGCGCGGCTTCCACGCCCTGTCGCGCTTCCATCTGTTCCACGGCGCGGTGGGCTACCTGCTCTCGCCGCTCTGGTTCCTGCTTCTGACCCTCTGGGCGGTCATCGGCGTCAGCGCCGACCGCTCCGTCATCAACTATTTCTCGCCCGCCAATCCCACCCTGCCGAACTGGCCCGAGATGTCGCCGGTGAACCATGTCTGGCTGATGGCCGCGCTCTACGCGCTTCTGCTGGCGCCGAAGCTGATCGGGGCGGCAGCCTTGGTGGCCGCGGGCACGCCGCTCGCGCGGCTCGGCGGGGCCGGGCGCTTCACGCTGTCGTTGGTCGTCGAGATCGCCGTCTCCATCGCCTATGCGCCGATCCTGATGGTCCAGCAGACGCTGGCCGTCGGGGCCGCGCTCCTGGGCACGCGGCTCGACTGGCTGCCGCAGGCGCGGGCGGGATCGCGGCCCGGCTGGGGCGGGCTTTTGCGCTTTCACGCGGTCGAGACCGGGCTCGGCGCCCTGCTGCTCGCGGGAATGCTGACCGGCTATGTCTCGCTCTGGCTTCTGCCGATCATGGCGAGCCTCCTGCTAGCCGCGCCGCTCTCGCTGCTTTCGGCCCGTCCCGCGCCGCGCCTGATGCCCGTCCCGCAGGAAGTCCGCGCGCCGCTGGTGGCCCGCCGCGCACAGCGCTGGCGCGAGGAGCTGCGCGCGCTGCTGGCGCCGACCCCGGCGGAATAGCTCAGTCGGGCAACGCCTCGAACCAGTCGAGCATCAGGTCCGCCCAGCCGTCCGGCACGCCGTGCCCGCCCGGAAACAGCGCCATCTCCAGCGCCGAGCCCGCGCCGCAATCCCATCGCCGCCGCATGAACTGCCCCGTGGTGGCATAGCCCTCCGGGTCGTCCCATTGGCAGCCATTCGTCTCGCGCCAGAGCTGCAGCCCCGCGAAGATGTCGCCCTGGACCCGACGCCCGCCGCCGAGTGGCCGGCCCTCCAGCGGCACGGTCGGATCCCGCCAGCCATGGGTCTGCAACAGCCGGACCGGCCCGGCGCAGCGCTCGGGCTGCGGCTCCCAGAACCCGCCCGAGAGCGGCGCATAGGCGGCGAAGGCTTCCGGGTCGCGGCAGGCGAGATAGGTGACCATGAAGGCGCCGTTCGAGAAGCCGGCCAGGACCATCCGACCGGCATCGACCCCGTGGCGCGCCGCGGCATCCGCGGCGACCGCGCGCAGGAAGGCGTCGGCCGTGCGGCCCTCGGCCCCGTCGAAGCTCCAGCGCAGCCCGTTCCGGCCCTGGCGCGGCCGGCCGTCGGGCGCGATCACGGCCCAGCCCCGCGCCGTGAGCGACGACACCATCCCGGTCTGTCGCAGGACACCCGCGCCCGAGCCGCCGAACCCGTGCAGGAAGACCACCGCCGGCGCGGGGGCCGCGCCCTCGGGCAGGACGATGCGATAGGTGCCCCCGTCGATCTCGCAGGGCGCGTCGCGGCCCGGACAGGCCTGCGCGGCGGTCGCGCAGACGGCCAACAGGAGCGCCAGCGCCCTCAAGGCCGCGCCACCGGCAAGCCGCGCGCCAGCCAGCCGGGCCCGGCCGAGGAGCCCAGCATCCCTTCGCTGACATCGGCGACCGTGGTGAACCCCGCCGCCTCCAGCGCCGCCGACATCCGGTCCGACCGGACGCCGCGCGCGCAGATCAAGGCCACCGGACGATCGGTGCCGCCTGCCAGCGCCTCCAGCGCTTCGACGAAATCATCCCGCCGCATGTCGAGCGGCTCGGCCCCCTCGGGGATACCGGTGCTGGCCCATTCGTCGGGGCGGCGGATATCGACCAGCAGCAGTTCGCCCGCGCGCACGGCCTCCAGCGCCTCGGGCGCGGTCAGCGTCGCGCCTTCGAAGCGGTCGCGCCGGACCAGCGCCCAGCCCCCGGCGATGCCCGCCGCGGCGATCGCCAGACCGCCCAGCCCCATCATCCGCCGGCGCGAGAATTCGCGTTCGTCACCCATCCTGTACCTCCGGGCGGGAGACTAGCGCGCGGGGGCGGGCGGCCCCAGACAAATCGAGGTGACCCGGTCGCCGTGCCGCAGGCGGCGACGATCACGACGGGGCGCCGACCCTCCGGCTGGATCAGCCCGCGCGTCACGTCCTCGCCCGAGACACCGCGGATGCTCGCGGCGCATGGCTACGACTGGCACGGCGACGTGCTGGACGCGGATCTGCCCTATGTCCAGCGCTTCGGCGAACGCGAGATATTGGCAATTCCGATGTCGATCGAGTTCAACGACTTGCCGCATGCCATGCGCTTCGGCCGGACACCGGCGCAGTTCGTCGAGATCTTCCGCGACGCGCTCAACGGAGTGAAGTCGCTACCGGCGGCGACGGTCATACTGGGCGAATTCGCCCATGGGCACTGCTACGGATGACCCGCCGCGGCCTGGGCCATCGACGAAATCGCGCGCCTCTGCGTGGCGGACAATGCCCTATGGGTAACCACTCGATCTGCGATTGCCGCGCATTGCGAGCAGGGTCGAGCGCGCGCTGCCTGACGCAGGTGACTATTCGTCTGTGACTTCCACGGGTGGATGGTCAGATGCGATCGTCCGAGACAGGGGCGTGGATCGCTGAGCGGAGCTCGACCGGAGCCGTTCCGGATCGTTGTTCGACGCCCCAGCGCGGTCGCGGTCTGCGATGCCGACGAAATCACCGCAAAGCGGTAGAGCGCGACGGTCCCGTCATTCGAGACCTCTCCGTTTCCGCTCGGCATCGTCCCAGGCGGTGAGCGCCTGGTAGTCGGGGACAAAGCCGAGGCCCTTCTTGGCGTCCGAAGACACCACTTCCTGCGACGTGACGACGTCGATCACCGCAGGGGCGTTCTCGATCGCGCGCCGAAGGGCATCCGCCAGATCGGACGGATCCTCTACGCGTTCGCCATGCGCGCCCAAGGCGCGCGCCATCGCGGCATAGTCGGAATGCCTGAGCGTCGTGCCGACGACACGGCCGCCATAGTTGTATTCCTGATCGTAGCGCTCGATGTTCCAAGCGGCGTTGTTCGAGACGATGAACACCGCCTTGGCGCCGTGGCGGACCGCCGTGTCGATTTCCATCGCGTTGATCCCGTAGGCCCCGTCGCCATTGACCGAGATCACCTGCCGGTCGGGATGGGCGAGTGCTACGGCGACGGCGAAGGGCACGCCGACGCCGAGACAGCCGAAGGCGCCCGCGTCCAGATAGGTGCCGGCCTCCAGCCCTACACGCGCGAAGCTCAGAAGGTCGCCGCCGTCAGCGATTGCGATGTAGTCGTCGTTGGCGACCTCGCGGATCGCGTCGAAAATGGCCATCGGGTGGACCTTGCCGTCCGATCCCGTCTGCGGTCCGGCCGTCTCCTTGCCTTTCGCGATCCGGTCCCGGTGCTTGGCGCGCAGCCCGCTCAGCCAATCCGCATCCCGCGTGCCCGGGTCGTTGCGGAGCGCGTCGGTCAGCGCATCGAGTGCAAGCGGCACCGAGGCCAGCAGTTCCGGCGTGCCGCGACGGTTGTCGACAAGCTCTCCCGCCGTGTCCGCGATCCGAAGGAACCGCGCCTCCGGAAAGACCGCCGGAGAGCCGAAGCCCAGCTGATAGTCCAGCTTGCGGCCGAGCGTGATGACCAGATCGGCCTGCGCCATCGCCGCCGCGCGCACGGCACCGACCACGGCAGGGTGCTCGGGCGGCACGAGGCCGCGGCTTTCCTGGGTGTCGAGGTACAGCGCGTCCACGGCGTCGAGAAAACGGACGAGGGCAGGGCCCGCGCCGCGCGCGCCGCGCCCCGACACGACGAGCGGGCGCTTCGCGGAACGGATGGCCGCCACCGCGTCGTCGACGCGTGCGGGGTCGGGCGGCGCGCGGCGCGGCGCTTTCGCCGCGATCCAGTCGGCCGGCACGAGCGTCGAGGGAAGCCGCGTCCGCAAGACGTCCGTGGGGATCTCGATATAGGACGGGCCCGGTTCGCCGAGATCCCCGAAGGCGCGGGCGATGGCTTCGTCGAGCTCGCGGATCGCTTGCTCCGGCACGCGCGCCGTCCGGGCGTAGCGCGACACGGGGCGCAGGATGTCGGTGTGCGGGATATCCTGAAGCGGCCCCATGTTGGCCTGCGGGCGCGAGGTGCAGCCGCCGATCAGGAGGACGGGCGCGCGGGCCAGCGACGCGTTCGCGATGGCCGTCACGCAGTTGGTGACACCCGGCCCCGCGGTCGCCATCGCGACCCCGAGCCCGCCTGTCAACTCGGCATGCGCATGGGCCATGTGGACGGCGGCGCCCTCGTCGCGGACGTCGATGATGCGGATCCCGCGCTTGGCGGCGTGGTCCCAGATCGGCTGGATATGGCCGCCCTGAAGGCCGAAGATCCGGTCGATGCCGCGTTCGGCCAGCAGATGCGCGATCCAGGCCGCAACGTTGTCTTCGTCGCGATTGAGGTCCTGTGGTTCGGTCATGTCTTGGTCCTCTGGCTGTCGGCCAGCATGTCGCGCAGGACGCGATGAAGGATCTTGCCGGTCGTGTTGCGCGGCATCGCGTCGGCGGTGAGGAAGATCACCTGGCGCGGGCGCTTGAAGCCCGCGAGCCGCTCGCGTGTCCACTCGATGAGTGCCTCACCGGTCAGGTCCGAGCCATCGCGCCGCACCACGGCGGCGGCGACGCGCTCGCCCCATTTGTCGTCCGCCAGCCCGACGACTGCGACATCCTTGATGTCCGGATGCTGGCCGAGAACCGCCTCGACCTCGGTCGGGTAGACGTTCTCGCCGCCGGAGATGATCATGTTCTTCTTGCGGTCGATCAACCGGATGAAGCCGTCTGCGTCGCGCAGCGCCATGTCGCCGACCGACAGATACGCGCCGCGAAAGGCCTCGGCCGTCTTGTCGGGAAGGTTCCAGTAGCCCTCGAAGGCGTAGGGCGAGGAGGAGTAGAGCTCGCCGATCTCGCCGTCCGCGACCTCCTCGCCGTTCTCGTCGAGAAGGCGGACGGGGGCGGAGCCCACGACCTCGCGCCCGACGGTTCCGAGATGGTCGAATTGCTCGTCGGGATGGAGGAACGTGACCCAGCCCGCCTCGGTCGAGCCGTAGAGTTCGAACAGGCCCGAGTTCGGAAACATCTCCATGACGGCGCGCTTGGTTTCCACGCGGGCCGGGGCGGAGGAGACCATGAGCTTCTCGACGCGTCCGAAGTCGCCGGCCTCGCGTTTGGCCTCGGGGACGTCGAGCATCATCGCGTAATGCGTCGGCACCAGGGACGAGAAGGTGACGCCCATCTCGCCGAACGCCTCCAGACACAGTTCGGCGTCGAAACTCGCGCGGGAGAAGATCGTCACGGCCGCGCCGATATAGAGAAACGCGGTGAAGAAATTGAGCGAATTGGCGTGGCACATCGGCATGACGAGGAGCGCGTCGTCCTTGCGCGACAGGCCGAGCTCGATCTCGGTCATCATGGCCAGCATCGCCATGCCGCCATGGCTGCGGATCGCGCCTTTCGGGTTCCCCGTGGTGCCGGAGGTGTACATGAGGCACCAAGGGTCGCCGGGGGACACGTCGCTGTCGGGTTCGGTGTCCGACGCATCGGCGATCAGGGCCTCATAGCCGTGCCAGCCCCGCGCTTCGCCGCCGATCCGGATGAAATGCGCGATGTCCAGACCGTCGCGCAGGGGATCGGCGACCGAAGCCAGCGCCTCTTCCGCGATCAGGGCCGAGACAGCGCAGTCTTCGCAGATGAACCGCGCCTCGGGGGCCGTCAGCCGGAAGTTGACCGGGACAGTGACCAGCCCGGCCTTGGCGACGGCGGCGTAGATCTCGGCCCATTCGACGCGGTTGTAGGCCAGCACGGCGACACGGTCGCCCTTCGACAGCCCAAGCGACAGGAGCGCATTGGCCAGCCGACAGGCGCGGTCGTTCCATTCGGCGAATCTCATCGACCGTTCCAGGTCTCGCGCGCCCAGACGGTTCGGCTGGAGCCGGGCCTGGGTGGCGAGCATCTGTCCGACAGTCTGAAGCATCATGCGGGCTCAGGGGTTCGCCGCCATTGCGCAGGGCCGATTCTGTGGATCGAGTTGCCCTGCCTGTCAACGGCGACGATGACCGCCATGCCCTCGACATCGAGTTCGTAGATCGCCTCAATGCCCAAGTCTTCGAAGGCCACGGGTTTCGCGGCCTCGCCGCCATGATGCGCGAGGAGCGCGAGGGGCTGGCCGAGATAGAGCATGCCGACACCGGCAAACCCATGCCGATGGCCTATGCCGAGGTCGGCGGCTCGATCGCCTATTTCGAGTTGTACGGCAGCTTCGTGTAGCTGCCGACGGGCGACGTTTTCGACGTGGCGCCCGACCAGCACGTCTTCACCAAGCGCGAGCCTTACGGGATCGTCGGCGTCATCACGCGCTGGAATCTGCCCCTCAACCAGGCCGCGCGCGCCATCGCGCCGGCGTTGGTCGCGGGCAGTGTTATCGTCGCGAACCCTCGGAAATCCCCTCCAGACTACGGTCGCAATGGCGCGGATGGCGAGTGAGGTCGGCTTCCCCGACGGCGTCATCAACATCGTGCTCGGCACCGGCAAGGAGATGGGCGAGGCCATCGTCAGCCACCCGGACGTCCGCAAGGTCGCCTTTACGGGGTCGGTCGTGGTCTGGCGCGCCATCGGCCATATCGCGGCCGACCGGATCATCCCGCTGACGCTGGAACTCGGCGGCAAGTCGGCCAACATCGTCTTCGACGATGCCGATCTCGACACGGCCGCGACCGAGGCCGTGAAGGGCTTCACGTTGAACGCCGGCCAGGGCTGTTCCGCCGGCACCCGTGTCCTGCTGCAGCGGTCCGTCTACGACGCCTTCCTCGACAAGTTGAAGAAATCCGTGGAAGCCATTGTTCCGGATGAAAATCTCGATCCCATCATCACGCCTGCGCAATTCCAGCGCGTACAGAAATCCTTCAAGGTCGCCGAAGAAGACGGCGCGCGTTGTCTCCATGGCGGCGCCGTGGCCGAGGGCGACGGGTTCTACATCCAGCCCACGGTCTATGCCGATGTCTCCAACGACATGCGCATCGCGCAGGAGGAGCTCTTCGGCCCCGTCGGCGTCGTCATTCCGGTCGACACCGAAGAGGATGCGATCCGCATCGCCAACGACAGCGACAGCGACAGCGACAGCGACTACGGCCTGATCGGCACGGCCTGAAGCCAGAACATTCCGCTTGCGTTGCCCCTCTGGGGGTAGTGATGCGCCGATGTTTTGACTATGTCCTCACCGCGGGCCGCATATCCAACGAAACGGCCCAAATGAAGTGAGCCGAATGCCCTTGGACGCCGCCACCGAAGCCGCACGCTTTTCCGTCGCGCCGATGATGGACTGGACCGACCGGCACTGCCGGGCGTTCCATCGCGTCCTGTCGCGCGAGGCGCTGCTCTACACTGAGATGGTGACCGCCGCCGCGCTCGTCCGGGGAGGGGCGGCGCATCTGCTCGACTTCGACGCGGCCGAGCATCCGGTCGCGCTGCAACTCGGCGGGTCCGATCCGGGCGAGCTGGCGCAGGCCACCGCGATGGGTGTCGCGCGCGGCTATGCCGAGATCAACCTCAATGTCGGCTGCCCCTCCGACCGCGTGCAGTCGGGCTGTTTCGGCGCGGTCCTGATGGAGCGGCCCGCGCTCGTCGCCGACTGCCTGCGCGCCATGGCGGATGCGGCGGGCGCGGTGCCGGTGACCATGAAATGCCGCATCGGGGTGGACGACCAGGACCCGGCCGCGGTGCTGCCCGACCTTCTGGCGCGGATGGCCGATGCCGGCGTGGACCGGGTCACGATCCATGCGCGCAAGGCCTGGCTGCAGGGGCTCAGCCCGAAGGAGAACCGCGAGCTGCCGCCGCTCGATTACCCGCTGGTCCACGCGATGAAGGCGCGCTTTCCGCAACTTCATCTGTCGATCAATGGCGGCATCGCCTCGCTCGACGCCGTCGAGGCGCAGCTCGACTATATGGACGGCGTGATGGTCGGACGTGCGGCCTATCACGATCCGGGCGCGATCCTGCTGCACGCCGACAACCGCATCTTCGGCCGCCCCGATCCGTGTCCCGACCGCGTCACCGCCGCCTTGCGGATGGTGCCTTACGTCGAACGCCACGTGGCCGAAGGCGGCAAGCCCGGGCAGGTGACGCGGCACATGCTGGGCCTCTTCGCCGGTCTGCCGGGCGCGCGGGGCTGGCGGCGGACCCTGTCGGAGGGCGCGGCGAAGCCCGGTGCGGGCGCGGAGATCTTGCATGCGGCGCTGGCGCATGTGACGCGGGCGGCAGCCTGAGGAGATCCCATGCCCGACATCGCCACCCTTGCGCCGCTGGTGGCGTTTCTTCTGGCCGTGGGGGCCTTCGCGGGCGTGCTGGCGGGGCTTCTGGGCGTGGGCGGCGGCATCGTTCTGGTGCCGGCCTTCTATTATGTTTTCGGCGCCTTGGGCTATGACGGGCCCAACATCATGCAGGTCTGCGTCGCCACCTCGCTCGCGACGATCGTGGTGACCTCGATCCGGTCGGTCCGGGCGCATGCCGAGAAGGGCGCGGTGGATTTCGCGATCCTCAGGGGCTGGGGGCCGGGCATCGGGCTGGGCGCGCTGCTGGGCGCCCTGGTCGCGACGGGGTTGCGCTCCGAGACGCTGACGGCGGTCTTCGCGGTGCTCGCGCTGATCGTCGCGATCTACATGGCCGTCTCGCGCCCGCATTGGCGCATCGCCCCCGGAATGCCCAAGGGCGCGAAGCAATACATCTATTCGCCCGGCGTGGGCTTCCTGTCGGTCCTCATGGGCATCGGCGGCGGCAGCTTCGGCGTGCCGCTGATGACGCTGCACGGGGTGCCGATCCACCGCGCCGTGGCGACGGCGGCCGGGTTCGGTCTGCTGATCGCGGTGCCCTCGGTGCTGCTGTTCCTCGTCCTTCCGGCCGAGGGCGCGCGCCCGCCGCTGACGCTGGGCCTCGTGAACGGGCCGGCCTTCGTGGTGATCGTAGCGATGACGCTGCTGACGGCGCCGCTGGGCGCGAAGCTGGCCCACGCGATGAACCCCGCGCCGCTCAAGCGCGCCTTCGCGATCTTCCTGTTCCTCGTCGCGCTGAACATGCTGCGCAAGGCGCTCGGCTGAGTGCGATCCCCACGTTGGGGATGTGCCGAACGGCGCCTTACCCCGAATTGTGCAAGACGGTCAGCCCCGGTTCAGCCGTCCCGCGCGCCCGCCGCGGCGCGCCGAAGGGGCCGCCGCGCGGGTGGGCAGCTCGGCCATGACCGCGGCGCGGCCCTCGGGCGTCATCCGCGACCAGGCCGCGATCTCGTCGATCGAGCGCAGACAACCGGTGCAGAGCCGCGTCTCGGGATGCACCACGCAGACCCGCACGCAGGGGCTCTCGATCTCGGCGCGGGCCCAGATGCGGTCGGAGGTCGGGTCTTCGGTCATGCGGTGCTTTCGATATGGCGCAGGCGGTCGAGCGCTCCCTGCAGGATATAGCCGGCCGCGACGTGGTCGATGACCTCCGCGCGACGTTTCCGTGTCGTATCCGCCTCGAGCAGCGCGCGCTCGGCCGCCACGGTGCTGAGCCGTTCGTCCCAGAAGGCCATCGGCGTGTCGATGCGCCGCGCGAGACTGCGCGCGAAGGCCTGGGTCGATTGCAGGCGCGGGCCGTGGCTCCCGTCCATGTTGAGCGGCAGGCCGATCACGATACCCGCCACCGCCCGCTCGGCCAGCAGCCGCTCCAGCGCCTCGGCATCGGCGGTGAACTTTGTCCGGCGGATCGTGGTGATCGGTGTGGCGACCGAGCGGTGCGTGTCCGAGGCGGCGACCCCGATCGTCTTCGTGCCGAGGTCGAGGCCGACAAGCGCCCCCCGCGCCGGCAGGCGGGATGCGAATTCCTCGATCGTGTCGCAGATCACGGGGTCAGGCCCGCCTGGTCGGCGGCCTGCGCGAGACGGTCCAGCGCGCTCTGGTCCTCGGCGAAGACCAGCTTCGCCTCGCCATAGACCGCGGCGGCGGCATCCGTCCGGCCCAGAACGCCGTAGGCCGTGATCAGTCGGGCCCAGTCGGTGACCGGCCCGCCCTGATCGGCAAGCCGCAGGGCCAGCCCCTCGACCATGCCCTCGATCATCGCCATCCGGTCCTCCAGCGTCATCTCGCCCGAGGCGTCGATATCGGCCTGCGAGGGCCCGCGCGGGCGGGGCAGCTGGTCCAGCGGCGTCGGGTCGCCGGCGAGCTGCGAGATCTCCTCGATCTGGCCGTAGATCGGCTCCAGCCACGGATCGCCCGGGCGGGAGTCGGCGATTAGCCGGCGCCAGATCGTGAAGGCGAGGTCGGGGCGGCCGCCCTGCGCGTACATCGACCCGGCATAGAACCGCGCCATCCCGTTCCCGGCATCGGCCCGCAACGCCCGGCTCAGCGCGCGCTCTGCTTCGGGCGAGACATAGCCGCCCGCCGCACGGATCATCAGCTCCGCCAGCACGGCGTGATCCTCGGAGGTGGCATCGTCGCCGAGGATTTCGATCACCCGCACCTGCGCGCGCCAGGCGGCCTCCAGATCGCCCAGCCCGGCCTCGGTCTGCACCGCCAGCCGCCAGCCGCGCAGGTCGTCGGGCCGCTCGGCCAGGACCGCGCGAAGCTGCTCGGCCATGCGTGTCAGGTCGGGGCGGCTGTCGTCGATCCGGTCGGGCACCTCGGCCTCCGCCACCTCCTGCCCGGGACGGGCGGCGCGGTTCTCCTCGACCACGGCGATGCGCGTGGCCAGCGGCAGGTCGGGATAGCCCGGCGCCCCGATCGACAGATAGGTCGCCACGGCTATGCCGATCACCGGGACCGCGATCAGCGCGAAGCCCAGAACGCTGTTGCCGGGCCCCTTCGCCGCGACGCCGCCCGACCGGTCGGCGGCCAGCAGGCGCCGCGCCACCTCGGTCCGCGCGGCCTCGGCCTCCTCCGGCGCGAGCGTGCCGCGCGCGGCGTCGCGCTCGAGCTCGCGCAGCTGGTCGCGGTAGACGGCCACGTCGGGCGCCTCGCGATCGGCGGGCACGGCGCGGAGCGCGGCGGCGATGACGAGCACGCAGGCGACGAGGAGGAGGGCGGCAGCGGTCCAGAACATGGGCCAGACCTACCCCCGCCGCGGGTGAGACAAAAGGCCCTGCGGCACCTCTTGCGGCGGCAGGTCGCGCGCGGCAGATCGGACATGTCGCAAAGCCGCGATCAGGTGCCGCAGGCCCGCGCCCGCAGACGGCCCCCGCTTGGCATGCCCGAAGGCGACGAGGGGACGAAGATGAGACGCCATTCCGCTTTCGCCATCGCCCGGGAAGCCCTGCGCAACCACGAGGGCTGGGGCCGCACCTGGGCCAAGCGCCCGCCGCGCGACCGCTACGACGTCGTCATCGTCGGCGCGGGCGGGCACGGGCTGGCGACGGCCTATTACCTGGGCAAGAATTTCGGCATCACGAATGTCGCGATCCTCGAAAAGGGCTGGCTGGGCGGCGGCAATACCGGCCGGAACACGACGATCATCCGCTCCAACTACCTCCAGGATCCCTCCGCCGCGCTCTACGAGAAGGCGCGCTCGCTCTACGAGACGCTCAGCCAGGACCTGAACTACAACATCATGTTCAGCCCGCGCGGCGTGATGATGCTGGCCCAGACGCATCACGAGGTCCGCGGCTACAAGCGCACGGCCCATGCCAATGGCCTGCAGGGCGTGAAGACCCGCTGGATCGAGCCGGCCGAGGTCAAGGAACTCTGCCCGATCATGATTATCGACGGCCCGCGCTACCCGGTGCTGGGGGCGCTCTGGCAATCCCGCGGCGGCACGGCGCGCCACGACGCGGTGGCTTGGGGCTACGCGCGGGCCTGCACCGATATGGGCATGGACATCATCCAGAAATGCGAGGTCACGGGGATCGACCGCGACGGCGATCGCGTCAGCGGCGTCCAGACCACGCAAGGCCCGATCGCCTGCGACAAGCTGGGCGTCGTCGTGGCCGGCCATTCCGGGGTCCTCGCGCAGATGGCGGGCTTCCGGCTGCCGCTCGAATCGGTGGCGCTGCAGGCGCTGGTCTCCGAGCCGATCAAGCCCTGTATGGACGTCGTCGTGATGGCCAACACCGTCCACGGCTACCTGTCGCAATCCGACAAGGGCGAGATGGTGATCGGCGGCGGCACGGACGGGTTCAACAACTACACGCAGCGCGGCAGCTTCCACCATATCGAGGAGACGCTGCGCGCGCTGGTCGAAACCTTCCCGATGCTCTCGCGGCTCAAGATGCTGCGGCAATGGGGCGGGATCGTCGATGTGACCGGCGACCGCTCGCCCATCCTGTCGCGCACGCCGGTCCGGGGCCTCTTCGTCAATTGCGGCTGGGGCACCGGCGGCTTCAAGGCGATCCCGGGCTCGGGCTGGGCCATGGCGGAACTTATCGCGAAGGGCCATTCACCGTTGACGGAGGCCTTCGGGATGGAGCGTTTCCGGGAGGGCCGCTTCATCGACGAATCAGTCGCGGCGGGAGTGGCGCACTGACATGAACACAGAATTTCCTGCAATGCTGCATATTCAGGCACCCCAGATAGGCGGATTTGTGCTATCTTCCCCGGTGGGGACCATAACTGAAGTTGGCCATCTGCCATGGCGCTTTTCATTCGCAGCCGCACACGCGGCATCAATTTCCTTCTCGGCGGCACGCTCGTCGCGGTCGCATTCACGGCCTTTCTCGCCTTCGGGGGATCGCTCGATCTCGGCATCGGCGCGCCCAAGGTGCGCATCGACGAGCCGACGGCCTTCGCGGGGACCAGCCCGGACTGACGGCGCCGGGCAGGGGGGCATCGCATGCTCCTGCTGACCTGCCCGAATTGCGGCCTCAGCGTCGAGGAGACGGAGCTCGCCCCCGGGGGCGAGGCCCATCTCGTGCGGCGCGGGCCCGAAGCCTCGGACGCCGATTTCGAGGAATACCTCTTCCTGCGCGAGAACGTGAAAGGCGTCCATTTCGAGCGCTGGCGCCACGCCTATGGCTGCGGCAAGTGGTTCCTCGCCGCCCGCGACACCGCCACGCTGGAAGTCTTCGGCACCTATCCCGCCCAGTCCAAATCCCCGCCGCCCGAGATCATGGCCCGGATCGAGGCGCGCCGGAAATGACCCAGCGCCTCAAGACCGGTGGCCGCCTGATCGACCGCAAGCGCCCGCTTGGCATCCGCTTCGACGGACGCTGGATGAAGGCCTATGCGGGAGACACGCTTGCCTCCGCGCTGCTTGCCAATGGCCAGCTCGTCATGGGGCGCAGCTTCAAATATCACCGGCCCCGCTCCGTCGTGGCCAGCGGCCCGGAGGAGCCGAACGCCCTGCTGGGCATCGGGGAGGGCGCCCGGTTCACGCCCAATATCCGCGCCACCGAGCAGCCCGTCCGCGAGGGGCTGCAGGCGCACAGCCAGAACGCCTGGCCCGCGCTCGGCTTCGATATCGGTCGGGTCAACGACTGGGGCGCGCGTTTCCTGCCCGCGGGGTTCTACTACAAGACCTTCATCCATCCCCGCCCGCTCTGGAAGCATGTGTTCGAGCCGTTCATCCGCCGGGCCGCCGGCCTCGGCGCCGCGCCGACCGAGGCCGATGCCGACCGCTACGAACACCGCTACGCCTTCTGCGACACGCTGATCGTCGGCGGCGGGATCGCCGGACTGACCGCAGCCCTGGGCGCGGCGCAGGCCGGGGGCCGCGTGATGCTGGTCGAACGCGCGGGCCATTGGGGCGGGCGCGCCCCGGTCGATGGCGCCGTGATCGACGGCCGCCCCGCGGCCGATTGGGTGAAGGACGCCGTCGAAACGCTTGAAAAGTCCGGCAACGTCACGCTCCACCTGCGCTGCGAAGGCTCCGGCGTCTACGATCACGGCTATGTCCTGCTGAACGAGGCGCTCGACGGCGACGGCCCGCGCGAGCGGGTCTGGCGCGTCCGCGCGGGTCAGGTCATCGCCGCGACCGGCGCGATCGAGCGCCCGCTGAGCTTCGCGGGCAACGACACGCCCGGCGTGATCCTGGCCGGTGCGCTGCGCGACTACGTGGTCAATTTCGGCGTCTCGCTGGGCGACCGCACGATCATCGTCACCAACAATGACGACGCCTACCGCACCGCGAAGGTGCTGCTGGAAGCGGGGCTGCAGGTTCCCGCAATCCTCGACGCGCGCGACGCACCAGACAGCCCGATCATTCGCGAAATCAAGGCGATGGGCGTCAACGTTCACGCGGGCCGCGGCATCGCCAAGGTGCTGGGCCGGGACCGCGTGACCGGCGTCGCGGTCTGCCTGCAGGCGGGCGAAGGCGCGGTGCTGCAGGAAATCGGCTGCGACGCCATCGCCATGTCCGGCGGCTGGTCGCCCGCGGTCCATCTCTACTCGCATTGCGGCGGCAAACTCTGGTGGGACGAGGCGCGCGTCATGTTCCGCCCCGATCCCGACCGCCCGCCCACGGACCAGGACGGCAAGGGCTTCGTGACCTGCATCGGCGCGGCGAGCGGCATGCTGACCACCGCCGAGGTGCTGACCGATGCCGCCGAGGCCTTCGAGATCGACGCCCCCGACGCCGAGGCGGTCGCGGAGGCCCCGATCGAGGCCGTCTGGATGATGCCGCAGGGCGCGGGCCCGAAGCTGCGCGCGAAGATGTGGCTCGACTTCCAGAACGACGTGAAGGTCTCGGACCTGCGGCTGGCCGCGCAGGAGGGCTTCGAAAGCGTCGAGCACGCCAAGCGCTACACCACGCTCGGGATGGCGACGGACCAGGGAAAGCTCAGCAACATCAACGGGCTCGCCATCCTGGCCGACCGGCTGGACGAGGCGATCCCGCAGGTCGGCACCACCACTTTCCGGCCGCCCTACACCCCCGTGACCATCGGCGCGCTCGCGGGCGAGGCGCGGGGCGCGCTGTTCCAGCCGCTGCGCCGCACGCCGATGCATGACTGGCACGACGCCCATGGCGCGCATTGGGAGCCGGTGGGCCAGTGGCGGCGGCCCTATTGCTACCTGCGAAAGGGCGAGACGCCTGCGGCCGCCGTCGCCCGCGAGGTCCGCGCCACGCGCGACGGGCTGGGCCTGCTCGACGCCTCGACGCTGGGCAAGATCCTCGTGCGCGGTCCCGATGCGGGGCGCTTCCTCGATATGCTCTACACGAACATGATGAGCACGCTGAAGCCGGGCCGCTGCCGCTACGGCCTGATGTGCGACGAGAATGGCTTCCTGATCGACGACGGGGTCGTCGCGCGCATCGACGACCAGACCTTCCTTTGCCACACCACGACCGGCGGGGCCGACCGCATCCACGGCTGGATGGAGGATTGGCTGCAATGCGAGTGGTGGGACTGGAAGGTCCACACGCTCAACCTGACCGAGCAATTCGCGCAGATCGCCGTGGTCGGCCCCAAGGCCCGCGCGGTGCTAGAGACGCTGGGCGGCATGGATGTCTCGGCCGAGGCGCTGCCCTTCATGGCCTGGGCCGACGGCACGCTCGGCGGCTTCGATATCCGCGCCTTCCGCATCAGCTTCTCGGGCGAGCTCAGCTACGAATTGTCCGTGCCGTCGACGCAGGGCCTGGCCCTCTGGGAGGCGCTGCACGCCGCCGGCGCCGAATTCGGCGCGACGCCCTACGGCACCGAGGCGCTGCACGTGATGCGCGCCGAGAAGGGTTTCATCATGATCGGGGACGAGACCGACGGCACCGTCATCCCGCAGGATCTCGGCCTCGACTGGGCGATCTCGAAGAAGAAGGACGACTATCTCGGCAAGCGCGGACAGGCGCGGTCCGAGTTCCAGAAGCCCGACCGCTGGAAGCTCGTCGGCCTCGAGACGCTGGACGGCTCGGTGCTCGAGGACGGCGCCTATGCCCTGGCCGAGGGCACCAACGCCAACGGCCAGCGCAACACGCAGGGGCGCGTCACGTCGACCTACCATTCGCCCACGCTGGGCCGCGGCATCGCCATGGGCCTCGTCGAACGCGGCCCGCAGCGGATGGGCGAGGTGATCGCCTTCACTCGCATCGGCAAGGACCCGGTCGAGGCGCGGATCGTCAGCCCGGTTTTCTACGATCCCGAGGGGGAGAAGCAGAATGCCTGACGTCACCATCACCGCGCTGCCGCCCGTCGGGATGGTCGCGCTGCGCGGCGATCCGGAGCTGCTGGGCCGCGCCGTCGCCGAGATCGCGGGCCCCGGCACGCCGGCGGCGCGGATGCGGACGGAAGCGCAGGGCAGGGGCCTTCTTTGGATGTCGCCGGACGACCTTCTGCTGACCTGCGACTACGCCGAAGCCCCGGCGCTGGCCGAGCGGCTGGCGGCCGCGCTCGCGGGCGACTTCGCGACCGTTGCCGTGGTCAGCGACGCCCGCGCGGTCTTCGCGCTGGAGGGTGCGGTCGAGGATCTGCTCGCCCGCCTGATGCCCGTCGATTTCGCCCGCCTCGCCCCGGCCGAAGTGCGCCGCAGCCGGATGGCCCAGATCCCCGCCGCCATCTGGCGCGAGGGCGAGGGCTGGCGGCTCGTGTGCTTCCGCTCCGTGGCCGGCTATGCCGAGGGCCTGCTGCACAACGCGGCGCCCGTCGGGGCTTGACCCGGGCCGCTCGCGCGCGACATCACCCCTGACGCAATCAAAAGGAGATGTCTCATGGCATTCGAGCTTCCCGACCTTCCCTACGCCCATGACGCGCTCGCCTCGAAGGGCATGTCGAAGGAGACGCTGGAGTACCACCACGACCTCCACCACAAGGCCTATGTCGACAACGGCAACAAGCTGATCGCGGGCACGGAGTGGGACGGCAAGTCGCTGGAGGAGATCATCCAGGGCACTTACCAGTCCGGCGCGGTGGCCCAGAACGGCATCTTCAACAACATCAGCCAGCTCTGGAACCACAACCAGTTCTGGGAAATGATGTCGCCCGGCGACAGCAAGATGCCCTCCGAGCTGGAAAGCGCGCTGACCGACAGCTTCGGCAGCGTCGACAAGTTCAAGGAAGAATTCGCCGCCGCCGGCGCGGGCCAGTTCGGGTCCGGCTGGGCCTGGCTCGTCAAGGACAGCGACGGCAGCCTGAAGGTCACCAAGACCGAGAACGGCGTGAACCCCGTCTGCTTCGGCCAGACCGCGCTTCTGGGCTGCGACGTGTGGGAGCATTCCTACTACATCGACTACCGCAACAAGCGCCCGGCCTACCTGTCGAACTTCCTCGACAATCTCGTGAACTGGGAAAACGTCGCTTCGCGCATGTGAACCCGACGCAACCGGCCGAGCGAAGGGGGCCCGCGCGGCCCCCTTCGCATGTCCGGAACCCCGCACCGGCGCCCGCGTTGTCCCCGTGAACCGCAAACGGAGGATACCATGGCCGACCGACACCGCTCGCAGGACGGCAAGCGCGAGACCGACGAATTCATCAAGGACATGCCCGACACGCCCGGCCACCAGGGCCGCAACGGCGGCGACGTGGCGACCGAGACGGGCACCCGCGACGCGCTGCTCGATGCCACGACCCAGGGCAAGCGCGGCGTGACGCGCGTCGGCAAGAGCCAGGAAGACCGCGACACCGACGAGAACCATGCCGGGCCGCATGGCGGAACCCAGAACTGATGGCGGAGCTGTCTCAGGGCACCATGATCGTCGTGACCGACAGCGAAAAGGCGCTGTTCATGGTCAACCTGACCGATCACGAGAACCCGAATTTCGACATTGTCCGCAAGGACGAGGAGGCGAACCCGCCCGACCGCGAGCAGAGCGCGAACAAGCGCGGCCGCGTGGGCGAGAGCGCGCAGCCCGGCAGGCATGCTTATGCCGATACCGACTTCCACGAGCTCCAGAAGGAACGCTTCGCCGCGGACCTTGCCGAGAAGCTCTACAAGATGGCCCATGCCGGCCGCTTCGAGAAGCTGGTGATCGTGGCGCCCCCGCAGGTGCTCGGCGTGTTGCGCGACGTGATGCACCAGGAGGTGACGTCCAAGGTCATCGCCGAGATCGACAAGACGCTGACCGGCCACCCGTTGGACGAGATCGAGAAGATCGTGAAGCGCGAGCTGTCGACCGAAGCCTGAGCCGCGCGCCCTCTGCCGGAACCACACGCCCGTCCCGCCCGAAGCGGGGCGGGCGTTCGCATGTCAGCCCGCCAGCATCTCCAGCGCCGCCTCGGCATCCGGGGCGAAACGCACGAAATCGAGGACATTCGCCTCGGCGAAGCCGTTCGCGATCACGCTGTCCAGCAGCGCGGCCAGCGGCGCCCAGTAGCCGGCCACGTCCACCAGCACGATGGGCTTGTCGTGCAGGCCCAGCTGGCGCCAGGTCAGGACCTCGAAGAACTCGTCCAGCGTGCCCGCGCCGCCGGGCAGCACGGCGACCGCGTCGGCGTTCATGAACATCACCTTCTTGCGCTCGTGCATCGTCTCGGTGACCACGAACCGCGTCAGGTCGCGCTTGCCGACTTCCAGCTCCATCAGATGCGTGGGGATCACGCCGAAGGTCTCGCCGCCCGCGCCCTGCACCGTGCGCGCGACGCGTCCCATCAGCCCGACATCGCCTGCGCCATAGACCAGCCGCCAGCCCCGCGCGGCGATCCCGCGGCCCATCGCTTCGGCGGCCGCGGCATGGGCCGGGTCGCGTCCGTCGCGTGCGCCGCAATAGACACAGATCGATCTCGTCATGCGTTTGGGCCTCCGTTCGCGCTTTGACCCTGCCTATCCGCGTTGCTAGCCTTGCGCAAAGCCCTGCGGGGCTTGGAATGGGGTGAGGTTATGGCGGCAATCGGGAACGCGGCCCTCGGCGGGCTCGCCGCGGCCGTTGCGGTCGCGGTGGCGGTCGGCGGCTACGCGATCTGGTCGGCCCGCGACGGGGCCGAGCCCCGCGTGGCGGAGCCTTCCACGACGCAACCCGCTCCCACGACGCCTTCACAGGCGGCGCCGCAACCGGCCTCCGACCCCGAGCCCGAAGCGCAGGCCGATGCCGCCGAAGCGCCCGAGCCGACGCCCGCACCGCCCGAGCCCCGCGACCTGCCCAGCCTCGACGTGGTCCGCGTCGAGCGCGACGGCCGCACCCTCGTCGCCGGGCGCGGGCCGTCCGATGGCGACGTGACGCTCCGGCTCGACGGCGAGACGGTCGCGACCGCGCGCGCCGATCGCAGCGGCAATTTCGTGGCCTTCCTCGACCTGCCGCCCGCCGAAGCGCCGCGGCTGCTGACGCTGGAAGCCGCGGATGCCACCGGCACCGTTCGGCAGGCCGCCGGCGGCGTCATCGTCGCGCCGACCTTCCCGGCCCGCCCGGCGCCGGGCACCGCACCGGAGCTTCAGACCGCGACTGCGGATCCCGCGGCGCCGGGCGCGCCCGCCGCGACGGGAGAAACAGCTGATCCAGCGCCCGTTGCGGCGGGGCAGGGTGGTGCCGCCGCCACCGACCCCGCACCCGCCGCTCCGCCGGCCACCACCGCAAGCGCAACCGACACCTCGCCGGCGGCTCCGGCGACCCCGCCCGCCGGGACTGCAGAGACCGCCGCCGCACCCACCGAGGCCGCGCCCCGCCTGTTCCGCGCAGGCCCCGAGGGCATCGCCGTCCTGCCCGGCGCCGCCGAGGCTCCCGAGGTCACCCAATCGCTGGGCATAGACGTCATCGCCTATGACGCGCAGGGCGAGGTCCAGCTCGCCGGAACCGCCGGCGCGGCGGCCGAGCTGCGCATCTATCTCGACAATCGCCCCGTGCGCAGCGTGACCGCCGGCAGCGGCGGCGCCTGGGCCTCTCCGCTGCCCGATGTCGAGGAGGGGGTCTACACGCTGCGTATCGACGCGCTGGATGCGGCGGGCCGCGTCGCCAGCCGGATCGAGACGCCCTTCGAGCGCACCGCCCCCGAGCTCGCGGTCGCGGTCCGCGCCGACGGGGCCGCCGCGATAACGGTGCAGCCGGGCTTCACGCTCTGGGCCATCTCGGAAAGCTGGTTCGGCGCGGGCGAGGGCATCCGCTATGTCCAGATCTTCGAGGCCAATCGCGACCTGATCCGCGACCCGGACCTGATCTATCCCGGCCAGGTCTTCGCGCTGCCCGACAGCGCCGAGGATGCCGCAGGCGACTGACTGGCCTTCCCGCGCCTGCGCCCCTAGGGTCGCGCCACGCAAACGACCCGGACCGCCGATGCCTCCCGACATGACCGACCAGCCCGAGGCGCCCGCCCGCGCGACCGAGATCATCGGCCGCGTCATCCCCTATCTCTGGCCCGAGGGGCAGGGCTGGGTGAAGCGCCGCGTCGTCGCCGCGCTGGCCATGCTGCTCGTGGCCAAGGTCGTCGCCGTGATCACGCCCTTCTTCTACAAGGCCGCCGTGGACGCGCTCGCGCCCGACACGATCACGCCGGCCTGGGCCCTGGGCCTGGGCGCGGTCGGTCTGACGGTGGTCTACGGGCTGGCGCGGGCGATGAATGTGGGCTTCCAGCAGCTGCGCGACGCGATCTTCGCGCGGGTGGGCCAGCGCGCGCTGCGCCAGCTCGCCTCCGAGACCTTCGCCCACATGCACCGCCTGTCGATGCGCTACCACATCACGCGCAAGACCGGCGGCCTCAGCCGCATCATCGAGCGCGGGGTGAAGGGTGTCGATTTCCTGCTGCGCTTCCTTCTGTTCTCCATCGGGCCGCTGGCGCTGGAGCTTCTGCTGATCTCCGGCATCCTCTTCTTCGTCTTCGACGTCTGGTACCTCGCCATCGTGATCGCCACGATCGGACTCTACGTCTGGTTCACCTTCGCGATCACCGAATGGCGGGTGAAGATCCGGCGCGAGATGAACGCCCAGGACACCGACGCCAACCAGAAGGCGATCGACAGCCTGCTGAACTTCGAGACGGTCAAGTATTTCGGCGCCGAGGCGCGCGAGGCCGAGCGCTACGACAGCGCGATGGCGGGCTACGAGAAGGCCGCGCTCAAGACCGCCTATTCGCTCAGCCTGCTGAATTTCGGCCAGTCCGTCCTGATCACCGCGGGCCTCGTGGGCGTGATGGTGCTGGCCGCGCGGGGCGTGCAGGCGGGCGATCTGACGGTGGGCGATTTCGTCATGGTCAACGCCTACATGATCCAGATCACCATGCCGCTCAACTTCCTCGGCACCGTCTATCGCGAGATCCGGCAGTCCCTGGTCGATATGGGCGAGATGTTCGGCCTGCTGGAGCAGCCGACCGAGGTCAGCGACGCGCCGGACGCGAAGCCCCTGAAGGTCGAGGGCGGCCGGATCGAGTTCCGCGACGTCTGGTTCGGCTACGACGCCGAACGGCCGATCCTGCAGGGTGTCTCGCTCACCGTCGGCGCGGGCGAGACGGTGGCGGTGGTCGGCCCCTCGGGATCGGGCAAATCCACCATCGGCCGGCTCTTGTTCCGCTTCTATGACGTCAACGACGGCGCGGTGCTGATCGACGGGCAGGACCTGCGCGCGGTCACCCAGGACAGCCTGCATGCCCAGATCGGCGTCGTCCCGCAGGACACCGTGCTCTTCAACGACGACCTGCGCTACAACGTGGCCTATGGCCGGCCCGATGCCAGCCCCGCCGAGATCGAGGAGGCCGCCCGCGCCGCCTCCATCGACGGCTTCATCCGCACGCTTCCCGATGGCTACGCCACCACCGTGGGCGAGCGCGGCCTCAAGCTCTCGGGCGGCGAGAAGCAGCGCGTGGGCATCGCGCGCACGCTCCTGAAGAACCCGCCGATCCTGCTGCTGGACGAGGCGACCTCGGCGCTCGACACCGAGACCGAGCGCGAGATCCAGGACGAGCTCGCCGCCATGGCACAGGGCCGCACGGTCATCATGATCGCGCACCGGCTCTCGACCGTGGTCGATGCCGACCGCATCGTCGTGCTGGAGAAGGGCCGGATCGTGGAGGAGGGCACCCATGACGCGCTTCTGGCCTTGAACGGCCGCTACGCCTCGATGTGGCAACGCCAGCAGGCGGAAGAAGAGGCGGCCTGAGCGCCGCCGTACGCGCGGCCCCGGACTATACTGGCCGGGCGGTCAGCCCGCGCGTTCGACCAGATGCGCGGCGCAGCCCGTCAGGGCGGCGAAATCGTCGGTGATGAGCGAGACCGGGAAATTCGCCATGAACCCCGCGAAGCGGCCCTTGTCGCGGAAGGCCTCGGCGAAGCCCATGTCGCGCAGGTAGGGCCCCATCGCGCGGGCCACGCCGCCCACCAGGAACACGCCGCCCAGCGGCAGGTGGATCAGCGACAGGTTCCCCGCCACCGTCCCGAGGATGCGGATGAACTGGCGCACGGCGGCCTCGGCGCGCGGATCGCTGTCGATCCGGCCCATGATCTCGGCGGCGAGGAACTCGTCCTCCGACCCGGCTTCGGTGGCGAGCCAGCGATAGACCTGCTCCAGCCCACGGCCCGACAGCACGTCCTCGACCGCCGGGAAGCCATGCGCCGTCGAGGCGAAGGTGCAGAGCCGAAGCTCGGCCTCCGTCCGGATCGGCAGGTTGGCATGCCCCGCCTCGCAGGGCGGCACCAGCCGGCCCGTGGGCGTGATATGCACGGGCGCGGCGTTAAAGCCGGTGCCCACGCCGATGACCAGCCGCGCCGCGCCTTCGCGGGGCGTGGCCTCGATCACGACCTCCTCGCTGGCCGGGTCCATGAAACCCAGCGCGTGACCCTGCGCCTGCAGGTCGTTCAGGATCGCCGCGCCCTCGGCGCCGGTCGCTTGCATCAGCCGTGTCGTGTCGATCGACCAGTCGAGATTGGTCAGGCTCGCCACCCCGTCCGCCACCGGCCCGGCCACCGCCACGCAGGCGCCGACCGGGGCCGGCCCGCCCATATCCTCGCGGTAGCGGCGCAGCACGGGGGCGAGATTGGCGAATTCGCGGTTGCGGTATTTGCGGATCGTCTCGACCTGCACGAACTGCCCGCGCGCCATCGCGACGCGGGTGTTGGTGCCGCCCACATCGGCGACCAGGAACAGCGGTTGGTCAGACATGCGCCAGCGGTATCAACGCGACAGCATCCGGGCAAGCGCGTGGTAGCTCGCCTTTGGGGTCCGCGCCTGCGTCTCGAAATCGACATGCACCAGCCCGAAGCGCTTGTCGTAGCCCAGCGTCCACTCGTAATTGTCCAGAAGCGACCAGATCGTGTAGCCCTCCAGCGGCACGCCCCGTTCGATCAGCCGCAGCGCCGCGTGGAAATGGCGGTCGAGATAGTCGATCCGCTCCAGATCGGGGCGCCCGGCATCGTGGTCGGGGTTCGCCAGCCCGTTCTCGGTGATGAAGAGCGGCGTGTCCCCGGTGAAGTCGCGCGCCGTCCGCTCCAGCAGGAACTCCATCCCCTCGGGGCAGATCTCCCAGCCCATGTCGGTCTTGGGCAGGGGGCCGGGCACGTCGCCCTTGTAGGGCCAGAGCCCGGCCTCGCCCACGATCCGCTTGCAGGTGTAGTAATTGATCCCGAACCAGTCGAGCTTCTGCGAGATCAGTCCCATGTCGTCCTGCCAGCCCGCGGGCATGTGCGGCGCGAAGCCCTCCATCACGTCGGCGGGGTATTCGCCGTGCATCATCCCGCCCGGGAAGAACCGGCTGTAGATCCCGTCATAGGCCTGCGCGGCCGCCCGGTCGGTCTCGCTGTCGGTGGCGGGCAGGGCGTATTCCATGTTGCAGGCCGCGCCCACGCGCGCCACGCCCCGCTCGCGCAGGACCTGCACGGCCAGCCCGTGGGCCAGCGCCACGTAATGCATCGATGTCACGCCCGCCGCGAGGCTCGCCAGCCCCGGCGCGTGGTAGCCGTGGTAGTGGCTCAGCCAGGACACGCACCAGGGCTCGTTGATCGGGGCCACGGAGAACAGTCGGTCGCCCAGCCGGTCGGCGATCGCCGCGGCGAAATCGGCGAAGCGCTCCGGCGTCTCCCGCACCGTCCAGCCGCCCGCCTCGGACAGCGCTTGCGGCAGCTCCCAGTGATAGAGCGTCGCCATCGGCTTGAGGCCCCGCGCCAGCATCCCGTCGACCAGCCGGTCGTAGAAATCGAGCCCCTCCGCGTTCACATTGACCCCGTCCGGCATCACCCGAGCCCAGGAGGTCGAGAAGCGATAGGCGTCGAGCCCCGCGGCCGCGATCAGGTCGAGGTCCTCGGCCCAGCGGTGATAATGGTCGCAGGCCACCGCGCCGTCCTCGCCGCGATCCACCTTGCCGGGCACCCGCGCGAAGGCGTCCCAATGCGTCTCGCCCGCGCCGCCGAAGGCATGGCCCTCGATCTGGTAGGCGGAGGTCGCCGTCGAAAACACGAACCCTTCGGGGAAATCCGACCGCGCGACCGAGAAATCGCCCGCCTGCGTGATGTCGTCCGCCATGTCGCCTCCTGTCTCGCCTGACGCGTCATCACGCCTGCGGGGCCGGATTGGAAGGGGTCAGGGCGCGGGCCCGAGCGAGGCGCCGTCCACCGTCTCGCAATCCCAGACCTCCTGCACCGGGCGGCCCGCGGGGCGCGCGATGCGGCCCAGCAGGATCTCGGCGCAGCGGCGCCCGGCGGCGCGCACCGGCGAGCGCGTGGCGGCGAAGGGCGGCGGATCGCCCGCATTGGTGATGTAGCTCAGCGCGTCGTCATGGATGATCATCGACACGTCGCCGGGCAGGGAGAGCCCGGCCTCGTGGATCGCGCGGCGCACGCCCACCGCCATGATGATCGAAGACACCAGGAAGGCCGTGGGCCGGTCGGGCCCGGCCAGCATCCCGGCGGCCGCGGCATGGCCGAACTGCTCGGACATCTCGTCGCCGCGGATCAGCCGAGGGTCGGGCGCGATCCCTGCCGCCTCCAGCGCCGCCACGAAACCCGCCTGCCGCCGCCGCGCGAAATCGAGCGCGGGCAGGCCGTTCACCAGCCCGATCCGGCGATGGCCCAGCGCCAGAAGACGCTCGGTCGCGCCGCGGAAGGCGCGGGTGTTGGCGATATCGACGAAATCGTAGGTGAGCGGCGCCGACGGGTCGCGGCCATGTACCACGAATGGCACGCCGATCTCCTGCATGACGCCGATCCGCGCATCGCCCTGGCGGGGCCCGTGCAGCATCACCCCGTCCACCGTGCCCGCCTCGACCATCTGGCGGTAGGCGGAGAGCTCGTCGCCGTCGCTGACCACGCTCATCAGGATGTCGTAGCCCGCCGCGGCATAGACCTCGCCCGCGCCGGCGATGAAATCGGCGAAGACCGGGTTCACCATCTCGTGGGTCTGCGAGGTGGCGATGACATGGCCGATGGCCATCGCGCGCCCGGTGGCCAGCGCCGCGGCGCGGCGGTTCGGGCGGTAGCCGCGCGCGGCGGCCTCGCGCAGGATGCGCCGCCGCGTCTCGGCGCCCACCTCGGGGTAGCCGCCCAGCGCGCGGCTGACCGTCGTGGGCGACAGCCCAAGGCTCTGCGCGAACTCCTTGAGGTTCATCGCCCTCACGTTCCTCCCTACGGTCCAAACCGCTTTGGGCCCCTTGCGGGCCCCGCGATCCGACCGCTTCTCCGCCCCTAGAGGTGCCCGATCCGACGGCCCGCTGGCAAGGGGTCCGATCCCGGCTCTCGGGGGTGGCGACGGGCGTTGACTTTCCCCCGAGGCCTGCCCCAACGTGGCCGCGTCAAAGCGGTTTGGCGGCGGGGACCGCCGGGCCGCGATGCGGATCCCCCGGCACGGCCGGGGCAACGGCGCCAGAGCGGCGCAAGGGAGGAAATGATGAAGCTTCTAGCCAGCAGCACGGCCATGGCCATGCTCCTCACCGGCGCGGCCCATGCCGATGCCCACACTGCGATGTTCACCATCGGCGAAGGCCCCTTCACCTGGGATTCCTACATGGAATTCGCCGACAACACCGACCTCGCGGGCGAGACGATCACGATCACCGGCCCCTGGACCGGCGACGAGAAGGCCAAGTTCGACAAGATCATGGCCTTCTTCGAGGACGCGACCGGCGCGGACGTGCAGTATTCCGGCTCCGACAGCTTCGAGCAGGACATCGTGATCTCGTCGCGCGCGGGCTCGGCCCCGAACCTCGCCGTCTTCCCGCAGCCCGGCCTCGCCGCCGACATGGCGGGCCAGGGTCTGTTGACCCCGCTGCCCGAGGGCACGGCCGACTGGGTGCGCGACAATTTCGCCGCCGGTCAGTCCTGGGTCGATCTCGGCACTTATGCCGGCGCGGACGGCGCCGAGAACCTCTACGGCATGTTCTACCGCGTCGACCTGAAATCGCTGGTCTGGTACTCGCCCGCCGCCTTCGACGAGCTGGGCTACGACATCCCGCAATCGATGGAGGAGCTGAAGGCGCTGACCGACCAGATCGTCGCCGATGGCGGCACGCCCTGGTGCATCGGTCTGGGCTCGGGCGCGGCGACCGGCTGGCCCGCGACCGACTGGGTCGAGGACCTGATGCTGCGCACCCAGCCGCCCGCCGTCTACGACCAGTGGGTGTCGAACGAGATGCCCTTTGACGATCCGGCCGTGGTCGCCGCGATCGAGGAGTTCGGCTATTTCGCCAAGAACGACGACTACGTCTCCGGCGGCGCCGAGGCCGTGGCCTCGACCGATTTCCGTGACAGCCCGACCGGTCTCTTCGCGATCCCGCCCGAGTGCTACATGCACCGCCAAGCCTCCTTCATCCCCGCCTTCTTCCCCGAAGGCACCGAGGTCGGCGTGGATGTCGATTTCTTCTACTTCCCCGCCTACGAGGCGATGGATCTCGGATCGCCGGTCCTCGGCGCGGGCACGCTGTTCTCGATCACCAACCCCTCCGAAGGGGCCAACCAGATGATCGAGTTCCTGAAGCTGCCGATCGCGCACGAGCTGTGGATGGCGCAGAACGGCTTCCTGACGGCCCATGCGGGCGTCAACCCCGAGGCCTATGCCGATGACAGCCTGCGCGCACAGGGCGACATCCTGCGCCAGGCGACCACCTTCCGCTTCGACGCCTCGGATCTGATGCCGGGCGAGATCGGCGCCGGCGCCTTCTGGACCGGCATGGTCGATTACGTCACCGGGGCCGAGGCCTCCGACGTGGCCGCCACGATCCAGAGCCGCTGGAACGACCTGAAGTAATTCGGTCCCAGGCCCGCTCCGGTTTCCGGGGCGGGCCGATTTTGCCTTTGACCGGGAGGAGGAGCCCGGTCAGGCTTCTTTGACAGCGGATCCGGGAGGAACGGCCTATGTCACCGCTCTTGCAAGGCATTCTGACGATCATCATCGGCGTGGGCGGGTGCATCGGCTATTTCTGGTCGGCAAACCTGGTCCTCGACAAGGTCATCTTCCCGCCCAAGGGCGACGACGCCGGCCGCAACATCAACCGCGCCAATGCCGTGCGCCCCTGGCTGTTCCTGCTGCCCGCGATCGTGGCGCTGGGGCTCTACCTCGTCTACCCGGTCTTCGGCAGCTTCTGGCGCTCGCTCTTCAACCGCGCGGGCGACGAATTCATCGGGCTCGGCAACTACACCACCATGTTCGGCGACGGCGAGTTCCGCACCGCGCTCACCAACAACCTGCTCTGGGTGCTCTTCGTGCCCGCCGCCTCGACCTTCCTGGGCCTCCTGGTGGCGCAGCTCACCGACCGGCTGAGCTGGGGCAACATCGCCAAGTCGCTGATCTTCATGCCGATGGCGATCTCCTTCGTCGGTGCCTCGCTGATCTGGAAATTCGTCTACGCCAACGACCCCGATATCGGCATTATCAACGCCATCCGCGACGCCTTCGGGGCCGCGCCGCTCGACCCGCTGCAGGTGGGCTTCTGGAACAATTTCTTCCTGATGTTCATCCTGGTCTGGATCCAGACCGGCTTCGCCATGGTCATCCTGTCGGCCGCCCTGCGCGGCATCCCCGAGGAAACGATCGAGGCCGCGATCATCGACGGCGCATCGCCCGCGCAGATCTTCTTCCGCATCAAGGTGCCGCAGATCATGGGCACCATCGTCGTCGTCTGGACCACGATCACGATCCTCGTGCTCAAGGTCTTCGACATCGTCTACGCGATGACTGGCGGCAATTTCGGCACGCAGATCCTGCCCAGCTACATGATGGAGTACATGTTCCGCGACGATGGGCGCGCCACCGCGGTGGCCTTCGTCATCATGGTCCTCGTGCTGCCGGTGATGATCTGGAACATCGTGCAAGCCCAGAAGGAGGTCCGCTGATGGCCACCGACGACGACGGCATCGCCGGCCAGAAGAGCTCGCTCACGATCGTCACCAACATCTCGGTGATCTTCCTGGTGGTGCTCTGGCTCATCCCCACGGTGGGGCTTCTGGTCTCCAGCTTCCGCGACCGCGACGCGATCTCGGCCTCGGGCTGGTGGCTCTCGCCCTTCGCGGTCGAGCAGAACTTCGCCGTCGCGACCGAGGGCGAGTTCCGCCAGACGCCCGAGGGCTGGGTGCTCGAGGGCAACGTCTTCGGCAAGGACGGCTCGGGCCAGATCACCGCCTTCGGCGGGCTGCGCTCGGATCCGACGGCCTTCCGCCCGGGCGAGACGGGCGAGCTGGTCCGCGGCCGCACCCTGACGGTCGAGGCCGACGGCGGCTTCACCTATATCGATCCGGGCGAGGACGCGCCCCGCCGCAACCCGACGGTCTACATCGCCTCCGAGGTGCCGCCCACATTCTCGATGGAGAATTACGAGACGATCATGACCTCGGCGGGCATGGACCGCGCCTTCATCAACACGCTGACGGTCACGATCCCGGCCACGATCATCCCGATCCTGATCGCGGCCTTCGCCGCCTATGCGCTGGCCTGGATGGACTTCCCGATGCGCGGCTTCCTGATCGCCGTCGTCGTGGGCGCGCTGGTCGTGCCGCTGCAGCTGGCGCTGGTGCCGATGCTCACCTTCCACAACTCCATCGGCATCGGGCAGAGCTTCTACGGCATCTGGTTCGCCCATACCGGCTTCGGCCTGCCGCTCGCGATCTACCTGTTGCGAAACTACATGGTCGGCCTGCCGCGCGACATCATCGAAAGCGCCAAGGTCGACGGGGCCACGGATTTCCAGGTCTTCACCCGGATCGTCCTGCCGCTCAGCTTCCCGGCGCTGGCCAGCTTCGCGATCTTCCAGTTCCTCTGGACCTGGAACGACCTGCTGGTGGCCAAGGTCTTCCTGCCGTCCAATTCCGAAAGCTGGGTGATGACGGTGAAGATCGCCGACGACCTCCTGGGCTCGCGCGGGGGCGACTGGGGCATCCTTGCCGCTGCGGCATTCGTGTCGATCGCGGTCCCGCTGGTGGTGTTCTTCACGATGCAACGCTACCTGGTCCGCGGCCTGCTGGCCGGTTCCGTGAAATAGGACGACACATGACCGCTACCGCCGCGCAAACCGCACCCGCCACCGATCTCGACTGGTGGCGGGGCGGTGTCATCTACCAGATCTATCCGCGCTCCTACCAGGACACGTCAGGCGACGGCATCGGCGACCTGAACGGCATCACCGCGCGCCTGCCCTATGTCGCCTCGCTGGGCGTGGACGCGATCTGGATCTCGCCGTTCTTCACCTCGCCGATGAAGGATTTCGGCTACGACGTCAGCGATTACCGCGACGTCGATCCCATGTTCGGCACGCTGGCCGATTTCGACCGGCTTGTGGACACCGCCCACCGGCTGGGCATCCGTGTGATGATCGACCTCGTGCTGTCGCACACCTCCGACCAGCATCCCTGGTTCCAGGAAAGCCGCGCCAGCCGCAGCAACCCGAAATCCGACTGGTATGTCTGGGCCGACGCCAAGCCCGACGGCACCGCGCCCAACAACTGGCTGTCGATCTTCGGCGGCGGCGGCTGGCAATGGGACGTGCGGCGCCAGCAATACTACTACCACGCCTTCCTCACCTCGCAGCCGGACCTGAACTTCCACTGTCCCGAGGTGCAGGACGAGCTGCTCGACGTCACCCGCTTCTGGCTCGATCGCGGCGTCGACGGCTTCCGCCTCGATACGATCAACTTCTACATGCACGACAAGGAGTTGCGCGACAATCCGGCCCTCCCGCCCGAGCGGCGCAACGCCAAGATCGCGCCCGCGGTGAACCCCTACAACCACCAGGAACATCTCTACTCCAAGAACCAGCCCGAGAACCTGCTGTTCCTGAAGCGCTTCCGCGAACTTCTGGACGAATATCCCGGCGCCGCCGCCGTGGGCGAGGTCGGCGACGCGCAGTTCGGGATGGAGCTTCTGGGCGAATACACTCGCGACGGGCACGGCGTGCAGATGTGCTACGCCTTCGAGTTCCTCGCCGGCGATCCGCTGACCGCGCAGCGTGTGGCCGAGGTGTTCGACAAGATGCAGGCCGTGGCGCCCGACGGCTGGGCCTGCTGGGCCTTCTCAAACCACGACGTCACCCGCCACGTCACCCGCTGGGGCCTCGATGCGCAGGGCGCGCGCTGCTACGCGGCGCTGATCATGGCGCTGCGCGGCTCGGTCTGTCTCTACCAGGGCGAGGAGCTGGGCCTGTCGGAAGCGCGCGTCGCCTACGAGGACCTGCAGGACCCGTATGGCATCGAGTTCTGGCCCGAGTTCCAGGGCCGCGACGGCTGCCGCACGCCGATGGTCTGGGAGCCGTCGAACGTCAATGGCGGCTTCTCGGACGTGAAGCCCTGGCTGCCCGTCGCCTCCGAGCATCTGGGCAATTCCGTCGCCGCGCAGGAGACGCGCGAGGACGCGCTTCTGCACCATTATCGCGCGGTCGTGGCGCTGCGTATCGGCTCCGAGGTTCTGCGCAAGGGCGACCAGCTCGACACGCAGGCGCATGGCGACATGCTGACCTTCACCCGCGAATGGCAGGGCGAGCGCATCTTCTGCGCGTTCAACCTCGGCGGCGAGGTCTGCACCACGCATATGCCCGAGGGCGAGTGGCAGTTCATCGAGGGCGTGGGAGGGATGGACCCGCGCAAGGGAACGGGCGGCATAAGCCTGGGGCCGTGGCAATACACCTTGCTGCGCGCGGCCTGACGGGCAGGGAACACGAGGGAGGACGACAATGGCCAATCTGAAGCTCACCGACGTCTCGAAGGTCTATGGCGGCCAGGTCGAGGTGCTCAAGGATATCGATCTCGACATCAAGACCGGCGAGCTGATCGTCTTCGTGGGGCCCTCGGGCTGCGGCAAGTCCACGCTTCTGCGGATGATCGCGGGGCTCGAGAAGATCTCGGGCGGCACGCTCGAGATCGACGGCCAGGTCGTCAACGACGTGCCGCCCTCCGAGCGGGGCATCGCGATGGTGTTCCAGTCCTACGCGCTTTACCCGCACATGACCGTGCGCGACAACATGGCCTTCGCCCTCAAGATCGCCAAGAAATCGAAGGAGGAGATCGACCGCGCCGTCAACGCCGCCGCCGCAAAGCTGCAACTGACCGAATATCTCGATCGCCTGCCCAAGGCCCTGTCGGGCGGCCAGCGCCAGCGCGTCGCCATCGGCCGTTCCATCGTGCGCGACCCGAAGGTCTATCTCTTCGACGAGCCGCTCTCGAACCTCGACGCCGCGCTGCGCGTCGCCACCCGGATCGAGATCGCGCAGCTCAAGGAGCAGATGCCCGACTCCACCATGATCTACGTCACCCACGACCAGGTCGAGGCGATGACGCTCGCCACCCGGATCGTCGTGCTCGACGCGCTCAAGGACAATGGCGGCAAATATTCCATCGCGCAGGTCGGCTCGCCGCTCGATCTCTACGAGCGGCCGAACGGCGAATTCGTCGCCCGCTTCATCGGCTCGCCCGCGATGAACCTCCTGCAGGGCGAGATCGTCGGCACCGGCGAGACCACGACCATCCGTACGCGCGACGGCGGCGGCACGATCACCTCGACCGTGCCCTCGAAGCCCGAGGATCAGGGCGCCGCGGTCAATATCGGCATCCGTCCCGAAGACGCGGTCCAGACCGAGGGCGAGAACTACGCCTTCGGCGGCACGGTCGAGGTCGAGGAGCGGCTGGGCGAGGTCACGCTGTTCTACTTCGAACGCGCCCAGCCGGAGGACAACCAGGTCATCGCCAAGCTGCAGGGCATCCACCCGAACCTGCGCGGCCAGACCCTGCGACTGACCGCCGATCCGTCGAAGGTCCACATCTTCCGGAACGGAGTGTCGCTGCTTTATCGCTAAGCGGCCACGGTTTCGCCGGATTGGGCGGAGATATCCTCCGGGACACAAACTCCCGGAGGCCACATGCTCAGCAGCGGCGCGGTCTATCGCTTTCTCTTGCGCAGCCTCGGATGGGTGCACCTCGTCGTCGGGCTGGCATGCGCCGGCTACGGCCTACCGACCTTCAATGCGTCCTTCCTTCTCGTCGGCGCTATCGTCGCCCTGCCGGGCGTGGTCCTCGGGAGCAGACACGTCACGCCGCGCTTCATCGACCACCCAGATGGCGCGCTGAAGGGCCTGCTCGCGGTGTTCGTGATCGGCGTCATATCGGCAGGCGGCTCGTTCGGGGGGCTCTTCATGGCGAAGGCCCTCGGGATCCCGGCCATGGGGGCGGCGGCACTCCTGCCGTTCGGACTCTTTATAATCTACAGCGCTACCTTCGTCCTGCCGCTTTCGGCGGCCATGATCCATGTGGGTAAGGAACAGCGACGTCAGAAGGTCGCCGAGCGGATCATGCGTGACGATCCGACGTTTCTGGCATCCAAGAGCCAGGCGGCGACATGGATCGAATGGACGGCTACGCGCGCCGCAGGCCTCGTGCTTCTCGTGCCGGCTATTCTTCTTTTCTGGTGGTTCAATAGCGGCGACCCGCGCGTCTTCGAATTCGTCCCCGACCGTCGAAAGACGTTCATGCTTCTTCTGATGCTGATGCTTTTGTCCGCATACATGGCCTTTCCGCTGCCCCCTTCGAAGGGTCTGACTTACTGGTATCCGCCCCACTCGAAAAACGTGATCGCCAAGCTCTTCCTCGTGTCTTGCGGCATCGGTTTTGCGCTCTACTGGTTCATCCCTGTCTACGATGCTCTACGGCCTGCCGAACTGGCCGTCCTGCCCGCAGGCGAGCCGATACTTGGCCTCCTGGCCGCCAACAGCGCCGCGATCGGCATTGCCTTTGGAGTGGTGACAGCGGCGGCGATGCTCTTCAACGTCCGGCGCGGCCAAGGCATCCCGTTGCCCGCCGAGGCGGAGGAGCGGGTGGGTGCCGCAATCGGCCAGCCCGACGACCGCGTCTCCGACATGCCCGCCGTCGCGCGGAAGCCGAAGGCGCCCGCGGCCCAGCCCGCGCGTCCCGCGGGCGACGGCTTCGCGCGCTTCCACCTGATCCTGCTGCGCATGGGCGGTGTCGCGCTCTTCGCCGCCACCGCCTGGGCCGCCGCCACGCAGGCGCAGCCGATGCTCTCCGCCGCGATGACCTCGGCGCTGGGCTTCATCGCCGCGCTGATGCTGCTGTCGCGCCGCTTCACGCCGGGTGCGATGGCCCGCCCGCGCCGGGTCATCGACATCTTCATCTTCCCCTTCCTCGCCCTTCTGGTCGCGCTGATGGCGCTGGCGCCGCATGTCGACACGATCCTCGTCCCGCTGGTGGCCGAGATCGTCGCCTCGGGCGCGCCCCGCCTGCCGGACCCGGCCGCGATCGGCCGCATCATCGAGGCGCAGGGCCCCGTCACCGCGGGGGCGCTGACCGTCTTGGGCGGCTGCCTGGGCCTCGCCTTCCTGACCGCCCTGTTCCTGTCGCTGCGCGGCACCGACACGCCGGTCAGCCGCCTGAACCCCGAACTGCCCAAGGGCGAGCTGCCGCCGATCCCCGTCCGCGGTGCCAAGGCCCGCGGCCTGCCCGCCATCGGTGCCGCGATGAAACTCTACCTCGTGGCCGACTGGGTGGTGCTGCGCCTGCTGGGCCTCGGGCTTCTGGGGACCGGCTACATCCTCTGGCAGATGATCCAGACCGATCAGACCTACCGCGCCGAGCTTCTGTCCTACGGCCAGCCGCCTTTCAACGCGATGATCGCCTATGCGGTGGTGGGCGCGCTCCTGACGCTGCCCTTCCTGCTGCCCCGCTTCCTCGCGCGGCCCAGCCACGTGGCGGGCGGTCTGGCGAAGGCGGTCCTGCTGGTCGGGACGGCCTTCGTGCTGCTCCAGCCGCTGAAGGTCGCGATCACGCTCTTCACGCCCGACATCTACCACGCCACGCTGATCGCCACCGCGCCCAATCTCTTCAAGGCCATCGCCGGCGTGGCCGTCACCGCGGCGCTTCTGATCTCGTTCTTCCGCCAGCTCGGCGCGCTGCCCGAGACCGATTACAAGGGCGAGGAGAAGATCCATCTCAGCCCCGCGGACCTGCGCGAGATGCGCATCGCCCGCATGGCCAATGAGGCGGCCTACTGAGTCAGCCGCACCTGCCCGATGAAGGGCAGATTGCGATTGCGCTGCCCGTAATCGATCCCGTAGCCCACCACGAAGGCGTCGGGGATCTCGAAGCCGGTCCAGGTCGCCTTGATGTCGACCTCGCGCCGCGACGGCTTGTCGAGCAGGGCGATCGTCTCCAGCCGCTTCGGCGCGCGCGAGCCCAGCAGGCCCAGCACGTGGTGCAGCGTGAAGCCCGTGTCGACGATATCCTCGACCACCAGCACATCGCGGCCGCCGATCTCACCGCGCAGATCCTTCAGGATCCGCACCTCGCGCGAGCTCTCCATCGCGTCGCCGTAAGACGACGCCTCGAGGAAATCGACCTCCACCGGCAGGTCCAGCTCGCGCACCAAGTCGGCGATGAAGACGAAGGACCCGCGCAACAGCCCGACCACCACCAGCTTGTCGGTCCCCGCGAAGCGCAGCTCGATCTCGCGCGCCAGCGCCTCGATCCGCGCCGCGATCGCCTTGGCGCTGATCATCTGGTCGATCTCGTAATCCTGGCCCATGTTGCCCCCCGCGAACCCATCCGGCATTCAGGGCGTTGACCGACCTGACGCCGACCCGAGGACCCGCATGCCCCGCCACTCCGAGACCCGCGAGCTGCCCTATACGCCGCAGCAGATGTACGACCTCGTCGCGGATGTCGAGAAATACCCGCAATTCCTGCCCTGGACCGCCGCCGCGCGCATCCGCTCGCGCGAGGAGACGGGGGAGGGCGAGGTGATGCTCGCGGACCTCGTGATCTCCTTCAAGGTGTTCCGCGAACGCTTCGGCAGCCGCGTCGTGCTGCATCCCGAGCGCCACGTCATCGAGACCGAATATCTCGACGGGCCGTTCCGCCACCTGCAATCGGAATGGCGCTTCGAGGCGACGGGGCAGGGGTGCCGGGTGCATTTCTGGGTCGATTTCGAGTTCCGCAACGCCTTCATCGGGCGGGTCGTCGGCGCCGTCTTCAACGAGGCGATGCAGCGGGTCGTGGCGGCCTTCGAACGGCGCGCCCGCCAGCTCTACGGCCCCGCCGCCGCCTGACTGAGCAGGCCGAGCGCGTGATCGCGCGCCGCCAGCCGCACCGCGCCGCGCCCGCGCGCGCCGAACTCGACCGTTTCGACCCGCGTGGCCCCGGCCGCGGCGATGCCGAAGCAGACGCGGCCCTCGGGCTTGAACTCCGACCCGCCGGGCCCCGCGATCCCGGTGATCGACACCGCCAGATCGGCGCCCGACCGCGCCCGCGCGCCCTCGGCCATCTCGCGCGCCACCGCCTCGCTCACCGCGCCATGGGCCGCCAGCGTGTCGGCACCCACGCCCAGCAGGTCGACCTTCGCGGCGTTCGAATAGGTCACCACGCCCCACAGGAACACGTCCGACGCGCCCGCCGGATCGGTCAGCGCCGCGGCCACCATCCCGCCGGTGCAGCTCTCGGCCGTGGCGATGGTCAGGCCGCGCGCCCGGCAGGCGTCGAGGAGGGCCGCCGCGCTCACAGATGTGCCAGCCCGGCCAGGGCGACGACGCCGAGCGCGGCGAAGACCCCCGCCACCGCGTCGTCCAGCACCACGCCCCAGACATCGTCCCGCGCATCGACCCAGCCCACGGGCCCCGGCTTCCAGATGTCGAACAGCCGGAACAGCACGAAGGCCGCCACCCAGCCGGGCCAGAGCGCGGTGACCGGCGCGCCCGCGGCCCAGGACCCCCAGGCGATCGGCCAAAGCGCGATCCATTGTCCCAGCACCTCGTCGATCACCACTTCGCCCGGATCGTGGTCGGCCGCGCCGCGCGTGACCCGTTCCGTCGCCCAGTAGCCCAGCGGGATCAGCGCCAGCGTCAGGACCGTGAAGAGGACGGGTCCCCCCTGCATCGCCAGCCAGCCCAAGGGCAGCGCGGCCAGCGAGCCCCAGGTCCCGGGCGCCGGGCGCAGCAGCCCGACAAAGCCCACCGTGGCGATTGCCCGGGCGATCACGGGCGCACCAGCGTCACCGTGGCCTGGCAGGCGATCCCCTCGCCGCGGCCCGCGAAGCCCAGCCGTTCCGTCGTGGTGGCCTTCACCGACACGCGCCCGACCTCCAGCCCCATGATCGCGGCCACGCAGTCGCGCATCGCCGCCGCATGCGGCCCGATCTTCGGCGCCTCGCAGATCAGCGTCGCGTCCACATTGCCGATGGCGAAGCCCCGGTCGCGGGCCAGCCCGGCGGCGTGGCGCAGGAAGACATGGCTCTCCGCGCCCTTCCATTGCGGGTCGGAGGGCGGGAAATGCGTGCCGATATCGCCCTCGGCCAGCGCGCCATAGATCGCGTCGGCGATGGTGTGCAGCCCGACATCCGCATCCGAATGGCCCTGCAGGCCGCGCCCGAAGGGCACCGCGACGCCGCAGAGCATCACGTGATCGCCCGGCCCGAAGCGGTGCACGTCGAACCCGTTGCCGACCCGAATATCCATGCCACCCCCCGCAAACAGCCGCTCCGCCCGGGCGAAATCCTCGGGCCCGGTGATCTTCATCGCCGCCTCGTCGCCCGCCACGATGGCGACCGCGATCCCGGCCGCGCGCGCGACCTCCACGTCATCGGCCGCCGCGCCGGGATGCGCGGCATGCGCAGCCCGGATCGCCGCCGTGCGGAAGCCTTGCGGCGTCTGCGCCCGCCAGAGCCCCGAACGCTCGGCCACGCCCTCGACCACGCCATCGCCGCGCCAGAGCGCATCCGTCACCGGAAGGGCCGGGGCCGCGCCGTCATGCGCGTCGAGCGCCGCCAGCACCCGGTCGATCACCGCGCGCGGCACGCCCGGCCGCGCCGCGTCGTGGATCAGGACCAGCTCCGTCTTGACCGCCGCCAGCCCCGCGCGCACCGAGTCCGACCGCGTCGCGCCGCCCTCGACAAGCGTCACGCCGGGCAGCGCCGCTTCGGCCCGCGCCCGGTCTTCGGGGTGGATCACCACGATCACCGCGTCTACCGCGCCCGCGAATGCCGCGACGCTGCGCGCCACCACAGGCTGGCCCGCCAGGTCGCGCCATTGCTTCGGAAGCCCGCCGCCCGCACGCGTCCCGCGCCCGGCGGCGACGATCAGGGCGGTGGCGGTGGGTCGATCCATGCGATACTCCGGCGGGCGCGCCCCGTCCTAGCCGCGCTTCCCGAAGGTGACAACCGGACGGGCAGCGGGCTGGCGAAGCGCCCAATAATTGTGCAAACGGTGCAGAAGGCGGCAAAGCGTGCGACCGTATCCTGCGTTCGCCTGCCGGAGCGCTTACCTAGACCCGAACAACGCCCGAGTTTTCAGCAGTTGACCGATTCCGTGTCCCTCGATCCCCGTCTCGCCGCGCTCGGCCTGACCTCGCCCGTCGCGCTCGCGCCGATGGCCGGGATCACGGATCTGCCGTTCCGCGACCTCGTGCAGCGTTTCGGCGCCGGTCTCGTCGTCAGCGAGATGGTCGCCAGCCAGGAGATGGTCGAGGCCAAGCCCTCCGTCCGCGACCGCGCCGAGCTCGGCACCGGCGTCGCCGGCACGGCGGTGCAGATCGCCGGGCGCGAGCCGCGCTGGATGGCCGAGGCCGCGAAGCTGCTCGAAGGGCAGGGCGCGCGGATCATCGACATCAACATGGGCTGCCCCGCCAAGAAGGTCACCAGCGGCGCCTCGGGCTCCGCGCTCCTGCGCGACCACGATCACGCGATGCGCCTGATCGAGGCGACCGTCGCGGCCGTCGCGGTGCCGGTGACGCTCAAGACCCGGCTGGGCTGGGACGACGCCAGCCGCGACACCGCGGCGCTCGCCCGCCGGGCCGAGGCGGCGGGCATCCGGATGCTGACGATCCACGGCCGCACCCGCTGCCAGTTCTACAAGGGCCGTGCCGACTGGGCCGCGATCGCCGGCATCGTCGACGCCGTTGCGATCCCCGTGCTCGCCAATGGCGACATCACCGACGCGGCCGCCGCGCGCGCCGCGCTGGCCGCCTCGGGGGCGGCGGGCGTGATGATCGGGCGCGGCGTGCAGGGCCGCCCCTGGCTGCCCGCGCAGATCGCCGCCGCGCTGGGCCACGGCCCCGCGCCCGCCATCCCGGAGGGCGCGGCGCTCGCGCGGATGGTGGCCGATCACTACCGCGCCATGCTCGAGTTCTACGGCCCCCTCGGCGCCCGCGTCGCGCGCAAGCATCTGGGCTGGTACATGGACCGCGCCGCCACGCCGCCGGCCCTGCGCAAGCGCATCCTGACCGCGCCGCCGGGCGAGGTTCTGGCCTGCCTGCCCGAGGCCCTGTCCCCGGGACTGGAGCGGGCGGCATGACCCAGTCCCCCGTCTGGCAGGCCCTGCCGCTCCCGGCGCTGACCCTCGATTCCGAGGACCGGATCGAGGCGGTGAACGGCCCGGCCGAGGGCTTCCTCAACCGCTCCAGCAAGACGCTGACGGGCCAGGCGCTGCCCGGCATCCTCGATGTCGATGGCGGGCTCGCCAACGCCACCGCCCGGGTGCGCCGCAACGGCGCGCCGCTCACGCTGCACGACAGCGCCCTGCGCATGGGCCCCGCGCCCGCCATCCCCTGCGACCTGCATCTCGCGCCGCTGGGCGAGGGGATCCTGGTCCTGATCTCGCCCCAGCAGATCGCGGGCCGCATGGACCGCGCCCGCTCCTCGCGCACGGCGGCGCGCTCGGCCATCGGCATGGCCGAGATGCTGGCCCACGAGATCAAGAACCCGCTCGCCGGGATCACCGGCGCGGCGCAGCTTCTCAGCATGAACCTCGCGCCCGAAGACCTTGAATTGACGGACCTCATCGTCGCCGAGACGCGCCGCATCGTGAAGCTGCTCGAACAGGTCGAGCAATTCGGCAACCTGCGCCCGCCGCAGCGCCGCGCGGTCAATATCCACGACGTGCTCGACCGCGCGCGCAAATCCGCGATGGTGGGCTTCGCCGCGCATGTCACCATCGACGAGGCCTACGACCCCTCGCTGCCGCACACGCTGGCCGATCCCGACCAGCTGCAGCAGGTCTTCCTGAACCTTCTCAAGAACGCGGCCCAGGTGCTCGAGCCCGGCAAGACCATCACCCTGCGCACCTTCTACGAGCTGTCGCTGCGCGTGCGCCGCCCCGACGGCTCGGGCGGCGCGGTGCCGCTGCAGGTTGAGGTGATCGACGACGGCCCCGGCATCCCGCCCGAAATGGCGGGCAGCCTCTTCGAACCCTTCGTCTCGGGCCGCGAGAACGGCACCGGGCTCGGCCTCGCGCTGGTGGCCAAGATCGTCCACGAGCATGACGGCTGGATCACCGTCGACAGCGCGCCCGGCCGCACCGCTTTCCGAATCTCGCTGCCGATGGCCACGAACGACATGAAGACCGACCCGCAAGACGTTGGAGGATAAGGTATGGACGGTACCATTCTGGTCGCCGACGACGACCGCACGATCCGCACGGTGCTCACCCAGGCGCTGACGCGCGCGGGCTGCAAGGTGCACGCGACCTCCTCGCTGGTGACGCTGATGCGCTGGGTGGAGGAGGGGAAAGGGGACCTCGTCATCTCGGACGTGGTCATGCCCGACGGCAACGGGCTCGACATGCTGCCCAAGATCGGCGCCGAACGGCCCGGCCTGCCGGTGATCGTAATCTCGGCGCAGAACACCATCATGACCGCGATCCAGGCCGCCGAGGCCGAGGCCTACGACTACCTGCCCAAGCCCTTCGACCTGCCCGACCTGATGAAGCGCGCCTCCCGCGCGCTGGAACAGAAGCGCAAGGCCGCGCCCGCGCCCGCCCCCGAGACGGAGGAGACCGACGATCTGCCGCTGGTCGGCCGCACGCCGCGGATGCAAGCGCTCTACCGCCTCGTGGCGCGGGTGATGAACACCGACCTGCCGGTCCTGATCACCGGCGAAAGCGGCACCGGCAAATCCCTGATCGCGCGCGCCATTCATGATTTCTCCGACCGTCGCACGCTGCCCTTCGTGGTCGCCGGGGCCGAGGATCTGGCGGGCTTCGACGGCCCGGCCGAACTGGTCGCCCGGGCGCGCGGCGGCTCGATCCTCTTCGACGAGGTGGGCGATCTCGACGACGCGGCGCAGGCGCGCGTGGTCCGCCTTCTCGACACGATCGAAGGCACCGGCCCGCGCGTCATGGCCACCGCCCAGCGCGACCTGACGCCCCGGCTCGACGCCGAGGAGCGGGGCTTCCGCTCGGATCTCTACTACCGGCTGGCCGGGGCGCAGCTCGATGTGCCGGCCCTGCGCGAACGCGTCGACGACATCCCGCTTCTGGCCGCGCATTTCCTGACCCGGGCCGAGCGCGACGGCGGCACGCTGCGCCGCTTCTCGGACGAGGCGATGGCCCTCGTCCGCGCCCATCCCTGGCCCGGCAACGTGCGCCAGCTCGAAAACATCGTCCGCCGACTCGTCGCGACCTCGCCCGCCGAGGAGATCGTGAAGCCCGAGGTCGAGGCCGTACTGGGCCCCCAGGCCGCGGGCCCGCGCACCGTCGCCACGACCGAAGGGCTGTCGGGCGCGGTCGAGGCCCATCTGCGACGCTATTTCGACCTGCAGGGCGGGCAGTTGCCGCCCGCCGGGCTCTACCAGCGGGTCCTGCGCGAGGTCGAGGCGCCGCTGATCGAGATCGCCCTCGACGCCACCGCGGGGAACCAGGCGCGCTGCGCCGATCTTCTGGGCATCAACCGCAATACGCTGCGCAAGAAGATCACCGATCTCGATATCCTCGTGACACGGCGCCGCAAGTTGATGTAACTTCGCCACAGCGTTGCAGATCGGGAACAACCCGGCGGTCATGGCGTGCGGTAAGACATTGAAATCGAGGCGAACTTGCGGGCTTCTGCCACCGGCGAGGGACTGACGCGCAGCTTCCTGTGGAGCGGGCGCCGCCAGCTGAACACCATCCTGACGCTCGTCCTGGTGGTCTCGGGCCCCGTGCTCGTGCTGCTCACCTTCCTCAGCCTGACCCTGCGCAGCCCCGGCGAGGACGGTACCTGGCTGCGCGCGGTGCTGCTGGCCGATCTCGTCTACATCCTGCTGATCGCCGCGCTCGTCGTGCGCCGGCTGACCCGGATGATCGCCGCCCGCCGCGCGCGCTCGGCCGGGTCGCAGCTGCATCTGCGGCTGACCGGCGTCTTCACCGGCATCGCGCTGATCCCCACGGTCCTGACCGCCGTCTTCGCCACCGTGACGATCAATATCGGGCTCGAAGGCTGGTTCTCCGACCGGGTGCGCAGCGCGCTCGGCAATTCGGTCGAGGCGGCGCAGGCCTACGCGCAGGAGCATCGCGACGACCTGACCGAGGATGCGCGCGGGCTGGCGGGCTATCTCAACGTGGCCAAGCGGGCCAGCTTCTTCATGACCGATGGCGACCTGCGCCAGCTTCTGGGGCAGGGGCAGGAGCTGGTCCAGCGCGGGCTCGAGGAGGCCTTCGTTATCGACGGCACCGGCGAGATCCGCGCCCGGGGCGAGGCGTCCTACCTGTTCGATTTCGAGCCCGTCACCGCCGAACAGATCGCGCAGGCCCGCGCCGGCGCCGTCGTCCTGATCGAGGACGAGGAGATCAACGAGTTCCGCGCCCTCCTGCGGCTGACGGCCTATACCGACCGCTTCCTCTACGTCACGCGCGAGGTGGATGGCGACATTCTCGAACTGCTCGACGAGACGCAGGCCACCGCGCAGCTCTACCAGCAGCTCGAGGCCGAGCGCGGCCGGCTGCTCTTCGAATTCGGCCTGCTCTATCTGGGCTTCGCGCTGATCCTCATCCTCGCCGCGACCTGGGCGGGGCTGTGGTTCGCCGAACGGCTCTCGCGGCCGGTCGGCCGGCTGGCCGGCGCCGCGCAGCGCGTGGGCCAGGGCGATCTGGACGTCCGCGTGCGTGAGGACGAGGGCGATGACGAGATCGCCATGCTGGGCCGCATCTTCAACCAGATGACCCGCCAGCTGAAGGGCCAGCGCGACGCGCTGGTCGAGACCAACATGCAGACCGAACGCCGCCGGCGACTGTTCGACAGCGTGCTGGGCTCGGTCACCGCCGGGGTCATGGGCCTCGACGCCGATGGCCGCGTCGATTTCATGAACCGCTCCGCCCAGCGCCTCCTCGGGCTCGAGGATGCGCGCTACGGCGAGGCGCTCGCCGATGTCGCACCCGAATTCACCGCGCTGCTCGACCGGCTGCGCCAGGGCGGCGGCGACACCGTGCAGGAGGAGCTGCGCATCGCCCGCGTGGGCAAGCTCGAAAGCCTGCTGGTGCGCATCGCGACCCGTCCCGGGGCCGACGGCTCGCCCGAGGGCTTCGTGGTGGCCTTCGACGACGTGACCGAGCTCGTCTCGGCCCAGCGCATGGCCGCCTGGGGCGACGTCGCCCGCCGCATCGCGCATGAGATCAAGAACCCGCTCACCCCGATCCAGCTCTCAGCGGAACGCGTCAAGCGCCGCTTCGGCCGCGAGCTGGAGCCCGAAAGTGCCGCCAAGCTGGCCGAGCTGACCGACGTGATCGTCCGCCAGGCGGGCGACCTGCGGCGCATCGTCGACGAGTTCAGCAAGTTCGCCCGCATGCCCGAGCCCGAACGCCAGCGCGGCGACATCGCCGCACTCCTGCGCGAGACAGTGACCCTGCAGCGCGCCGCGCTGGAGCCGGTCGCGCTCGAAGCCGAGATCCCCGCGGGCAGCGTGAAGGCCGAGTTCGACCCCACCATGATGGGCCAGGCCTTCACCAATCTCATCAAGAACGCGGGCGAAGCGATCGAGACCCGCGAGGAGAAGGGCGAAACCGATTTCGAAAAGCGCGTCCGCGTCGCCATGACCGAGACGCCCGAAGGCGTCGAGATCACCATCGCCGACACCGGCATCGGCCTGCCGCAGGACCGCGCGCGGCTCTTCGAGCCCTACGTGACCACCCGCGAGAAGGGCACCGGCCTCGGCCTGCCCATCGTCAAGAAGATCATCGAGGAACATGGCGGCACGCTGGAGCTGCGCGACGCGGCGCCGGGGCCGGACGGACATAAGGGGGCCGAAGCCGTCATAAGGCTGCCCCGCATCGAGGAGGGACCGTGAGATGAGCGATATTCTGATCACCGATGACGAGGCCGATATCCGCAGCCTCATCAAGGACATCCTGGAGGACGAGGGCTATGCCTGCCGGATGGCCGGCACCGCCGAGGCCTGCATGAAGGCCATCGAGGACGAGGCCCCCAGCCTGATGATCCTCGATATCTGGCTCAAGGATTCGGATATGGACGGGATCGACATCCTCAAGTCGGTCCGCCGCAGCCATCCCGACGTGCCGATCATCATCATCTCGGGCCACGGCAATATCGAGATCGCCGTCGCCGCCATCAAGCAGGGCGCCTATGACTATATCGAGAAGCCCTTCAACATCGACCAGCTCATGGTCGTCGTCGCCCGCGCGATGGAGACCTCCAAGCTGCGCCGCGAGAATACCGAGTTGCGCCGCAAGGACGCCACTTCGGCCGAGATGATCGGCCAGTCGGGCGCGTTCAAGTCCCTTCTGGGCAACCTCAAGAAGGTGATGAACTCGAACGGCCGAGTCATGCTCACCGGCCCCGCCGGCGCCGGCAAGGAGGTCGCGGCCCGCTACATCCACGCCAATTCCAACCGCGCGAACGCGCCCTTCGTCACCGTCTCCTCGGCCTCGATCGAGCCCGAGCGGATGGAGACCGTGCTTTTCGGCCGGGAAAGCCCCGAAAAGGGCGTCGAGCCGGGCCTGCTGGAGCAGGCGCATGAGGGCGTGATCTATTTCGACGAGGTCGCGGACATGCCGCCGGGCACCCAGTCGAAGATTCTCCGCGTGCTGGTCGAGCAGGCCTTCCAGCGCGTCGGCGGCTCCGAGAAGGTGCGCGTCGACCTGCGCGTCATCTCTTCCACCAATCGCGACCTCGAGACCGAGATCCGCGCCGGCCGCTTCCGCGAGGAGCTGTTCCACCGTCTCAACGTGGTCCCGATCTCGGTTCCCTCGCTCGAAGAACGCCGCGACGACATCCCCGTCCTCGCCGACCATTTCATCAGCGCGCTCAACAAGGCGCAGGGCCTGCCCTTGCGCGAATTGTCGGAGGAGACCAAGGCGCTCCTGCAGACGATGCGCTGGCCCGGCAATGTCCGCCAGCTCCGCAACGTGATCGAGCGGGTGCTGATCCTCGGCGACGGCACCGGCCCGATCGAGCCGGCCGAGCTGCCCAGCCCGTCGGATGGCGGCGGCGACGAGGGCGAGATGACGCTGACCGGCTCGCTGGCCAGCCTGCCGCTGCGCGATGCGCGCGAGCTCTTCGAGCGGCAATACCTGATGACCCAGATCAACCGCTTCGGCGGAAATATCAGCCGCACCGCCAGCTTCGTCGGGATGGAGCGCTCGGCGCTGCACCGCAAGCTCAAGTCGCTGGGCGTCGTGACCACCGCCCGCGGCGGCGCCCGCGTGGCCCGCGTCGACGACTAGGACAGGGCAGGGGGGGCGGGCAGAGGACCACCATGCCCGGCCCCGTCTTCCCCTGGCCGGAAAGACCTCGGGGGGAGGCCCGCAAGGGACGGGGGGCAGCGCCCCCCTCCGACGCCCGAACCGTCCGCGCCTCAGCGCCCCGCCAGCCGGCCGTCTTGCGTCACGCAGACGCCGCGCGTGTCGAACGGCTGCGTGGCCAGCGGCGTGACCGTGCCCGAACAGCCGGGCAGCCGCGCCGCGCTATAGCCCTTGGCGACCATGCAGGCATCCACCGAAGCCGCGCGCGGCGCCGCGTTGCGATCGACATTGAAGATCTCGACCCCCGTGCCCAGCCCGCCGCGCAGATCGCCGTCGCCCACGCCGACGCCCAACGTCACGCGCGGCGTCGTCTCGATGCCCGGCCGTTCGGGAAAGCGCGCCCGCGCCTCCGCCCGGCATTCGAGCAGCGCCTGCTCCGCCGCGGCGACCGGCAGCCCGGGCTGCAGCCAGACGTCGCGCGCGGCGGGCATGGCGCAGGCCGCGAGCAGCGGGACGAGGGCGAGAAATCGTGTCATTCCCCGACCATAGCCGACCCGCCGCGCACCGCAATCGCCCGCGACGCCGCGGCGGCGATTGACCGCCCGCCCGGGCGCGCCTATCCAACATGCTTGGAACACGGGGCCCGGACATGACGGCATGAAGGTCATCATTTGCGGCGCGGGTCAGGTCGGCTGGCAGATCGCGCGCCATCTCTCGGGCGAACGCAACGACGTCACCGTCGTCGACAACAATCCCGACCTCGTCCACCGCGCCACCGACAGCCTCGACGTGCAGGGCATCACCGGCCACGCCTCCTATCCGGACGTGCTGGAGCGGGCCGGCGCGCAGGATGCCGACATGCTGATCGCGGCCACCCATTCCGACGAGGTCAACATGGTCACCTGCCAGGTGGCCCATTCGATCTTCACCGTGCCACGCAAGATCGCGCGGCTCCGGGCGCAGTCCTATCTCGCCGCCGTGCGCTCGGATCTCTACCGCCGCGACCACCTGCCCATCGACGTGGTGATCTCGCCCGAGCGCGAGGTGGCCGAGGCCGCGCTGCGCCGCCTGCGCGCGCCCGAGGCCTTCGACGTCGAGGAATTCATCGAGGGCCGCGCCCAGTTCATCGGCCTCAAGCTCGACGCCGACTGCCCGGTGCTCGACACCCCCCTGCGCCAGCTCACCGAGCTCTTCTCGACCCTGCGCGCCGTCGTCGTGGGCGTGCGCCGCGCGGGCCGCGGCCGGCTCTTCGCGCCCGAGCCGCGCGACCAGCTCCAGGCCGGCGACCAGGTCTACGTGCTGTGCAATTCCGAAGACCTGACCCGCACGCAGGAGATCTTCGGCAAAAAGGTCCGCAAGCAGGAACGCGTCGTCATCATCGGCGGCGGCAATGTCGGGCTCGCCGTGGCCGAGGCGCTGGAGGCCGCGCCCGAGCGCATCCGCGCCAAGATGATCGAGCGCAACCGCAAGAGCGCCGAGCGCGCCGCCGAAGCGCTGGAGCGAACCATCGTCCTGTCGGGCGACGGGCTCGATATCGAGCTGCTGCGCGAGGCCTCGATCGAACGCGCCGACGCCGTCCTCACCGTCACCGACGACGACAAGACGAACCTTCTGGCCGCGGTGCGCGCCAAGGCGGCGGGCTGCGCCAAGTCCATCGCGCTCATCAACGATCCCACCCTCGTGCCCCTGATGGAGCCGCTGCAGCTCGACGCCTATGTCAATCCGCGCCAGACCACCGTGTCCTCGATCCTGCGCCATGTCCGCCACGGCCGGGTGCGCAACGTCTATTCGGTGGGCGACAGCGAGGCCGAGGTGATCGAGGCGCAGGTCATGTCCACCTCGCCGCTGGCCGGCCGCCACATCCGCGACGTGGCCTTCCCCGAAGGCGCGCTGGTCGGCGCCATCGGCAAGGAGGACGGCCGCGTCATCCGCCCCGAGGGCGGCACCCGGATCGAGGAGGGCGATGTCGTGGTGATCTTCGCGCTGTCCGACGACGTCCCCGAGGTCGAGCGGCTTCTGCAGGTGCAGGTGGACTTCTTCTGATGACGGGCCTGCTGGCCCGCGTGCCGCTCCTGGTCTTGCTGGCGGGCATCCTGTCGGCCTCGATGTACATCCCCGCCGTCCACGCGCTCTTGCGCGACGCCCATGCCGAGGCGCGCGCCTTCTTCTACTGGGGCACGATGCTGCTGGCGATCATCGCCGCGGTCTCGGTCGCGATCAGCCGCCACCGCTCGACCAATGTCACCCGCAGCCATCTCGTCGCGCTTCTGGCCACCTTCGTCGCGTTGCCCGCCGTCGCAGCCCTCCCGCTGGGCGAGATCCTGCCCGCCACGCGCTGGATCAACCTCTATGTCGAGATGGTCGCCGCGCTCACCACCACCGGCGGCAGCCTCTACCTCCCCGACCGGCTGTCCGAGACCGCGCATCTGTGGCGCGGGCTGGTGGCCTGGCAGGGCGGGCTGATGATCTGGGTCGCCGCCGTCGCCATCCTCGCGCCCTTGCGGCTCGGCGGGTTCGAGGTGACGCATAGCGCCGACAGCGTCTCCGAACGCGGCCTCGGCATCATGCGCGCCGCCGACCCCGAAGTGCGCCTGATGCGCCACGCCGCCACGCTGGTGCCGATCTACGCGGGACTGACGGCGCTTCTCTGGGCGCTGCTCGTCGCGGCGGGCGAGGCGCCGACGCCCGCGCTGATCCACGCCATGTCCACGCTTGCCACCTCGGGGATCAGCGCCGATGGCTCGCTCGTGGCCGCCGATGCCGGCCGCTGGGGCGAGCTCGCGATCTTCGCCTTCCTGTTCTTCGCGGTCAGCCGGCAGACCTTCACCGCCGACCTGCATCCCGAGCAGGTCGTGCGCCTGACGCAGGATCGCGAGATGCGCATCGCGGTGCTAATCGTGGTCTCGGTCACGCTGGCGCTCTTCGCGCGGCACTGGATCGGGGCCTTCGGGGTCGATGCCATCACCGATATCGGCGCGGCGCTGCGCGCGCTCTGGGGCTCGGCCTTCACGGTGCTATCCTTCCTCACCACCACCGGCTTCCAGAGCGCCGACTGGGCCGCCACCCGCACCTGGTCCGGGCTCGAAACCCCGGCCGTGCTGCTGGTGGGGCTCGCCATGTTCGGCGGCGGCGTGGCCACCACCGCGGGCGGGGTCAAGCTTCTGCGGATCTACGCGCTTTACGCCCATGGAAGGCGCGAGATGAACCTGCTGGTCCACCCCCATTCCATCGCCGGCGGTCGCGGCGCGCATCGCCACATCAAGTCCCGCGGGATCGAGGCGGCCTGGATCTTCTTCATGCTCTACGCGCTCACCGTCGCCGCCTTCACGCTCGGCCTCACGGCCACCGGGCTCGATTTCGGCGCCAGCGTCATCATGGCCACGGCCGGCCTGTCGACCACCGGCCCGCTGGCGCAGGTCGCGGGCATCGACGCGCAGGGTCTCAACGGGCTGCCCGACGCCACCAAGGCCGTCTGGGCCGCCGCGATGGTGGTCGGCCGGCTCGAGACGCTGGCGCTGATCGCGCTCTTCAACCCCGATTTCTGGCGCAACTGAGCACCGATCGCCCCGCAGGCGCTGGAATCGCACGCGGGGGCTGGAATAATCCTCGGACCCACATCATAAACCTACGGGATAAAGAGGAGTCGTCCGCGAAGGGCGCGATGAACTGGGGGCAATTATGGCCGACAAGCAAAATTTGCAGGACGCATTTCTCAATCACGTCCGCAAGACCAAGGTGCCCGTCACCATCTTCCTGATCAACGGCGTGAAGCTTCAGGGCGTGATCACCTGGTTCGACAATTTCTGCGTGCTGCTGCGCCGCGACGGTCAGTCCCAGCTGGTCTACAAGCACGCGATCTCGACGGTGATGCCGGCGCAGCCGATCAACCTCTATTCGGGCGAGGACGATTCTGGCGAGATCCTCCTGACCAGACCCACTCCACCGAAGCGAAGCCCACCCGCACGCTGATCCTGCATCCTGACATGCGGGCCGGCGATCGCAGCGGGCGTGCGCCCAAGCTCGCGCTGGAAGAAGCCGTTTCGCTCGCCCATGCCCTGCCGGGGCTCGAGGTCGCGGGTGCCGAGGTCGTGCGCCTGCCCAAGCCGCATCCGGGCCTCCTGTTCGGCACCGGCAAGGTCGAGGAGCTGCGCGCCCGGATCGAGGCCGACGAGGTCGAACTCGTCCTCATCGACGGCACGGTCAGCCCCGTCCAGCAGCGCAATCTCGAGAAGGAATGGAAGGTCAAGCTCCTCGACCGCACCTCCCTCATCCTCGAGATCTTCGCCGACCGCGCCGCCACCCGCGAGGGCGTGCTGCAGGTCGAACTGGCCGCGCTCAGCTACCAGCGCACGCGCCTCGTGCGCGCCTGGACCCACCTGGAGCGGCAGCGCGGCGGGCTCGGCTTCGTCGGCGGCCCCGGCGAGACCCAGATCGAGGCCGACCGCCGCGCCATCGACGAACAGATGGTCAAGCTGCGTCGCCAGCTCGAAAAGGTCGTCAAGACCCGCGAGCTGCACCGCGCCGCCCGCGCCAAGGTGCCCTATCCGGTCGTGGCGCTGGTGGGCTACACCAATGCCGGCAAGTCCACGCTCTTCAACCGCCTGACGGGGGCCGAGGTGATGGCCAAGGACATGCTCTTCGCCACGCTCGACCCCACGATGCGCGCCGTCGACCTGCCGCATGACACGCGCGTCATCCTGTCGGACACGGTGGGTTTCATCTCCGACCTGCCCACCCAGCTCGTCGCCGCCTTCCGCGCCACGCTGGAGGAGGTGCTCGACGCCGACCTGATCGTCCATGTCCGCGACATCTCGCATCCCGAGACCGAGGCGCAGGCCCGCGATGTCGAGGAGATCCTCGAAGCGCTCGGCACCGACCCCGCGATCCCGCGGCTGGAGTTGTGGAACAAGGCCGACCTGCTCGACGCGGAAGCTGCCGAGACCGCGCGAAACCTCGCCGCGCGGCGCGACGACGTCTATCTCGGCTCCGCGCTGACGGGGCAGGGGCTCGACGCGCTGCTCGACCGGGTCGCGGGCGAGCTGACCGAGACCCTGGCCGAGGTCACGCTGCGCCTGCCTTACGACGCGGGCCGCGCCCGCGCTTGGCTGCACGAGCAGGGCGCCGTCCAGGCCGAGCGCCAGGCCGAGGACGGCACGCGGCTCGACCTGCGATGGACCCAGCGCCAGGCCGCCCGCTTCGCCGCCGCCTTCCCGGCCCTCGCCCCCGCGGGCACCCGCCCGCCGGCCGAGGCCAAGCCGGAGCCCGATCGCTCGGACGACCCTTGGGCGAAGCCCAACGGCTGATCGCGCCCGCGACCGACTGACGCGCCCCCGGGCCCTGACGATTCCGTCCCGCATTGCGTCGCTTCCGCCGATGCGCCCCGTCCGCGCTGGCCCTACCTGCGGAAATCGCGGGACGTCTCGCGCGCTTGCCTCGATCCGGCCGACGCGGGCGCGGCATCCCGCGCTTTGACATCGCCCGGCTCGGCCGCATCTCCCGGCCGAGCACGACACGGAAAGGGCCCGCGCCATGACCAATGCGCAGCAATTCGGCTTCGGCACGCAGATCCGCAAATCGCCCTATTTCGACGCGACCGTCCGCTGGGGCGCCAAGGGCTTCTCGGTCTACAACCACATGTATATCCCGCGCGATTTCGGCGACCCGGAGCAAAACTTCTGGAACCTCGTCAACGACGCGATCCTTTGCGACGTCGCCGTCGAGCGCCAAGTCGAGATCACCGGCCCCGATGCCGCCCGCTTCGTGCAGATGCTGACCCCGCGCGACCTGAGCCAGATGGCCGTGGGCCAGTGCAAATACGTCCTGATCACCAATGCCGAGGGCGGCATCCTGAACGACCCCGTGGCGCTGCGGCTCGGGCCTGACCATTTCTGGCTCTCGCTGGCCGATAGCGACATCCTGCTCTGGGCGCAGGGCGTGGCGGTCCATTCCGGCCTCGACGTCACGATCCGCGAACCCGACGTCTCGCCCTTGCAGCTCCAGGGCCCGCAATCGCGCAACATCATGCAGGCGCTCTTCGGCGACGCGATCCTCGACCTGCGCTACTACTGGCTGCGCGAGCTCGATCTCGACGGCATCCCGCTCGTCGTCTCCCGCACCGGCTGGTCGAGCGAGCTGGGATACGAGATCTACCTGCGCGACGGATCGCGCGGCGACGAGCTGTGGGAGCGGATCATGGCCGCCGGCGCGCCCTTCGGCCTCAAGCCCGGCCACACGTCGACCATCCGCCGGATCGAGGCGGGGATGCTGTCCTATCACGCCGACATGGATCCCGGGACCAACCCGTTCGAGCTGGGGCTCGGGCGTCTCGTCGATCTCGACAGCGATATCGACTTCATCGGCAAGCCCGCCCTGGCCCGCATCCGCGACGCGGGGATCCGCCGCAAGCAGGTGGGCCTCGTGATCGGCGGTGACCGCCTGGCCACGCCGAACACCGTCTTCTGGCCCGTCTCGGCCGGCGGCCGCCACGTCGGCAAGGTCACCTCCGCCGTCCATTCCCCGCGGCTGGGCCGGAACATCGCGCTCGCGCTAATCGACGCCGAACAGGCCGTTCTGGGCGCGTCGGTCGAAGTCGCCGTCGACGGCCGGCCGACACGGGCCGAGATCGTGGACCGGCCCTTCTTCGACCCGAAGAAATCCCTCGCCACCGCGCCCGCCAAGGTGGCCTGACCGCGGCGCAAAGGCGCGATTGACGACCGTCAAGGACAGGCGCGCCCCGGCGCGGCTCCATGGGGCAGGGCGCGCGGCACCCCGCCGCCGCCCCGTCCGGAGGCGCGCCATGTCCCTGTCCCTCGTCCTCAATCTCCGCTCCGTCTCCCGCGCGCTCGGCGCGCTCCGCCGCGCCTGGCTCGAGGATGCGCCGCGCCGCCATGCCGAGGCGACGGGCCTGATGCTGGGCCACATGATGCTGAACCCGCGCGGCGTGGCCGACCGGACGCTGCCGCTGATCTCGGAATTCCTGCGCGAACACGGGCCCGAGGGGGTCGACTCGATCTATCTCTCGGCCATGTCCGCCGCCGCGGCCTACAACACCCCCGCCTTCCGCGAGGGACTGGCCGTGGGCCGCGCGATCGTGCCCGCGCGCAAGGGCGTCGCCAAGCCGGATTTCATCATCGATCTCGTCGATCTCGGGGCCGAGCCGATGCAGCGTCTGGCTGCGCTCTTCGGCGCGCCGCGCGACCGCCGCCACCCGGCGCTGGGCCTGCCGGGGATGGAGGGCATCGCCGCGCGGCTCGACGCGGCCCGGACCGGCTTCCACTATCCCGGCGCGCGCACCGGCCCCTTCACCGAATTCATCTCCAAGCTCTATCCCGACGGCATCCGCAACGCGATCTACGCCAACCTCCCGTCCCCGTCGAACACCGGGATGCTGCCCGGGTTCGGGCCGCTGATGCGCGGCGCGCTCGGCCCCTTCGACGAATACCGCCTGCCCGGCGCGAGCGTCTCGCAGGAAGGCCGCGACAATGCCCGCGCCGAGAAGGACGCGCAGACCGCGGCGATCGTCACCGCCGCCGCCGGCGGGCCCGAGGCGCAGCCGGGCGCGCATCCGCTCTTCGGCCTGCTGGGCGCGATCCTCGAAGGCCTCGCCGCATCCGGCGCCGCGGCCGAGGCCAAGTCGGACGTGGGCGAGGCGATGCCGCCCCCCTGGGAGCCGGCGGGCGTCTGCGAAGACCCCGACGCCAAGGTCAAGATGCCGCTCCCCGACGAAGCCGGCGGCGGACGCCCGACGCTTTGGGAGCTGTTCCAGGCCTACCAGCGCTTCAATTCCCGCCTCGATCCGCTGATCCGCCCGATGCGCGAGGATGTCGGTGGCGATGTTACCATCCTGCGGATCCCGAACCCCGGCTGGGTCGATCCGCTCTGGGAGGAGGTGGGCTTCACCATCCCCGAGGACGAACTGCGCCGCCAGTTGGAGTTCATCCAGGCGAAGTATTTCGACAGCCTCGTGAACCCGGTGCGCTCGGACGGGTCCGGCTGAACCGCCGCGCCGCCGCCCCGCCGGACGTTCTCACCGCGTAGCCCTCGGCCATGGGCCAGACCGGCCGGACGTGGCCGTTCCCGGCGGGTCTTCCGGCGCCTGTCCCCTCGACCGTCGACAACCCGCACCCCGCTTGCTATCCTCGCGCCAGACTGGGGCGCCAGACCCCGGCATGGGCAAGCAGACTTGGACAGGATCACAGCACAATGACCGCATTCACGCGCCGCCGCTTCCTCGCGGCCGCCTCTGCACCGGTGGCGCTCGCCGCCTGTGGCAACGGCATCGGATCGGACGGGGCCCAGCGCATCGACGCCCGGGCCGACGCCGCCTTCAACTTCATGTACGACACGCTGCCCGACACGCAGGTCCTGGCCTCCAAGGCCGCGGGCATCCTGATGATGCCGGTCGTGACCGAGGGCGGGCTCTTCCTCGGCGGCGCCTATGGGCGCGGCGTGCTGCGCATCGACGGGGTGACGGTGGATTACTACTCGACCACCGCGGCCAGCTTCGGGCTGCAGGCGGGCGGGCAGCAATACAGCCACGCGCTGTTCTTCATGACCCAGCCCGCGCTGAACAATTTCCGCACCTCGCAGGGCTGGACCGCGGGCGCCGACCTCGAATACGCGGTGCCGTCGCGCGGCAACGCGCTGACGACCGGCACGACCGAGCTGCTGACCCCGGTCATCGCGGTCGTCTTCGGGCAGGCGGGCCTCCTGGCCGGGGCCTCGCTGGAAGGCGCGAAATACAACCGCATCATCCCCTGATCCCGCATTTCGCACCGTTCCGGCCGATCTGGCTGGGAACGGTGCGCGAATGACGTATGACGCAGATCACCCGTGGATCACCCGCGGATCACCCACGCGTTTCGCCCCCTTGCAGCCGCTCCGCCCATGGCCTAGGAGACGCGCACTTCACAGGCGGGGGCGGGCCCCCGGGGGAGACATCCCCGGGCGGTCCACCGGTTGAGCATCACGCTCTGATCCCTCGCCGAGGATCAAACCGGAAAGGATCACGAGCATGGCTCTGCCTGATTTCTCGCTGCGTCAGCTTCTCGAAGCCGGCGTTCACTTCGGCCACCAGACCCAGCGTTGGAACCCCCGCATGGGGCCGTATATCTACGGCGCCAAGAACGGGATTCACATCGTCGACCTGACGCAGACCGTCCCGCTTCTGGACGCCGCGCTGCAGGCCGTCCGCGACACCGTCGCCAAGGGCGGCCGCATCCTCTTCGTCGGCACCAAGCGCCAGGCGCAGAAGCCGATCGCCGACGCCGCTGAGCGCTGCGCGCAATACTACATGAACCACCGCTGGCTGGGCGGCACGCTGACCAACTGGAAGACGGTCTCGAACTCGATCAACCGTCTGAAATCCATCGACGAAGCGATGGAGCAGGGCGGCGAGGGCCTGACCAAGAAGGAGCGCCTCGGCATGGAGCGCGACCAGACGAAGCTGCAGGCGTCGCTGGGCGGGATCCGCGAAATGGGCGGCCTGCCGGACCTGCTCTTCGTCATCGACGTGAACAAGGAAGACCTGGCCATCGCCGAAGCCAAGAAGCTGGGCATCCCGGTCGTCGCCGTGGTCGACACCAACTGCTCGCCCGACGGCGTGGACTACATCATCCCCGGCAACGATGACGCGGCGCGCGCCATCGCGCTCTATTGCGATCTGGTCAGCCGCGCCGCGCTCGACGGCATGTCCGCCCAGCTCGGCGCCGCCGGCGTCGATATCGGCGCGATGGAAGAGGGCCAGACCGAGGAGGCCGTGGCCGAAGAGGCCGCCGCCCCCGCCGAGGACACGCCCGGCGAAGAGGCGAAGGCCGAGGCCTGAAGCCCGCCTTTCCAAAGGCTTACGGCGCGCGGCTCATCCGAGCCGCGCCCGACATTCCATTTTACAGGAGACAGGATCATGGCGATCACCGCGAGCATGGTGAAGGAACTGCGCGACACCACCGGCGCAGGCATGATGGACGCGAAGAAGGCGCTGACCGAGACCGATGGCGACATGGAAGCCGCCGTTGACTGGCTGCGCACCAAGGGCCTGGCGAAGGCCGCGAAGAAGTCGGGCCGCACCGCGGCCGAGGGCCTGGTGGCCGTGGCCGTCGAGGGCGGCAACGGCGTCGCGGTCGAAGTGAATTCGGAGACCGATTTCGTCGCCAAGAACGCCGATTTCCAGTCGATGGTCGCCGATATCGCGAAGACCGCCCTGCAGGTCCCGGACCTCGGCGCGCTGACCGCCTTCGAGATCGGCGGCAAGT